>JBAZJM010000123.1:0-12653 GCA_041651315.1 Lentisphaeria bacterium | reverse complement strand
GACCCGTCATCTGGGACGCGGGGCCCCGTCTCGCACAAGGCGCGGTAGGCGCCCAGGGCCGTCTCGTCGGAATCGCAAAACAGGGCGTCCGGGCAGGCGTGGGTTGCCAAATAATTTTTCAGCGCCAGGCAGGCGGTTTGCCGGTGGCGCTCGCCGGGGATGAGCACAACGGGGATGATGGTTTCCGGCAGGCCGGCCTGGGCCATGAACCGGCCGTATTCCCGGGTGCGCGGATTGCTTTTGTTCCAGCCGCCGCCGAGATGGGCGATGTGGCGGTGGCCGGTCTTCAGCAGGTAATCCAAGGCCTCCCGCACCGCCGGCAACACGTTCACGTACACTTCGTCCGCCGCGGTGCTGCGGGCACGCTCGAAGGAGTCCAAGCACAGGGTGGGTACCTGCCATTCGGGATGACCCTTCAGGAACCGGACGGCGTGCTTGGGGGCGTCCAAGGCGATCAGGCCGTCCACGGACCATTTGGCGAACATGCCCAGGTCGAATTCGTGATAGCCGCCCTGCTGGCGGGCCGGGCTGATGAGGACGGCATAGCCGTCGGCGCGCAGCAGGGCTTCCAGGCGGTGGAACACCGAGGTGTGGTACGGCTCGTCGAGCACGGAACTCCACAACCCGATCAGGCGGGTGCGGCCGGTGGAGAGCGCGCTCAACATGTGGTTGGGGCGCCAGCCCAGCTGTTCGGCGGCGGCCAGGACGCGCTGCCGGGTGGCCTCCGGGATGGCGATGTCGCGGCGGTCGTTAAGCACAAAAGACACCGTCGTCTGGGAGACGCCGGCGGCTTTGGCGAGGGTGCGGGTGGTGACCAAGTGGCGCATGGTTAATCATCTTTACTAAATGTGATTATCAGGAATGTATACCGGCTTTTTGCCTTCGTCAAGTGCGGCCGCGGGCGGGGCACGCAGGTCCGTTCCGTCGGGGCTTCTTGGTGACCCGTTTGGCAACGGCCTGACCGGCCGCGCCTCTCCGCGGGGTGCAACCCCGCGCCTACAGGACGGACAGGGTTTCCTGTAGGCACGGGCGTGCCGCCCGTGGAGGGGGGTGCCGTGGCCGACGAGGAGGAGGAAGGCCCTCGGGATCAGGGTCGGGGTCGGAATCGGGATCGCATTGTTTTTGCGTTTTGGGTGAATTGATTGAGGGGAGCCGCCCGGCCCCGGGCGGACCGGGGGGGCGTCGGTCGGGCCGCCACCCGGCGGAAGGCCAGGACCGGCAAGATTGCCAGTCTCACCTTCGCGGGATTTGCCCGGCGGGGGGGCGTTTTTATTCTATGTTTTATACAGAAGGAAGCAAAGATAGCGAAGGCTGGCTTGGTGGCTGTGTGGTATTTCTTTTGCGGTCTTCGCTACCGTCTGTTCAAATTCATGAATAATTGCGCGGGCATTCCCGGGCCGGGCCGGCGAAGCGGCGGCCGCTCATAGTGCCCGGATCGGGTGTCCACACGCTCCGCACTTCGCTCGTAACGGGTGGCTCGGCAGACCGCGTCTGCCTCCGCATCCAGCAGCTTGTTCAGCGTCTGCTCAACCGTCTCGCGCTACCATCTCTGACAGGTGCTGCCCCACTTCCGCCTCATCAACCTTGATCGTGCCCGAAAAGGCAGTTCCGGGGTTCTGTGCTACAGTTCCGTCCATGGCCGTCATCTCCTTTTGATGTTTGGATCTAGACTACCCAAAACATCAAGGCGATGACGGCCTTCTCAAATTGTGCGCAATTTCCCGTACCCTATCTTTTTCCATGGTTCGAAAATAACGTGAAAGACAAAAAGACAGGCTATTAGCGCCAGCGTTGCAGTAACCATAAAATGGATATATTTATCGGTATTCATTAAAAGATTTTTATCATATATGAAACTCCAGCATAACCGCCACGAAAAAGGGCGGGATCACTCCCACCCTTTTAATCTGTAATTTGTAATCTGCTATTTGATATTAGAATGGATTCTCGTCTTTATACATCATCCCCTTCGGCTGGTTGAACGAGACATCTGCTACTCCAAGCATCTTGGTTGCGGCGAAGAGCGCCTTGCCTGCATGTTTGAATGCAATAGCAGAATGGTGCGGGTACTGCTTGCCGATAAGCACGTGCCTGTAGAACCTGCCCATCTCTTTGATCGCGAAGACGGCGATACTTCCGAAGGATTGCGGGTTGATGTTCAGGATCTCGCCTTCGGCAACGTAGGACCTTAGCGTTGTATCAGCAGCAGACTGGAGCCTGTAGATGGTGATCTCTCCGGTCTTGAGCTTGCCTTCAAGCGTGCCCCTGGTGATATTGGGCTCCTTGCCCGGCTCCATCAGTCCGTGCATAATCTTCTGGTATTTCATCTCCGGGTCATCCATCAGACAGCCTGCGGTATTCCCGCAATGGAAACCCATGAACAAGTCCGTAAGAGAGTAACCATTTGCGATCTTTCCGGCCTTTTTATACATATCAAGAGGTACGCTGTTATTAATATCAAGAAGTGTCGAAGGAAGCTCGGTCGCAAGCGTTGTCATATACTCACTCAGGGCGCCATAAATATCCACTTCGCAGGAGACCGGGATCCCCCTGGAAGCCAGCCTGCCGTTGATATAGCAGGGCACAAATTCAAAGTATTTCTCGAAAGAAGGCCAGCATTTGTTGGCGAAAACGCCGTATTCGGAAGCTCCCAGGTTCTTCTCCATAAAATTAAGGAGCGCCACCTCGTACTGCGCCTGCTTCTTAAGAAGTTCCGGGTAGGTATTCCCCGCACCAAGCTCCTTTGCCATGTCCTTTGCTACCGCATCTATCTTCTTATCGCCTGCAGCGGTCTTGTAAATATCGTAAAGGTCTAGCTCTGAATTCTCCATTATTTCAACACCAAGGTCGTATAGGGCCTTTATGGGAGCATTACAGGCCAGAAAATCCTGCGGGCGCGGCCCGAAAGAGAATATTTTTAGTTTTTTTAATCCCAGTAGTATCCTTGCCACGGGGATAAACTCGCCTATCATGCCGGCAACTTCCGAGGCGATCCCTACAGGGTATTCTGGGATATAAGGCTTTAAGTTCCTCAGGGATAAATTGTAAGAAGCATTGAGCATACCGCAATACGCATCACCCCTTCCGTCCTGAAGAGTTTTGGATGCTTCTTCCGCCGCGGCTACCGCCATCACCGGCCCGCCGAACTTCTGAGCAAGAATTGTAGTAGGGCCTTCCGGGCCGAAGTTTCCAAGGTAGATCACCAGCGCGTTGCAGCCCTTTTTCTTTATTTCCTCAAGGGCTTCCAATGCGTCCTTTTCGTTCTCGATGGTCTTTTCGATATTGATGACAGGTGTCTTTTTCTTTTTGCACTCATCAACTACTTTATTCCTCCTGTCCTGTGAAAGTTTAATGGAAAAGCAGTCACGGCTTACGGCAACCACACCTAATTTTACATCCGGTATATTTGACATATGATAACCTCCAAAGTTGAACACCTCCACCGAGACATAACCATCATAGCCGGTTTCCTTCTATAATGCAGGCCAGAATGCACCGGATGGCCCTACGGCGGCCGGGACGCCGGCGATGGGTACCTGATCGGCCAGGTCGGCGTAGACATAGGAAATTCCACGCTGGTACCGGGGGTCGCCGGCGCCGGTCAGGAGCACATGCAGCCCCAGAATGTCGCTGAGCCGGACCAGCTTGATCACCAGGCGTTGTGGGCGGCCAGTGAGGTGCAGGGTCAGTCCCTCGTCCTCATGACAGCTCCATTCCCGCATTTCCCGGCTGGCGCCAACCTCCTGGCCGTCGAGCCAGGCGCGGAAGGGACCGCTGCGGCCCATGAACAACGCCGTATCGCGCGGTTCGGGGGAACGGAGTGTGCGGACGAAATAATAGCAGGCTTGGCCTTTGAAACCGCCGAGATGTTCGTGGGTGATCAATTCCTCGCCGCGCTCAAGATGGAGGGGTACTTCCGCCGGCAACTCTTCGATTAGCAGCCGGGCCTCGTCCAGATAGGGGCGGTCGAGGCTGACGTAGTGGTTGTAATTATCACGGGCACAGCCAACGGCGCCCGGGATGCACTGCCGTTGGGGATTGTTGTAGGGGCATTCCGGGTAGCGGTTCTTGTCCCACATGTCCCAATAGGGGCCGTAGACCAGCCACTGCCGGGCGCCGCCGAGGCCGAAGGTGTGGGTGGCGACCGGGGTGCCGTCGTCTGACAAGATGGCCGTAAGCAGATTGGTGTCGGCCACCCAGCCGCCGGGCACCTGACGCCGGATGCGGAGTTCGCAGGCGGCGGCGCCACCGGCCGGGACGCTGACCGGACGGGCGGCCGGCATGCAGACGATGCCGGCCGGCGGCTGGATGCGGAGTTCGCCGGAAATGGCATCCGAAAACGGGTTGCGGACGATCACGTTGACCCGGGTTTCCCGGCCGTTCCACAGCACCGGCTCGTCGGGATAGACGATTTCCAAGGTGATGGCCGGCGCGGGCGGAAACCGCACCGTGACCGCAGGAGCTTCGGTGATGCAGACGGCCGGGTTGCGGGTCAGCGCCATTTCCACCCCGATGCGGCAAGTGTCCTCGGCAAACTCGGTCAACGGAGCGTTTTTGTGCTTGACTGCGATGCCGCAAATCAGGTTGGTGCCCAGCTTGGCCACCCAGTCGGCGGGGAGGCCGGCGGTGCCCAGTAAACCGCCGAGCAGGGCGCCGGCGGTGGCCGCGGTGCAGTCGGTGTCCCAGCCGCTGTTGGCGCACAGGCGCATGGTTTCCCGGAAATCCAGGCGCCCGAGGAACAGGCTCATCAGCACGATGGCATGGTTGGTGATGGCCTTGGAGGCGTCGCGGTCGCCGAAGGTGCGGATGAGGATGCGCCAGGCCTGCGGCAGGGCGGGGTGCTCCCGGCAGATCCGCCGCACCACCGGGATGGCGGTGACCGCCGGACTGTCGGCGGGCAGGACGGCGATGCCCGCCGCCAGCATTCCCTCAAAATCGCCATGCACCACGGCGTGGGCCATACAGGCGGCCAGAAACTGCTCGATCTCGATGCTGACGCCGCCATGGTCGAGCTGGCCGTCCAACCGGGCCAGTTGCGCCGCCAGGACGGGGTTGCCGGGGCTGACCAGGCCCCAGATGTCGCTGCGGATGGGGCAGCCTTCCGATTCGCTGAAGAAGCGGTTGTTCCAGGTGCCGGACAACGGCGGGGCGATGCCGCGCTGCAGGTTGTGCAGGAAGATCCCGTACTCGCAGAAATTGTACCAGCAGCGGTCCTGCCAGAAGCGGGCGAGCGTGGCGGAATCCGGGTAGAGGCCGGCCTCCTGCAACGCCTCCAGCCAGACGACCTGGATGTCCAGATCGTCATTGGCCCCCATCTCCGGCGGCCACAACTGCTCCACGCTCAGGCTGTTCAGCTCCTTGTGGTTTTCCCGTGGCGCGCCAATGACGCCGCCCACCGACTTGCCCAACCATGCCGCCAGCACCTTGTCGTAATACCGGGCATAGGGCAACGAAATGGATGAGGCGGTTTTCATGATTGTGATCAACCCAGTTGCGGATAGAGGGTACTCGGGCCAGCCGGCAGCCGATGCCATGAAACGCCGTGGATACAAGCTACACGTGCGCCAACGCGGAGAAGAAATCGCGGCCAAGAAAAGGCATTCACGAAACCGCCCAAAGCGTTGGGTTGTGGAACGAACTCACTCATGATCAATCGATTCCGAAAGTTGCTCGTACGATTTGAGAAGACGGATGCCAGTTATCGTGGTTTGCTAGAATTGGCCTGTGCGTTGATCCTCTTCCGATCTGTTCAAGGCTTACTTCAGTGACAGTTTTCGCTACAGTAAAAGGCGCTACCTCAATACCGGCATCACCTATGCTTTTCACATAGGCTAAGGTCTTTTCCTGTTCCCAGTCTTTAAATATTTCACTGCAGATACCAAGTTTTATCATTAACCTCAGCCTTATTTTAGATTCTAGATTGAACAGCGTTCAAAGCTGAAATATAAAATCTCAAATACTAAGCTCCCGTATTTTTTGCCTGACATCCTTTGTCTTCATAAGAGCCTCTCCTATATTCTTTTGATTATATGTGATTATTCTTGAATATGTTGCGAGATGTTTTACGAACAGAGAGCATTTCTTTTTAAGCCCGTTCATGCCAAGATTTTAGTCAAGTTGATTGTTGCGACAGTCAATCCCTGTATTTTCTTCGAGCTTAATGAGTTCCGTGAGCGATCCTGCCGAAAAATGGTTACCGATTACTTCTCCCCCCTCCACGCGAGTCAGTTGAATGGCTCGACCATTAGAGATGACGAAGTGGTTGTTACGAATTCTTACATTGTGATTCGTGATATTACTGGTCTTGCGGCGAGACGTCGTCACAACCACGGCCGGAGACTCTCCGCCCCGTGGACAATGGATAAAGTCGTTGTTTTCGATCAAGAGGTCATTCACCGCTCCAGATTCCCGCCAGAACTCCACAAGGTCACAAACGAAAATGGAATTCAGTTCTTCGATATGATTGTTCCTGATCACTCGTTTCCCGTTGTCAGAAACTCGCATGTGCGGACAACGAAAAACCAGGTTGTTTTCAAAAAAGAAGTCTGCTGACCGCGTCTCATTCTCAATGAAATCCCCTGGTTCAAGTTTCGGTAACGGTTCGGTAAATCTAACAGTATAGGACCCATCGGCATTCACGGTGATTTCCTCAGTGGTTGCCTGTCCGATGGTGCTGTCCGTGGCGTGGTCGCTGAAGACCAGCAAATCGCCGGCCTCGAACGGAGCGGTCCCGCAGTGGTCTTCGTAACCGTCAACAATCCGCAATGTCCGTTCGTCCTTCACCGTTTGAATCATCGTATAGAATCCATGGATATTCAGTGCGTCATCCAGGGTTTCAGAAATTTCGCAATTCCGCACCATCACCGTTCCGGAACACTGGGTGAAGAACATGCCGTCCGCAGTCGTCGAACGACATTCGGTCCGGCCCGGCCGGACTTTGATCTTGACGCCGTCCGCAGTGAAGTTTTCCGTACATTCGGCGACGATTCCCATGCCGCCGCCGCGATAGATCTTGACGTTTTCTACCCGGACGTTTTTGCATCGCGCCGCGAGAATATTGATGTTTGCCCGTGGCTCATAGCAGAAAATTAAGCTTTCATGAAGCGGGAAGACCAGCTTCCGGGAATCTTTGCGATAGTTGAAACGCACCCCTTGGGCCGTTGCGACGGCATCGGTTTCAATGTAGCCAGTCGGCAGATTTTCACGGCTGAGCGAATCGGCCCCCGAAAAAACATAATCCCACGGCGGTTTACCGAAAACTACATTGCCAAGTAAAATCGGCAACTGAGTCGAACAGAAGGAATCGCTTCCACTCCAAAAGTGCACGTGCCCCGCCCCATCCACGGTGATCTTGAAAAGGGTGTTATCAATTGCCAATTCAAACCCGATCTCATCCGAGGCGATTACTTCGCCTTGGCAATAGCGAGGAAAGGTGAAGTCAATGGTGAAATTTTTCAAGGTGACATCACGGCAACCCCACAGCGCAAAAGGAAACATCCGGTCGGAGAAGAGGAATTCCGCCCCGTTGCCGTCAATCGTGACTTTTTCGATTTGATTGAGTTCAAAAACCACATGCTTGGGGCCTTTTGTCAAGTGGGCGGTCAGAACCTCTTTAGTGGTTGTCCCCTCCGGGTCAAACCGGTAACTCCCGGGTTCAAAACGGATCACAGTTTCTTCTCCAGGCACAATCTGATGCAACGCCGCCGTCACTCGCGGTGAAGTGTTGCCGGATTCATGGGAAATAATAATTTCCTTTGCCATTTTTCATGCCTTTTCTGTTAAAAGATTACTTCTAAAATATAGGATTCATGAGCATTATTTCTGAATCGCGTTCCCCTGGGTATCCCCAATGGCGCTGATTGGGAGCGCAGATAAGGTCCAGCCATTCATTAAAGTCATTCCCTGCCACATTGTGAGAAGTCCTCTTTACTTGTTTGCGACAACAAAAACCATCTGCCATGGTACGATAACCGGTAAAATGAATTGCGAGTATTTCCCGTCGTGTCGGGTTGCCGTAATCTTCTGTTCTCGGCAGTTCATATCATAAATCGTAATTTTATCCGCAGTGGTGTTTAGCATCAGAACGACTTCTTCGGCGGGATCGAACGAGCCATTGAGCAGCACTGCGGCCTCACCACCATCTACGGTTTTCCGTGACCATAAATTGATCTTATGAAAAGATGCAATATAAGCCGACAAACTGTCGCGGGACAGCCAGCGGAAAAGGGCCTTCAATTGCCGGATTTTCGGCTCAGTCTGAAGATAATTCCACGGCGCATATCCGGCAATGGCGACTCGGCCGCCGAGTTCGTTTTCGAATATCCCCATAATCGGGAATTCCGGGGTATCATGTAAACGTCCTATTTTACGGGCAAGAATACGGGCGTCGTTTCCGGTTGGCTGTAAATGAGCACAGGGGGCATTACAGAGTAACGCCTGCATGCAATCGCGTCGACGACCCGCATTGGAGTGGTTAAGTGAATCGTCGGTCAAGATTTCGGCACAATCGTTATTAACCCATTTTTTCAACTCAAATCCGGTCAAATGGCCATATCCAAGACAATTGAGTTGTTCCAGCGCCTGTCCGTCGAGATAGACGCCGCCGGCAAAAATTTGTACAATTCCTGCTTTATCCAAGGATGGAATCATCGCGCCCGGAAGTGCCCACACTTCCGCCGCATCCGATGTATAGGACGCCGGCAGTCCGCTCTGATGAATTTCCCGGAGACAGTTGTCTGTGACATTGATGTGACCAAAAGCTTTTATGAGTTCACTATTCCACAAATTATCCGGCCATTTTCCCGATATCGGATTAAGGGAGGCCAACAGGTCAGGATACCACGCGATGCCGACGCCGCGAGGCACTGAACGGCCAAGTGTTCGAACCAACAGATCGAAAAATGGCCGGCGTTTAGTCAGTTGTAACAATAGTTTATCGTAATCCGACAATGGTTCGTCACAGAAACCAAGTACGTTGTAGGCGGCACCGGTACAGCCCGCCGCAATATAAGTTGCCGTTTCCAGCACGGTGATGTGAGCCGACTTCTTCAGAGGTTGATAAGGAAAGTTTTCGATTTCTGACTGAATATTAACCACCGAGCTCGGCAGTTGTACCACCTGACGTCCGATCAGCATGGCCTTAGTAACAGCAAGCTGTTCCGGAATTTCGTCGGTATAAAATCCGACACCAGGTCGCCAACGGACAGGAATCTTGTCGATGCCGCTCAATGCTGCGACATATCGATGATAATCATAGCGTCCGGACAATGTCATATGTTCTCCGGTCATCAGGCCCAACGGCAGATTCGGATTGACGGCATGAACGGTTTTCTCTATTAGTTGCAGTAACCGTTCCATGGTTTTTGCAACATGTTCCATCCAACTAAGGCGCAACGCCTTTTGGGTAGAAGCAGTACCGGCGTTGAAAGCGACTGACAGCGATTCCCTAGTATATTTTTCCCCGGTTTCATGGGAAAAAATATCTATGCAATGATCACAAAAACAGCCGACATCAAGCTTGACGTCATCATCAAGCCAGATGAAGTCAGGTGCGGCTTGTGCCACGGCAGTATAACATTGTCGGATATAATCACGAAAATTTTCACAGTTGGGGCAAAACACACCACGGGCAGAATTGCCGTCCGGCCAAGTTGTTCTGGTATATTCTTTGCCCTGTAAAGCCTCTTCGAGGTATTCATCAAGATGTCCCAAGGTAGCGAGAACATTAATTCCGGCACGAACGCCGTGGGCTTTGACTGCCGCAATTCGTCGACCGACGATTTTCATGCGTTCGCGAATTGTTTCCAACGGCAGTACCGGATGAATAAAAGAAGAAAAAAACGACAGTTCGTCTGCTGCATTGTGGTATTTTTCCAGGTCACGCAGTAGTACGTTGAAACGTTGTTCGGAAAGCCATTGCATCGGTGTTATGCGAAAGCTTAAAAATGCGCCGGAAATTTTCTTACTTGACCCTTCAACCTTATTCATCGTAATGATCCTTGTTACTGATAGGAATTTTGATTTCAGGCTTGGGATCGGGCGGGGGGAATTACAGGGCCACGTCCTGGGTTTTGCTCTTGGGGGCCTTGGCGGCGTTGACCAGGCTCACGGCCAGGGTGTACTCCCGGCCCGGCTCCACCGGCAGGGTGCCGAGGGCCAGCCGCCAGGCGCCGGGTTCCCGCAGTTCCAGGCGCAGGGACGGCGCGAACTCGCGGACCACCCGCAGCACCGCCAGCTCCGGCTTGGCCGCCTCAACCGCCACCCCGGGCGGCCATTGGCCGGCGGCCAGCGCGTCGAGGTCAAAGCCGGCCACGGTCCCGGCGCACCCAAGGAAAAGGAGGCTCATGGCGACGGTCGGGAAAGGCACGGACCACCGGCCGGTTGGTTGGACAGAGGGCATGATGCGGTTCGCTTTGGGGGACGGGCTGTGGCGAGCGCTTGCAGCGTGGCGGCGACGTCGCGCCGGGCTGCAAGCACTGAGCCACAGGGGTGAATATTAGTACCTTACGAGTGAAATCCGTTGCAAGATGCGCAAGATGATAAATCGAACACTCAACGTCCAACCTCGATTCATCCACCTTGGATGTTGAACGTTGAATGTTCGATGTTCGTTTGGGTTCCGGCTATGCCGGGTTGGGTTAGCCGGGTTACAGGTCGGACATGGCGCGGGGGAACATCTTCATGCCGCGGGCGGCGTCCGCCGGCACGTCGCCGGTCTTCAGATAAATGACGTGGCCGTCGGCAAACAGGGCGTTAAAGCCGTTGTTGTGCCGGGTGCTGACGGTGTTGGCGACATCGGCGGCACTGCTCCACCAGGCGGTCCAGGCGGTCGCGGTCATTTTGTCGCTGGTGCTCTGGAAGTAGCCGCCGTCAAAGGTCAGGGCCGTCTGGGCGGGGGCGCTGATCTGCGACTGTTTGGCGCCCTTGGCGGCCAGCAGGTCGGTGGCGATGCCGATGGCGCCGTTGCTGGCGCCGTAGGAGTTGGTGTAATAGCCCGTGGTGCCGACCATGTCAAGCTCGGACACCGAGGGACAGGCGAAGCGGGTGGTGGCGACGCCCCGGCGCACGAGCTTCACTCCCTGAAGCACGACGGAGTTGTCGGCATACGCCCAGCCGCCGTGGCCGTAGCCGGTGGTGGCATCCTCGGCCTCCGGCGCCAGCCCCGCCCAAACCAGAAAATAGGACCAGTTGAACCAGTAACCCAAACCGGTGGTGCAGGGGAGCTTGTCGTTGTTCTGCTCCGCGAACATGACCATGCCCAGTCCGACGCTCTTCAGGTTGCCCAGGCATTGCACCGTGCGCGCCTGCTCCTTGGCCTTGCCCAGGCTGGGCAGCAACAGGCTGGCCAGGATGGCAATGATGGCGATCACGACCAGCAGTTCGATCAGCGTGAAGCGTTTCATGGCGGGGATCCTGTCAAGCGGGGGGTGCGGGACGCCGTTGACTTCCGGGACTGGAGAGACCGGAGCTCCGGTCCCGCTGGTCCCGGGAGTCTCGGGAGTCCTTTGGTGGCAGTGGCCGGTCACTCCCGCCGCCGCCGGAACAGCAGCAGTCCGCCGAGCGCCAGCAACGACAGCGCCGCTGGCTCGGGAATGGTGATGTTTTGCGCCGTCAGGCTGTTTGCCCAAACGGAACGATAGTCCGCGTTGGACGCCGCGGTGACGTAGAACTCGCTGATCCCGGCCGGCACGTCAACGGTCCAGTTGTCCCAATCCCATTCGCCCATGGAATGGGTGTCGGAGTCATAGAGCACGCCGGTGCCGGCTTGGTAGCCGCCGATGCCATAACCGTTATTGACGTATTGCGAATAGGCCTTCAGGTCAACGGTGCAGGCTCCCCAGATTCCCTCGGCCTGGATGCTGATGGTGCCGCCGGCAAAACCATACCCGGTCGGGGCGACGAACTTCCAGGTGACTGAGCCATCGGCCCAACTGGCGGTGCTGGCCAGTTGCAGGGCGGTTTCACTGCCCGGCGTCCAGGTCACATAATTGGCCACCTGTCCGTCCACCGCGTAGGCGAGATTTTTAAAGGCGGTTTCCGTGGTGTCCGAGTTCCAAATTGTTTGGGTGCCGGTGCCGAGGTTGATGCTGTTGCCATAGACATTGTCCTGGTTGGGCTGGATGGCCGCCTGGGCTGCCGGGAGGCAGGCGAACGGCATCAGCATGAGGAGGCTTTTCTGCCTCGGGGAGAGAGAGAGGTTCATGGCGTTGGCGTCCTTTCGTTTGGGGTGGCGTTATCGGGGCATTGGGAAGGGCAAGCACAACGGCGGGTCACGCGCCGCCGGCCGGAGGGGGCCGGGGGCGGCGGAATGGCGCGCTCCCGGAACGAGGCGCGGATCTCCAGGTTGGCGGTGAGGGTTTCCAGCCGGGGCGGCAGCTCCGGATGCGCCATGCGCTCCTTGAGCAGCCGCCAGGCCGCGGCACACATCTCCGGGATGGGCTGGGGCACGGTGGTGAGCGGGGTTTCGAGGTACTGGGTGTCGATGATGCCGTCAATGCCGAACAGGGACACGTCATCGGGGACGCGGTGCCCCGTCTCGCACAAGGCGCGGTAGGCGCCCAGGGCCGTCTCGTCGGAATCGCAAAACAGGGCGTCCGGGCAGGCGTGGGTTGCCAAATAATTTTTCAGCGCCAGGCAGGCGGTTTGCCGGTGGC
>JBAZJM010000122.1:0-12705 GCA_041651315.1 Lentisphaeria bacterium | reverse complement strand
TATAAGCCCAGCGGCTGTCGGAAGAAATCGCGATTTGCCGGCAGTTGGTTGAACCGGCTGGCAACCGAATATCAGTGATCTTCTTCAGCCCATCAAGGTCTATCAGGCTGACGCAAGCCGATGTTTGCTGATCAGTCGCATCACCCAGCGGCAGCAGGTTGCTAACGAGGGCAAGGGTCTCATCGGGCGTCACGGCAACGGATGTCGGTTGTCTTACGACGGGGATACGAGTCTTTTCCTTGCCGCCAGTGATGTCCACCAGAGACACGTCATTGCTGCTGGAGTTACAGACGATCAGGAGATTCTTTTTGGCGGCTACGGCCAATCCCATCGGCCCGTGACCAACAAAAATGCGGCGGATCAGCTGGCCATTGGTCGCGTTCGCTTCCACCACCGTCTCAGACGCGTATTCGGAAACGAAAACATGATTTCCACTTGCACCCAAAACCATGCCAGTTGGTTGATTCGCTGTGGATTTCTCTTTGAGCACCTTGCCAGTTGCCAGATCAACCACAACCAGCATCCCAGCCGTCCGATCTGATACCATCAGTTGCTGGCCTTCGGGAGAAAACCCCACTTCAAACGGGGAACGATAAACGGACGTTTCCGCCGCATCAAGTGAACCCATTTCAACAAGGCACGATATGGTGATGCAGAGTAATGCGCTCCGTAGCATTTCTGACTTTATCCCGCCACGACTCTTGCGGTCAATCACCTCGCTTTGCTCACTGTCGCCGTTGCCAGCTCGCGCAGCGTTCCACAGAACCGCATCGTGCCGCTGGCCTGCCGACCGATGATCTGGTTGAGATTGTTGTGGCTGGCGCTATTCGCGGTGTTGTCCACCTGTTCACCGGTGCGGTTGCCCACCGTTCAAAGCACGAAAGATCCCCTGCCTTATCGTGACATGATACCAACCGTCGGCCATCTCGATTTGCAATGGTCTTGCCTTGCCCTGCGACGTTACCGCCATCGCCTTCTCGCGTTAACCAAATATTGAATCCAAAGATGTGACTCCGATTTTGCGCTTTTCGATCTTTTGACAGGGGCATCGTTCCGACTGAACTGGCGATCTGCGCAACTGATGTGACTTTCACATCACAGTAAAACTGACATATAGCCCGAGTTTATAGATTTGTTCTATCTGTTGATGCGTAAGATCAAACCATATAGTTTTCTTTGGGCCGTCATCTGTCGGAACAAAAAGATCGACGAAAGCCACTTCGACACCATCAATCTTGCTAATTTGCATCGGTGCACCCGAAAGTGCGTTGAGCAATTCGTTGATTTGTTCTGATATAGGGGTGGAATAACTCTGGGGTTGAAACAACCATATTCCGGTTTTTGAGACACAGCGTTTGTTGGTGCAGGTAATGCGCACATCACCTTTCTTGCGTGCGTCCGATGGCTGAATACCAATCACTCGAGAAACATAATCTGGATCCAACCTATCTCCATTAATAATTACTCTAGCAAATGCTGTTGGTGTTTTGACCTTCTTTTTCATCTCGATCCCTTAGTCTGCTGCGGTATGTCATTAAGATTTCCAACGGGGTCGCCGTTTGGATCACATACATCACCAGAAACCGGATTGACACCAAAATCGTCTGTCGAGCGCCCCCCAACGCCTCGCTTGGCTACATTGTGGAACCTGCATCTTCCTTCTTTTGCACCCACACCATGTCTTCGTCCCCATTCGTCACTTCCTATATCACCGGGCAGGTATCCTGGGGGGAACTTACTGCTATCAACTACATTAGGAATGGCTGGCGGTAAGGCCGACGGCTCCTGGGTTGGAACAGGCACTGGTTGAGATGGCGGCGGTTCTGGAACAGGCACTGGCTGAGATGTCGGCGGAGAGCTTGGGGGCGTATAAGATGGAGTATATATGGGATGTGCCGTGATATTCGGTAAAACCACTGTCACCCCATATGCGAGGGCTACTGCTGCGAGGGCTAAGAGACCAAGAACAACAGGAAGCTCGATAACTGTGAACTCACCGTAAGGGTCGATATACTTAACTGGCCTATTCCCAACATACGCATACAGGTTGATACCACCGTTTTCAGCGATGGGATCTCTGGATAGCCATCTCCCCAAATCCGCATCATAAGCCCGATACAATGCCAAGTGCAATCCGCTCAGCGCGTGGTAGTAGTGGCCCGTGAAACCGAAATCAGAATCGAAAACCCCACTCGCCTTCGTCCGCCGACCGTAAGGATCGTAGTCGTAGCGAGCCTGGATCGCGCCGGTACTGTCCGTCACCTCGCGGATGCTGCCGATGTGGTCGCGGGTGTAGTAGAACGAATCGAAGACCGAGGACGAAGGATTGAAGACCGAGACGCCCTGCGGGAAGTACCGTTTCATCACCGTCGCCCCCGTGCTATCTCGCTCCTCTGCGATGTCTGTCCCAACCCACACGAGGCGCTTGTCGCTCGTGACCGTCTCGCCTTCCTTCTCCACGATCCGCACCCGCCGACTGAACCCGTCATAGGTGAACTCCGTCCGATGCGTCCCGTTGTTGATGGCCTTCAACCGGTTGACAACATCCCACTCATAGGTTGTGGAACTGCCGCCGCCGGAGCGCGATACCAGATTGCCACTCGGATCATACGCCAACGTCTGTGTAATCCCGCTGCTGACCACCACCTGATAGCGGTTGGTCCGCGTGATGCCGCCGCCTCCCTTGGCCACCACGGACACGACATTGGTGCCCACGGTCACGTCAGCCAATCCCGCAAAGATGACGTTCGTGGTCGTCCCGCTCACGGCTTGCGTCACCGTCCCCGGATTGCCGCCGACTGTCACTGTTGCCAGCTCGCTCAGCGTTCCAGAGAACCGCATCTTGCCGCCGCCCTGACGGCTCAGAAGCTGGTTGAGGTTGTTGTGCGCGGCGCTGTTCACGGTGTTGTCCACCTGCTCGCTGGTGCGGTTGCCCGCCGGGTCATAGGTGTAGCCATACTGCTTGAGGATCGCGCTTGTGGACGTATTCTTGAGCACGGCGCTGATCAACTGATTGGCGGCGTCGTAGCCAAACTGATAAGCTGTCGGCGTCTCCGTGTCAACCTGCCGGGTCCACTTGGTGATCTGGCCGGTCACGTCATACTCGTAGCTGAACTGGGAGAGTGTCGAGTTGGTGGCGGTGAGATTGGAAATCTGCTGCAACCGCAGATCGCCTGTGGTGCCGTAGTAGCTGAACGTCGTGGACTGGCCGTTGGGATAGCCGACGGAACTCAACCGCGCTGTCGCGCCGACGTAACCGTAGCTGAAACTGCCCAGCGGATTGGCCGCGCTGATCGTCCGCCCCAGAGAGTCATAGCCCACGCCGGAGGAAACGCCATCAACGGCGCTGTTGGTGATCCGGCCCAACTGGTCGTAGCTATAGGCAAGGGTAACATAGGCGCTGTTGGGCAAGGGCGAGGCAACGCTCGCCACGCTCCCGGCACCCAACTGGCCGGCGGCATTATACGCGTAGGTGGTGGTGCCCGTGCTGTCGGTCATTGTTGCCACCCGCCGGTAACTTGAATCGTAGGTGAAGCTGACGCTGGTGCCGTCGCTGTAAGCCACACTACTCACCGTATCGTCAAAATTATACGAGTAAACCCTGGCGCGACCACTGCCGTCCTGGGCAGTCTTCAGGCGGCCGCTTTCACTCTCGTAGGTGTAAGTTTCCGAAGAGCCATCGGAATAAGCCTTGTTGATAACGCGTCCTTGAAGGTCACGAATCCAGCGGGTGACGTTGCCGTTCGGGTCGGTGATGGCGGAAGGCGCGCCGCATTTGCACCAGGCGAACTTCGTCACGCGGTGCAAGGCGTCCTCGACAGCCACCCGTTGCCGCACCTCGTTGTAATACGTCCGGCTCCAGCGCCCGATCCGGTCCCGATGCATGACCGCGTCGAGCTTGTCATAGACAATCTGCTCGGAAGTGCCATCGGGATAGCTCACCAGCGTGGGCCGGTTCAAACTGTCATAGTTCACTGTGACGGTGTAGCCCGCCGAATCAGTGACCGTCTGCACGCGCCCGAAAGCGTCGTAGGTGTAGGAAGCCAGCGTCACGCTACCGGGTCCGACCACCGAGGTCAAATAACCGCCCGTATAATTGAACTGCGTCGTTTCCCCCTTCGCATTTTGAATGCTGGTGACCTGGCCGTTGGCATTGTAACCCACGATCGTTGTCTGGCCTGCCTGATCGGTGATCTGTGTGGGCAGGTGCTGGTCGTTGTAAGTGAACTGGGCAACCGTGGCCGGGGTTCCTCCCACATTTCGTTGCACACTGAGCAAATCCATGAGGTTGTCCGCATAGTCGTAGACGGTGGTGCGGCCCACGGCATCAATGGCGTTGGTGACATTCCCGATGGCGTTATACCTATACCGATACAACTGTTGCTGGAGAACGGGTTGCGCGTTATCCAACACACGAGCCACGACATAAGGCTTGGCAATCATCCCGCTGTTGATGTAGTAATGATAATCTTGGCCCTGATAACGATACCACACACGGTTCTCCAAGGGCGATTTCTCGCTTTCCAAGATGCCGGAAGACAAGCTGCCATTGTGGAGCCAATGAAACACCTTGGCCTTGGTACGGTCTCCCGGCCCTTGCTGCATCGCCTCGTGGTCCCAGTAGAAAGTGTTGCGATAATGAAGTGCTCCTCCACCAAACCACCAAGTATCGTAGGCTGGAACTTGCTCGCTCGGTTCCGGTCCGTCTTGGCTAAATTCAGCGCGTTCCTTGCGACCGATGGGATCGGTGATTTCCAGAGACCGGCTGACGCCGGGGCCCTCCGACTTCTCGAACCGGGTCGTGCCGTAAGGCGTGGTCATGGCCTTGATGAAATCGCTGTCCCCGTCATAGGCGAAGGAGGACGTCATCCCGATGACATCGGTGATCTGCGACAACCGCCCCAGATCATCATATTGGAACGTAGCGGAGCGGCCAAACGGATCGGTCACCTTCGTGATCTTGGAGGAATCGGTGGGGTGCTCGTAGGCAATGGAGGTCACCTGTCCCAACGCATCGGTCAACGCCTCAAGGCGGGAAATGCCATTGGTGTAATTGTAGGACAATGTGACGGAAAGGCCCTGGGGATCGGTTCTCTGGGTCAGGTAGTAACCCTCATTGGTCGCCGCTCGCGTGTAAATCTCCCGGGAGCCGTCAGGATATTGAATTTGAGAGACCAGATTCGTAGCGCCCGTCGTCAGCACCGACTGATTCCGCATCTGGGGGGCGTAGGTCTGGTTGGTGGCGATGTAGGTATAGGTCCGGCCACCGCCACCCGCCATCATGAGCTTGGCATCGGTTGACGAGCCATCAAGGACCGCCAGCCAGTTGAAGTTCCATTTCGGTCCCAGATTGCCATAGGTGAAAGGTGTGGGTTGATTTGCTTCCCGCTGGTTATACGTAACCGTGAACGGCATGGCAGGACCATAAGGCGGCTTGTAACCCACCGGTGTATCCACGATGTTCAGGCTGACGACGGCGAGATGAATATTACAAACAGGCATACCTACCGATCCCTCATCACAGGAGCAGGGTGAACAGCCGGGGTCGCTCTTGTCGTCGCACTTACCAGTGTTGTTCGGGTCGACGGTCGCCACAGGTCCCCGTCCCCAGATTGAGCCACCTTCCGCAGCCGTTACGGTCTGCCAACCGGAAGGCAGTTTGCCCGCCGGCACCAGGAAATATCCGCTGGACTCGGCATCCAACGCCCTCCTGCCGATCCAATGCGATCCTGAGCTGGTGATGTTCAGGCCCTGATCCTCCATCTGATAGCGGTTGTTCTTCTTCTGCTTCAACGCGCTGTAATGTCCCAGCTTCCAATGCACGACGCACGGCACCACCACCGCGCTGCCGGGCGCGCGTTTGGCCATTTGATAATCCCCTCCCAAATCCCGGGCCAATACCTGAAGTTGAGTCAATGACATCCCTTGGGCAGTGGCCTGAGCTCGTGTAAGCCTGTTTCCCTGCGGTGTCCCCGTGCAGGATTGGACCTCCAGAAGGTGGCCCAGCGCCTGTGCGCCGCATTTGAAGGTCGCTTCAGGAGATACTCTGATCATATCCAGTATCTGTCGCGCATGAGCGATCTTCTCAGTTGTAGATCCCCGAACCTGCCGCGATCCCATCTCAGCGAACAACACTTGAAGCTTGCTCTGGTTTCCCGCCCAGGCATACATCTGCGCCAAGTCCCCCAGCACCTGATCGGCGATCTCGCGTGTCTTCAATCGCACTTCGCCCCGGGTCAGTCTCCACGCATTCTCCCACGCTGTGATCGCCCGGGAGAAATATCCCGCCTGCCGGTAATCCACTCCCAAGCCAGCCTCCAACGAGGCACGCCAGGGAGACTGTGGATGCTTGTCCAGGAATCCAGTGATCGCCTCGATCTTGCGCTCGGGGTTGCCCCGCCAATGAGCCAGAATCGCGTCCGCCAGATCCCTGTTCTCTTCCGGCGACGTTATCCGTCCGCCCATCGGCAGCAAGGCCACTGGGAAACCACGGGCATGGAGGAACTCTTCATCCGACGGCGCGCCAGAGAACGACGGCGCCGGCGGCATCGGCGTCACTTTGGGCACTGTCCGGTTCACCTTGACCTTGGTGGGCGTCAGCACAGGCGGCGGAGCCTTGAAGGCGATTCCCGCAGGACTGCTGACGATAGGAACACTTTCAGCAGCCGACAAACTGACTGCCGGCATGGTGCTCAACAAGTGCACTGGCATCAATATCCATGCCGTTGTCTTGAGCCATAGGGGATGATTGGGTATTCGAATCCGTTTTGCGTCTCGGCGCATGTTGTAGTCTCCTGAACGGTGAAAACGTCTATTGGATCGGTTGGGCGTCGGTAGGCTCGATCAAGGTGATGGTCGGCCCCTCCTGGCTGCCGCTGCCAGGCATCTGGGACAGGTTCGGATCGTTCGGGAAGGCATCCTGCCAGTCCGGAACGCCATCCCCGTCACTGTCCCAGAACAAGGGACCGGTCCCAATCCATCGCGTATAGGCGACCTTCGAGTTCAATGGATTGAAGCCATAGACCGATTTCCACCAGTTGAGGATGTCGTTGCCCGTGGTGGAATAATCCGAGTTGTCACCGGAGGAGCGGGTGGTGAACGAGTAGCACGCGCCGTAATTATTGTCGGTCACATAGTGGCCGATGCCGGGATCAATGATGGAGTGGATGTAATAGTAAACTTCACTGCCGGGAGGCAAGCCTTCGAGCAACGCCATCACCATTCCATTGGTGCCTTGCACGCCCGTGGCCATCAAGGCGTTTGTAGAGGCCGGCGCTGAACCCACGTTGTAGACGACGACGTGTGACGCGACGTAATTCGTGTCCGTGATGGTGACGTTCCATGTGATCCAAGCCATCGAGTCGGTGACGCCATTGGTTGTGGGAGCGCCCGTCACCGCGATGATCGGGGTGTCGCCACTGGTATCCACCGGCAGCATATCCACCATGAGATTGGTCGAGATGTTGTTCGGATAAGCGTTCTGCAGGAGCATCCGGTTAAGCTGGACAAAGTCCCCGTATTGCGAGGCTTGGGCGAGCAGATTGGTGGTATCCTTTGACAAGGTTACGCCACTGAAAAGGTTGCTGTCATAGATGGAGACGCCCGTGCCAATGATGCAGTTCAATTCACCGGCCAGAACCGACGCTTGTTCCTGTGTGTTGGTGACTGCGGTGGAAAGCACCCAGCGTGACGATTCTGAGAACTGGTTCGTTAAGAACACGGAAATTGGGGTCGCATTGTTCAGGGCGGAAACAAAATTGGTTAGGACACCGAAGTCCCACGGTGCAAACCAAGCAAACCCGGGCATGAAATTGTAGAAGTTGCCATCCTGCGTATCAGTCCTGAAAAAGCCGGACGCTCCATTGATGACCGATTGCACGTAATAGTAGCAATTCGTGTAAGGCGTCAGGCCGCTAAGAATGGCCACCACGTTGCCATCCTCATCCTCGAATCCTTCGGTCACGATTGCGTTGACCACGTTGGTGGGCACCCCATTGGTGCTGGAGACCACGTAGTGGAAAGCGAAGTCGTCGGGATCGACCTTGTCCACGTGCCATGTAACCAACGCCATCGTGTCGGTGACCACACTGTTGGTGACACTGTCGATGGTGATGTACTGCGGCAGGGTGAAGTTGGTGGTTGTGAACGTGCCGTTGGTGATCACGTAATAGCTGGTCTGACCGGTGCCTTCTTGCGGGATTGAACCTGCGGTGAAGGTGTAGCTTGAGGAGGGGTCGAGGCCGCTGAGGGCCACGCTGACGGTGTTGGCGCCGGCGGGTGTATATGCCGTGACGGTTCGCGCGGGGCTGCTGTATCCGCCGGAGGGGCTATAGGTCACCATGTGGTAAACCCCCGTTCCAGTGTTGTTCCGGAATCCCCATGAGAGGGTGAAACCGTATCCGTTGGTGGACACGAGCGTGGGCGCATTGGTGATTCGCACACCGATCGTGTCGGCGGCAAGGGACAGGCTGGTCATTACCAGTGACGGGATGTAATAATTCGACATCCCGTCGAGAATGGACTGGGCAACACAGTAATAGGTGGTCGCGGGCTGCAATCCGGAGAGGTGAATGCTCACCTGACCGGTGCCGGGATCGTTGGTTGCATAGATCGGGTCACTCATGCCTCCTCCGTCCACCAGATAAGCCGCCAAGTGGGAGGCCGAGTTGGACGTGCGATTGGTCACCGTCCACACAACATCCATGCTATTGGGCAAGGCGTTGGTGCAATGGAGACGGGAGATGGTGATCAACGGCTGGGTGGGCACGGTGAAGACGCTGCCGTTGGTCGCGCAATAGCCGACAACATCATTTGAACCGTAACCATTTGCGTCGTTGACGAACGATGCCACTTTATAGTTGTAGGTCTTCCCGGAAGACAGGTTGGTCACCGACATGGTCACGTTGGTCACGGCAGGGCCCGGACTGAGATCGAAGAAGAAATTGGTGATCCCTTCCGATCCACTGAGCAGTGTCACGCGGTGGGTGACCGTCGTGGCGCTGTCGTTCTGCACACTCCAGGTGATGTCCACGCTGTTGGTGCTCAAGCTGCTGTAGCTGGGGCTGCCCACATAAATCCACGATGGCGTGCTGAAATTCGTGTAGCCGGGGCTTCCCGTTGGCGCTGTGGCGCTGGCGATGCTATTGGAGGACTGCACGTAGTAATTGTAGGTGTGTCCTGCCAGCAGGTTGGTCAGCGCGATATTAACCTCTCCGTTGCCGGGATCTGTGCCCGCAGTGACGCTGTTGGTGGGGGAGCCAGCGAACCAGTAGCGAATCCTGTGCGTCGCAGTTTGCGCGGTGGAGTTGGTTACGGTCCAAACGACGCTGGCGCTCTCATTGGTGATGTCGAAGATCGTCGGACCGCTGGTGATGGCGATGTCGGCCGAGATTCCGCTTGAACCCCATGTGGGATAATTGTTGCCGGCATCCGGATAGAGCGTCTCGTCGTAGTCGTTGTCCGAGGAATCATCGGTTATGGTCCCACTGCCTTCGCTCATCGTCCAAAGACCGATCGTGTTGCCGTCGTTCGACAACGAAGTCGGTGACGCGAAGGCCGTCGTGTATCGCACCGAACTCGACAGCCGCGCCAGTGCAATGTCGCACTTCGACGCGTTCGCCAGTATCAGTTGTTTGGTGTAATTGTTATAGATTGGCACGTTGCCAAGCATCAGACTGCCGCCAACTTTTTGCGTTGTCGTCAGCGTCGCGCTATTCTCAAACGCACCACCAATCCACAACGCCAGTGTGTTGTTGTTCCATGTGGCTGCGAGATGATGCCAGTCGCCGTCTCGAATATTGATGTTGCTTGTCTGGCGCACCTCCACGGCGACGTTGTTGGCTTGAACGAAAAGGAAGCTGCAGATGGACGTGTTATTGGTTTGGTATGCTTTGAAACAGTAGCCGCCCGTATTGTTGAGCGTGCCCGCAATATACCTGTTGTCGTTGGTTTCGGTTGAGCGATACCACAACTCAAAAGTTCCATTCGTCGGCGCAAACACATTGGTAGTCAGCACCGTGGTGGCGGCATAGTTGGACCCGTTAAAATTCAAATAGGAACCGATACCGTTGAGAAGTTCGGTGCTGAACCGGTTGTAGCGCAGGATTCCTGTGGGGAGTCTGACGTTGGCAAAATCGTTGGAGGATTGAGCGTAGTAATCATAGGTTCGCCCCGCCAGCAGATTGGTCAGCGTCACGCTGACCTGCCCGTCGTCTTCCTGGGCCACCGCAACTTCGGTGTTATTGCTGCCATTGAGGCGATAGCGAACCAGATGTGTCGCGCTCTGGCCGGTGGAGTTGGTCACCGCCCAGAAGATGCTGGCACTTTCATAGGTGATGTCGGTGGCAGTCGGCACGCTGGTGAAGACCATCGTGTTCGTGAGGCCATTTGCCGTCCATACGGGATAGTTGCGGTTGGAATCCGGAATGAGCATCTGGTCATATCCACCGTCCGAGAAATCGTAGATGGTTGTGCCGATCACTTCTTCCATCGTCCACAAGGCAACGGTATTCGTGTCCGACGACAGCGTTGTTGGCGAACCAAAGTCGTTGGTGTATCGCACCGATCTCGACAGCCGCACCAGTGCAATGTCGCATGCCACGGCCTGCGTCACTTTGATCCTCTTGTTCCAGTTGTCGTAGAGTGGCACGTTGCCCAAGAGCAGGCTACTGCCCGTTACCTGGATCTTCGCAATCCCATTGCTGTTCTCAAACCCCCCGTCAATCCACAGCGCCATCGTGCCATTGGTCTTCCATGTTCCCGCCAGATGATGCCAGCTGCCGTCCCGGATGTTGACGCTGCTCGATTGCTTCACTTCCCGCAGTCGGGCGCCGTTGTTGTTCTCGACATATAGGAAACTACAGGCCGTTCCACTAACAGTGTTGGACGCCTTGAAGCCGTAGCCTCCTATCTCGTTGTAGGTGCCCGCTATGAATCGGTTGTTGTTGGTGTCCGCTGAACGAAACCACAGCTCAAATGTCCCATTCGTCGCCGCAAATACATTGGTAGTGGTCACCGTGGGAATGGCATAGTTGGTCCCGTTGAAATGGAAGTAACAGTTGGTATCGGCGCGCGCGGTCAGGGACACCAGTCCCGCAAAAACAAACACTCCTCTGCGGATGAATCTCGCGACGGCGGGCCAAGAAGAGAACCGCGAACTTCGCCGCGGGGAAATATCGGGCGGTCTTGACCAAGATAGAGCGCGGCCATGCTGCCGACTCCCCACTGCTGTTTTGGACAATCCAATTCTCGGTATCAGATTATTCATTGCTGAACCTCCTACGCTTCTGCTGAAACAACCTTCAAATACAACAATGACTGGTATGCCTATACCCAAAGACTTGCTTCTTTGTCTACTCTTTTATGTGTCAGGGACATTCTACTATGTGTAAGGGAACTCCTGATTCTGATTTAGGTGTTTCCCCTATGCCGACACGCGGCGAGCTTCACCACGCGACAGAGGAGATCGAAGTGCTGCGGCCCCACACAGCTTCGAGACCGGCTATGCGCTTGCTTTTGTTGGCGCACTTGCCAGATCCAATAACGGTTGAAAATAGCCGTTCTTGAATGGGTCGAGACGATCCGCATGGCGGTAGGCCCACTCGAACCATTGAGCCTCTCGGCTTCCGGGCGTCAAGCGCCCAGCCCGTTCTGTCACGACTTGTTCGCACGCTCCTAGAAGCGCGCGAATCTGGCCGCTCTTAGCCCATGATGCAGCTTGGTTTTCGAGTTTCTTCCGTCAAGTAACACTGCCCGAATGCGTCGAGCGACACAATCAAGCAAGCCCCGCACGTCAGTGCGACGGTCGAAACTGGGGTTGTGATGGTGTTGCTCATGATGTGGGCTTCAGCCGGAACCGGCTCGCTCTATCCCCGCGGTTCTGCTGTTCGTTGGAATCGCGTTCGGCAGATCCATCACCCGCCAGCCTGCCAGCGCGACCCATTACGATCACCTCCAGAATAACGTTGAAGTCTCTGTCCACTTGCGCCAACGATCTGCCCGGAGGTCAACATGGACAAGACGACTGCTGTTCTAATCGCGTTGGGGATACTTGCGCTGCTCGCCCTCGCATTCAAAGGCAAGATCAAGGCGTCTCTATGGGGCTTGAAGTTTGAGGCGAAGAACGATCCACCACCAACCGCAACGCCCTCAAACCCGACCCTCGCCTCCGACGCCGGTTCGGGGGCTGTTTCGGTGACCCGCTCGCAGGCGGGGCGCGACATTTTCGCGGCGAAAGAAATGCACGTCCATCAAGCCGCTGCTGCGCCGCAACATGGGTCCGCACCAACGTTGCCATCGCTCGTCATTGGTCGGGAAGAAGCCTTGGCCGATTTGAAAGCGCGTCTTGGCATTCCAAGCGGTCCGCGCGCCTCAGTCCAAGTGCTGACTGCCATTCGCGGCTGGCCTGGCGTGGGCAAGACCACCGTGGCCTCGGCACTGGCGCACGACCCAGAAATCGCCGCCGCGTTTCCCGACGGCGTGCTATGGGTCTCTCTCGGTCCTAAGCCAAATCTGTTGTCCGAACTGGTTACATGGGGACTTGCACTCAACACAAACGATCTCCTTCGCGCTCCCGACTTGGCCGCGGCTAGTGCCATGTTGAGTGCACTCCTGCGCGATAAGCGCACGCTGCTCATCGTGGACGACGTGTGGGAAGCAGAGCATCTGGCGCCCTTCAAAGTCGGCGGACGCAACTGCGCCATGCTG
>JBAZJM010000121.1:0-12738 GCA_041651315.1 Lentisphaeria bacterium | reverse complement strand
GGCCGTCGGCCTCGGCATTGACCAGGCGGCAGCAGTCGGTGCCGGCGCCGGGTGCGGGGTCCGCAACGAAGCCGAGCCCGGCCAGGCGGCGGCGGGCGGCGGCGGCGGCCAGGCGGCGCTGGAAGAAGGCGGCGTCGACCGGTTCGTCCTGCCAGGTCCAGACACGGGCGGCCAGCGGCGATCCCGGATGATAATAGCCGCGGGCCAGGAAGCGGCCGCCGGGGTCCAGCAGGTCGGCGGGGCCGCCGGGGACCGCCTCGCCGTCGATGCGGGCGATGGCGCCGGCGAACAGCCACGGGTGGCGCAGGCGCAGGGATTTTTCCTTGCCTGCGCGCAGAGTCAGGCGGACACCGGGCCGGCTTGCGGCGGGGGCTGGGGGGACAGTCGTCGGCATGGGCCAACACCTTTGGGGTGAAAAAGTGAATGTTGCGGGGGGCTAGTACCTTGTAACGCTTAAAATTTCGGATTCACCACGAAGCCACGAAGCCACGAAGAGCACGAAGATAAATCGAAGATGTGTTTTTGCGCCCATTTTTCTTTTGAAGCGCTTCGATCGGACTTCGTGTCCTTCGTGCCTTCGTGGTGAAGATTTAAACGTTACGGGGTACTAGCCTTCGGTGTCTGCTGTGGCTGAGCGCTTGTGGCGCGGCGGCGGCGGGGCGGGGCGGCGGGATCGGCGGGGTCCGCGGTGTCCGCGGTGGGGGCGGCCCCTGCCGTCGTGATCAGCTCGCGGGCATGGGCGCGGGCGGCTTCGGACGCGGCATCGGCGCCGAGCATGCGAGTGACCTCCTCCTCGCGTTCCGCGGGGGCGAGGGCGGTCATGGTGGCCCAGGTGCGGCCGTCGGCAATCTCCTTGCTCACCCGGTAATGGCGCGTGGCGGCGGCGGCGATCTGGGGCAGATGGGTGATGCACAGCACTTGGTGGCGGTCGGCGATGGCGCGCAGTTCGGCGGCGACGGTGACGGCGACGCGCCCGCCGATGTTGGCGTCCACCTCGTCGAACAGCAGCACCGGCACCTGGTCGGCGTGGCTGAGGATGGTCTTGATGGCGAGCATGACGCGGGCCATTTCGCCGCTGCTGGCGATCTGGCGCAGCGGCAGCAGGTTCTCGCCGGGGTTGGGGGCGAACAGAAATTCGACCGTGTCGGCCCCGGCGGGGCCGGGCGCGGCCGCGGCCAGCCGTGCCTCGAAACACGCTTGGGCAAAGCCGAGACGGCGCAGCTTGTCGGTCACCGCCGCGGCTAGGCGGCCGACGGCCGGCTGGCGGACGGCGGTGAGCTCGCGGCAGGCGGCGGCGTGCTCCCGGGCGGCGACGTCCCGTGCCTGCTGCAGGGCGGCCAGGCGCTCCCCGCGCTGTTCGGCGCCGGCCAGTTTGGCGCGCAGGGTGTCGGCGGTGGCCAGCACCTGCTCCAGGCCGGGGCCGTACTTGCGCTTGAGCTTTTGCAGGACGCCCAGCCGTTCCTCCAGGCGGGCCAGGCCGGCCTCGTCGAGCTCCAGGCGGTCGGTGTAGCGTTCCAGGTCGCCCGACAGCTCCTGAAGCTGGCGGAAGCTGTCGGCGAGGCGGTCGGCGAACTCCGCGGCGCCGGCGGCGTCGAGCCCCGCCATTTCATCGAGCAGCCGCTGGTGGGCGGCGAGCTGTTCGCAGATGGCGCCGTCGGCCTCGCTCAGGCCGCCGCGCACCTGGGCGGCGATTTCGTGCAGGCGGCGGGCATGGGCGGCCTGGGCGTGGCGGGCGGCCAGTTCGGCATCCTCGCCGGGCTCCGGCGCGGCCGCCTCGATCTCGGCCAGCTGGAAACGGGCAAACTCGGCTTCGGCGGGGTTGAGCTGTTCACCTTCGGCGGCGGCCAGGGCGTCCGCGGCGGCGCGCCAGGCGGCGTGGCGTTTTCCGCACCCGGCCAGCCGGGCGTCGTTGCCGGCAAAACCGTCGAGCAGCGCCAGCTGGCAGGCGGGTTGGAGCAGCGACTGGTGGTCGTGCGGGCCGTGGATGTCCACCAGCAGGCCGCCCAACTCGCGCAGGAACTGCAGCGGCACCGGGGTGCCGTTGACGTAATGCCGGCTGCCCGCGGGGGCGACCACCCGGCGCAGCAGCAGGTCGCCGTCGCCGCTCCAGGCGATGCCGGCGCCGTCCAGGCAGGCCTGGACGGCGGGGGTGGCCGGCGCGCTGTCCGCCAGGCGCAGCACCGCCGAAATCTCGCACTGGGCGGCCTCGCGGCGGATCATGGCGGGGCTGGCCCGGCCGCCGAGCAGCAATTGCAGGGCGCCGAGGATCAGCGACTTGCCGGCGCCGGTTTCGCCGGTCACGGCGTTGAGGCCGGGGCCGAACTCGACGTCCAGCGCCGCCACCACCGCCAGGTTGCGGATGTGCAGGCTTTCCAACATGCTAACAAATGTATCGTCTAGCCGGTTTCCTGCAACCGGGCGCGGACGGCGGCCAGCTCGGGTTTGCTGAGGCCGCTTTCCCGGCGGTAGGCCGCCCAAAAGCGGCGCCAGGCCCGGGGCGTGGCGGCCAGGGCGCGGGCGGTGGTGAGGAACGGGGCCAGGTTGCGGGCCCGGCGCGCCGCCGTGTCGGCGGCGCCGAAGCGCACATCGTCCAAGTCCACCAGCTGCATGCCAGCCGGCCCCGGGCCGGTGGTGTTGCACAAAAAGTTGGCAATCTTGAGGTCCCGGTGCCAGATCCGCCGCCGCTGCAGGCGGGCCACGATGACGGCGGCGTGCTGGAGCAGCCGGCCCTGTTGTTCCGGGGGCGCTCCCTTCAAGGCCCAGTGCAGGGAGGTGCCGCCGGCATCCTGCTGGACCAGCCAGCCGCGGCCGTCGCGGCCCCGCAACCAGCCCAGGACGGCCGGCACCGGCCGCCCCCAGCCGTGCAGCCGCTGGCTTTGGCGCCAGGCGCGGGCGTCGGCGCGGAACCGCCCCCACGGGCCGGGCCGGCGGTATTCCTTGACCACCCAGCTCCGGCCATCCCGCACCACCCGGCTGAGGACGCGCTTGCGGTCGTCCTTGAGCACGGCGGTGCCGGCCGCCAGGTTGGCGGCATGGGCGTCCACCAGGGCCTGGGCGGTGTCCGCATCCAGTCCGGGCAGCAGCAGCCAGCGGCCGGCGGCGGTGTCGGTGCGGGTCTGGCCGGGCGGGTCGGCCCAGCCGGGGTCGCGGTCGTCCAGGGTGACGCGGAGCAGGGCGGTGCGCAACCGCTGGCGGTGGCGTTCCCGTTCGTCCGCGGTGAGGTTGGGCGGAACGTACAGCGGCCGGCCGGCGGCCACTTCGGCGGTGGCGAAGAAGTGCGGCAGCTGGTGGCGGTCCCAGGAGCGGAATTCCCAACGCTGAAAGGCGTTCAGGCAGAACGGCAGGATCGGCACCCCGGTCTGTTCGGCGAGCAGCACGGCCCCCGGCTGCGGCTCATAACGCGGGCCGCGGGGACCGTCGACGGTGAGAATGACGCTGCGCCCCTCGCCGAGCACCCGCCGCAGGTCGTGCAGCGCGGCCACGCCGCCGCGGCTGCTGGAACCGCGAAAGGCGTGAAAGGCGAAGGCGTTGGCCACGCGCGCCGCGGTCTCGCCGTCCTGGGAGGCGCTGACCAGCACCGAGGCGCGCCGCCGCATGTGGAGCGGAAAAGGGGTGGTCATCAGCGACAGCCGGTTGTGCCACATGACAAAGATGAACGGCCACGGCTGTTCGCGGGCGATCACCTGCAGCGGATCGCGGAAGCGCGGTTGCCAGGTCAGGCGCCACAGCCGCGCCAGCCCCGCCACCAGGGCCACCAGCCAGCGCGGCGGGATGAAGCGTTTGCGATGTTTCTTGGGAGTGGCCATGGGCGAGAGCGGGTAAACATACATCCTTATTTGGGGGGCATCGACCGCAATCGGCTGCCGTCGATGGCGATCAATGGCGGTCGGCAATGGAAAAGCGGTCGCCATTGCGGTCCGGCCGGTGCCGAACCAAGCTTGGGGACAGGTTCCAAGCTGAGAATCTGCCGTCCACCGGGGACGTCATCCTCGGGGGGCAATGATCGGGACGGTTATAACTTTTTACAATCCGGGTTGCCGGCGCGGTTCGGGCGGGGCGGGCTGCCGCCGGCGGCAGTCGGCCAGCAGGCCGGCGACGGTCCGGCCGGTGCCCGGCACCGGCCAGCCGGGCGCCAGGTCGGCCAGCGGCACCAGCACGAACAGCCGGCCGGCCAGCCGCGGATGCGGGATGGTGAGCTGCGGAGTCCGCAGCTCGCGGGTGCCGAACAACAGCAGGTCCAGGTCGAGGGTGCGGGCGGCGCGCGAGTCGTGGGCGGCGGCGCGCCCCAGGTCGCGCTCCAGGGTCTGGCACAGCGTCTTCAGGGCGTCGGGGCTGCCGCTCCAGCGGCCGGTGACCGCGGCGTTGAGAAAATCCGGGGTGCCGGGGTGGCACTCTTCCGGCTCGGTGAGATACAGGGGGGACAGGCGCGCCCCGGCCAGGCCGCCGGCGGCCAGTCGCCGGAACGCTTCGCGCAGGTTGGCGGCCGGGTCGCCCAAGTTGGAGCCCAAGCCGATGGCGACAGGTTCGGGGGCGGCGTTTGCCGGTTCCGGATGCATGGCCGGAGAATATAATCCGCCGGCCCGGCCGGGCAGTACGGCGGCCGGCGGAATCCGCAACGGAGACAACCGTGCCATGGCCCCTGCGGGCGGCGGTATATTTGGGGCGGGACAAGGGCTGGGGTGGTCATGCAGGTCATCGAAATTTTTCATTCCATTCAGGGCGAGGGCATGCTGGCCGGCGTGCCCTCGGTGTTTGTGCGCGTCGCCGGCTGCAACCTGTGCTGTGTCTGGTGTGACACGCCGTATGCCTCGCGGCCGGCCGCCGGTGCCGGCGAGCGGCTGGCCCCGGCCCGGGTGCTGGCCCGGGTTCAGGCCTATGCCCAGGTCCGGCATGCGGTGCTCACCGGCGGCGAGCCGATGGTGGCGCCCGGCATCCGCGCCCTGGCCCGGGGGCTGCAGGGGGCCGGCTATCATGTGACCATCGAGACCAATGCCACCCGCCTCCCGGCCGGCATCGCCTGCGACCTGGCCTCGCTCAGCCCCAAGCTGGCGCACGCTTTTGCCCCCGGCACGCCGGCACCGTCCCCGGATCCCGCGGTTATCCAGGCCTGGCTGGACGCCGGCGAGTGCCAGCTCAAGTTTGTCGTGGCCGGGGCCGCCGACCTGCCGGAGATCTTGGCGCTGCTGGGGCGCCTGCCGCGGCCGCCGGCGTCGGAACGCGTCCTGCTCATGCCCCGCGGTGCCACCCGCGGCGAACAGGCTCGCCGGCGCCGGACGGTGGCAGACCTGTGCAAACAGCACGGATTCCGCTATGCTCCCCGCCTGCACATCGACCTCTACGGCACCCGCCGCGGGGTGTGAGCGGCGGCAAGAATGCCGCCGCACGGTAACTGTGGGCGGGCATTCTTGCCCGTCATAAAAAAAGGGAGAAGGGGTTGTGCAAACCAAACGGATGTTTGCGCACGATTACACCCGGACTGGCTTCTATATGATCACGCTGGCGACCGCGGGCCGTCGTCCGCTTTTTGGCGAATGCCGGGAGAACCAGGTGCTGCTGTCGCTGGCGGGGACAATTGTGCAGCGGTCTTGGTGCGAAATCCCGACACACGAGGCGGCGATCGAGGCTTCCACCCTGGTGGTGATGCCCGATCATGTGCATGGCATCCTGTATGTGAAAGAACCGCTGCAAAAACCACTGGGCAGCACGATCCGCGGCTTTAAAAGCGGGGTTACCGCGGAGTTGCGAAAGAGCCTGCCTGCCCCTGCCATGGCGGTGTGGGAGGACGGCTATCATGACCGGGTCATCATGAGTTCTGAAACATTGCGGGCAGAACGCCGGTACAGGTGTCCCGGCAGGCAACGCCGGCGGAATTGTCGGTGCTGAAAGCGGAGGTGGCGGAAAAGACGGCGGCGGGCGCGGTGATGGTGTCGCCGTTTATCTCGCCGGGAGAAAAAGAGATCGCCGGGTTGGTGATGGAGCAGGGGCAGGGACGCCTGATCCTGCTCAAACCGGATGGTTTCCCGCCGCTCTATAAACCGTCCGGGATGTTCTTTGACCTCTGCGCGCAAGGCCGGTTGCTGGTGCTGTCGCCGTTTGCTTACACCGGGCACCGGGAGGCGTTGAGCCGGGAGCGGTGCCTGCAGATGAACGAATGGGTGCGGGAAATTTGCGGGGAGGATGGGGGCTGCGGCAACAGCGGCGGCAAGAATGCCGCCGCACGGTAACCCGGTAACTGGGGGCGGGCATTCTTGCCCGCCATCGGGTATATTGGGCGCATGGCCTATCGCGTCTGTAAAACCCTGGAAATCGAGAGCGCCCATCTGCTCTCGAAGCACCCCGCCCTCTGCCGCTTCCCGCACGGCCACACCCGCCGGGTGGAGGTGGTGCTGGAATCCGTCCGCCTCGACGCCAACGGCATGGTCTGCGACTTCAAGGACATCAAGGCCGCCATTCAGCGGGTGGTCGAAATCTACGACCATGCCCTGTGCATGAACGACACGGACCCCAATTTCAAAAAACTGCGGAAGATTTACGGCGACCGTGTCGTCGCCTTTTCGGGTGAACCCACCAGCGAACGCATGGCGGAAGTCATCTATGTCGCGGTGGCCCGCGATCTCCGGCGCCTGTTCCACAAAACCGGCGCGCGCCTGGCCAAGGTCCGGGTATGGGAGACCTCGTCGTCCTGGGCGGAGTACTGCCCGGCCTAAACCAGGGTCACTGCGGGAGACCGGGGCGGCGTCCATTCGATGAGCGCGTAATGTCCGTCGCGCAGGGGGCCGGGATTGACCACCGGAATCCCCTCCCAGTGGTGCAGGCCGCGCGCCTCGTGGATGTGGCCGCACAGGATCAGGACCGGCCGGAGCCGCCGGGCGAACTCCGCCACGGCGCGGCTGCCGGCATCGACACCGGAAGGCAGCAGGGCCGCCGGGGAACCGGCGGGCGGCGCATGGGTCACCAGCACGCCCGGCAGCGGGGCGCCGTCCGTGCCCGGAATCGTCTTCAGCCCGGCCGCCACCGTGTCTTCCGTCCATTCATTGGGGGTGCCGAAGGGGGTGCGCGGACAGCCGCCGATGCCCCAGAACACCAGGCCGCCCCACTCGCGCCGGGCGAGGTGCAGGCCGGCACCGGCCTGAGTGAACACTCCGGCGGCCTCCGCGGGGTCGCAGTTGCCGGGCACGCCCAGGACGACGGGAAAACGGGCGGCCAGGGTTTCCAGCAGCCCACGCACCTCTTCCGGGCCGCCGAAATGCGTCAGGTCGCCCCCGACCAGGCAGGCATCCGCCTCCGGAAGTTCCCGCAACCGGGCCGTGCGTCCGTGCACATCCGTGATGAACAACAACCGCATGGGCCGCCTGCCGTCACTCCGCGCGTTCGACCACGATTTCGGGGCTGACCTGTTCCCGCAGGACGCGCTCGATGCCGTTCTTGAGCGTCATCTGGGCATGGGGGCAGCAGCCGCAGGCGCCCTGCAGCCGCAGGGTCACCGTGTTGCCCTCAATGCTGACCACTTCCAGGTCGCCGCCGTCCGCCTGCAGCATGCCGCGCAACTCTTCCAGAACATCGCGTATTTTCTGTTCCATGGCCAGTCTGCCTTTCCGTGCATGTGCCCTATTGTGTTCCAGCAGTCGGCCGACACTATAGCGTCTCACCGGTGCCATGCCTGCCCGCTCAGGCCCGGGGCAGGGAGCTCAGGTAGAGTTCCTCGACCTTCTTCCGCGCCCACGGAGTGCGCCGGAGAAAGGTCAGGCTGGACTTGATGCTCGGATCAAGATTGAAGCAACGCACCGGGATCAGGCGGCCCAGTTTTTCCCAGCCATGCCGCTCCACCAGGCGCGTCAGCATCGCCTCCAGGGTCAGGCCGTGCAGGGGATCCTTGGATTGGAAAGTGGTCATGTTCCCTCACGGCAAATGGCCCAAACATCACGGGGGAATAAAATACCCCCGATTCTGCGCTTCGCATTTCCGGCTTACCCCCCCCAATCCGTGACCCGTTGCCGCCCCGGTTGGGGGCCGGTGGCGGCGCCCGCGTCTCCCCGCTAGATTATTCGGCTTCCCCTGCCGGCTTCCCGCGCGACGGTTTTGGTGCGGGATCCAAGCCCATAATGGTGTGCCCGGTGCCCTTCCGGCGCGGGGGTTTTGCGTGATTTTGAATAAGGATGGTCAGCCATGCGCTCAGAACTTCAGGAACTTGCCGCCGTCTCACGCCGTCTCGGGAGCGATCTCCGCTATGTGTTCCTCGGCGGTGGCAACACCTCGTTCAAGGATGCCGGCACGCTGTACATCAAGCCCAGCGGGGTGGCCCTGAGCGCCATCCAGCCGGAGCAGTTCATCGCCATGGACCGCCAGGCGCTGCAGGAGCTCATGCAGGTGCCGATGCCGGCCGACTGGCGCGAGCGCGAGGCCAAGGTCAAGGGGCTGATGGCGGCGGCCGTGCGTCCCGAGAGCAGCGGCCGGCCGTCGGTCGAGGCGCCGCTGCATGAGCTGCTGCCGTTCCCCTTTGTGGTTCACCTGCATCCGGCGCTGGTCAACGGCATGACCTGCGGCGCCAACGGGCGCGAGGCCTGCCGCAAGCTCTTTCCCGAGGCGGTGTGGATGGACTACGTCGACCCCGGCTTCACCCTGGCCCAGGCCGCCGCCACCTTCCTGAAGAAACAGGCCCAGCCGCCGCGCGTCCTGTTCCTGCAAAACCACGGCGTCTTTGTCGGCGGCGAGTCGCTGGCGGCCATCGAGGCCGACTACACCCGCATGCTCGAAACGCTGGCCGGCGCCTGCCGCGCCGCCGGCGTGGCGTTGGAACTGCCGGTGGCGGAGTCCGCGGACGGCGAGACCGTGCTGGCCGTCGCGCCGGCCCTGCGCACCCTGGTGGGCACCGACGGTGCGCGCGCCATCGTGGCCGCTTCCGGCTGGTTCACCCCGGCCGCCGGCCCGCTGACCCCCGACCACCTGGTCTATGCCAAGGCGTTCGCCTATACCGGCGAGATCACCCCCGCCGCTCTGGACGCCTACCGCGCCGAGCGCGGCTATGCCCCGCGCGTGATTGGCGTGTCCGGCAAGGCGGTGTTCACCGCCGGCAGCTCGCTCAAGGACACCCGCGACGTCCTGGTCGCGGCCCGCGACGCCGCCCTGGTGGCCCAGTACACCCAGGCCTTCGGCGGCCCGCGCCACCTGACCGACCGGGAACGCGGTTTCATCGAGAACTGGGAAGTTGAGAGCTACCGCCGCTCCATCGCCCAGGGCGGCCAAAACGCCGCCGGCCGCCGGCTGGCGGCCAAGGTCGCCGTCATCACCGGTGCCGCCCAGGGCTTCGGCCTCGGCATCGCCCGCGGGCTGGCAGCCGAAGGGGCCGTCGTGGTGGTCGCCGACCTCAATCTCGACGGCGCCAAAAAGGTGGCCGCCGACCTGGAGGCGGAGTTCGGCGCCGGCCGCGCCTTCGCCGCCGGCGTCAACGTCAGCGACGAGGCGTCCGTGGCCGCCATGGCGCTCGACATCACCCGCACCTGCGGCGGGTTCGACCTCTTCGTGGCCAACGCCGGCGTGTTGCGCGCCGGGTCGGTCAAGACCCTGAGCAAGGCGGATTGGGATTTCGTCACCGCCGTCAACTACACCGGTTACTTCCTCTGCGTCAAGCATGCGGCGCGCGTCATGGCGGCCCAGAAGGCCGACGGCCGCGGTCCGTGGGGCGACATTGTCCAGGTCAACTCCAAGAGCGGCCTGCAGGGCAGCAACAAGAACGGCGCCTATGCCGGCGGCAAGTTCGGCGCCATCGGCCTCACCCAAAGCTTTGCCATGGAACTGGTCGAGGACCAGATCAAGGTCAACAGCGTCTGTCCCGGCAACTTCTTCGAGGGGCCGTTGTGGAGCGATCCCGAGCGCGGCCTGTTCGTCCAGTACCTGCGCGCCGGCAAGGTGCCCGGCGCCACCAGCATCGCCGACGTCAAGAAGTTCTACGAGAGCAAGGTGCCGATGGGCCGTGGCTGCCGTCCTGAAGATGTCGTGCGCGCCATCCTCTACACCGTCGAGCAGCCCTATGAAACCGGTCAAGCCATCCCGGTCACCGGCGGCCAGGTCATGCTCCACGCCTGAAAACACGCGGGACGGACAAGAACGTGGGGCAGGCATTCCTGCCTGCCATGAATGTCGCGCCGGCATTCCTGCCGGCGCCGGGGCGGGTTTTGCACAACATCACGGGCCGGAAGGCCATGGCCATCAGGCCAGCAACCGCACCGGGCCGAGCAGGCCGGACTTGGGGCTGCCGCGATAGCGGGTGGGGATGGTCAGGTAGTGGTTGGCCAGGGTGTTGTACACCAGCACCTCGATGCGGTTGTCGCCGGCCGTGAACAGCCCGGTCACGTCCCAGTGCCAGGGCGGGGCGACGCGGACGCCGGCGACCTGGCCGTTGATCAAGACTTCGGCCGAGGAGGCGACTTCGCCCAGGTCCAGCTGGAGTTTGCTCCCGGCCTGTGCCGCCGTCAGGTTCAGGGTGGTCCGGTAGCGCAGGCCGCCGGAGTAGCTGGCCAGCCCCTCCGTCTGCGACCAGTCGCCCAGGGCGATGGCGCCTTCTTCACAGTCGAAGGTCACCGGTTCGGGCAGGGCGGCTCCGCCGTAGACGCCGCGTTCCTGTTCGATGCGCAGCGCGACCACGGCGTCCCGGCCGGACTTTGCCGGCGTCACGGTGAAACGGATCTTGCCGTCCTCCGTTGCTGCGGCGCGGCATTTCCTGCCGTTCACCCAGGCCTGGACCTGGCCGCGGGCCGTGACGGTCAGCGCCCGGGCGCCCGGCGCGGCCGTGAAGCGGTAGCAAGCGGCGGGATTCGCCTCGCCGGGGCGCACGTCAAAGGGCAGGATGCCCGGCGCCTCGTGCCAGCGCATGGCGAGCGCCCCGGGGCGGGCGTCCGGCAGGACAAAGTCGGGCCGGGTGACCAGGAAGAAGCCGGTGCCCGGCTGGTCGTAGCGCAGTAGGACCGGGTTCGGCCCGGCGCGCAGCGGCACGGTCGTGGCCGTGGGCGCCAGCAACTCGCCGTTGATCCAGATTTTGGCGGGGGCCAGGCCGCCCACCAGCAGTTTCCCGGTCATGGCGGCGGGGGCGGTGACCGTGGTCCACAGGTAATAGCGCGAGCCGCCGTCCTCGCGTTCCCGGACATAGGACTTGTGCTGGTCCGTCAGCTTGCCCAGCCGGATGAAATCGTCGTAGGCCTCTTCCTTGAGGCCGTGCCAGCCCTGGTGGCCGGGATCGCCTTCCACGCCCCAGCGCCAGGAAAAGGCGTATGGCTTCCAGGCATGATCCTGGCCGCCAACGCGTTCGGTCTTGCCGGCGGTGATCGAAGCCGTGGCAGTGAGCAGGGACCGCTCCAGCGCGGCGGCGTCCGCGGCTTCGGGCAGCGGCCCGAGCTGCTGGAACTGGGGGCCGAAGCCGTGGGTGACCACGGGCCAGGCGCCGGCGTCAAAGCCGGCCTTTTCCCAGCCGGCGGCGGCCGTGGTTTCCTCCTGATAGCGGAAGCGGCGGGCCTCGGCGCCGATCCGGCCCTCGAACGCCGGCCAGCGGTAGTCGCCCCAGCGGTTGTCGAGGGTGGGGACGAGTTCGCCGGTCCACGGATCGGGCACGGCAATCTCGCTGGGCGGCGGCGCGGCCGCGGCAGTCTCCCGGAGCGGGGAGCCGGGGCTGAACACGATGATCTGCGCCTCAACCTCCGTCAGAGGAAGATGCAGGGTGGTGGTTTCCGCCGTCTGGGCGGCCACCGGCAGGGGGCGGCTGGCACCGGTCCAGGGATCCCACAACTCCGCTCGGCCGGTGGCGCGGAAGATGCATTCGGCGCCCCGCGGGGCGCCATGGAGGAAATAGAGGTCACGCGGGCCGACCCGGCGGTGCATGAGGCTGAGGCCGGCCGGCACCGGTCCGGCAAAGGCGAGGTCGCGGGTGCCCAGGCGTGCGGCCACGGCGGGCACCAGTGCCGCCGCGGCGGCCACCCGGTTCCGGCGGGCGCCGAAGAGTTCGTTGACGATGGCGTCCAGTTCGGGGTCCTGGCGCCCGGCGCGGTCGCCGGCCTCGGGCAGGGCGCCCACGGCCAGCACCGTGCCGCCGGCGCGCTGGAAGGCCAGCGCTTGGCGCAGCATGGAGAAACGCACGGCGCGCATGGCCGGGAAAACCAGCACCCGGTAGCTTTCGCCGCTGACCGCGAGGCGGCCGTCGGCGATCGTGGCCCGTTCCAGCGACTCGAAGTCCATGAAGTCAAAATCGATGCCGTCGCGGTAGAGGGCTTCGCCGGCGGCGAAGGCGGTGGCCACGGCATCGTCACCGCCGAGGCCGGCCTCCACCGGGGCGACCGGGTAGAGCAGCGCCACGTCGCAGCGGTGGTCGCCCTGGCTGAGCAGGTAGCCGAGCCGCTCCACGCACGTCATGAAGGCGGGCAGGTGGGCCCAATAGGGTTGGCGGAAATGGTTGCAGGGCGGCGCCCATTCCCACCAGCCGCCGTGGGTGGAATAATACAACCCGTGGAGCGTCAGCAGGTTCTGGCCCTGGGCGAAGTTCGCAAAGGTGGCGTCGGTGAGGGCGCTGCTGGAGGTGCCCCAGCCGCTGGAGTGGAAGCCTTCCAGCCAGACCCGGGGCCGCTGGTAAAGGTGGGCGATGGAGCTGGCAACTTTGTTTTTGATGATGTCGCGCTGCAGCATCGGCTGGTCGCAGCCGGGACCCTGGTTCCAGCGCTGGGTGCGGAAATAATCGCCGAACTCGCTGACGTCGCG
>JBAZJM010000120.1:0-12761 GCA_041651315.1 Lentisphaeria bacterium | reverse complement strand
CCGGCCGGCCGCGGCCAACTGGTTGATCCGTTCCACGTACGGCTTGGCAAACACATTGCCGGAAAGCGGGGCGGTGATGATGCCCGCCAGAGATTCCCGGCCCAGGCTTTCCAGCAACTCATATTCCCGGTTGGGATCCAGCAGCGCGTTGCGGATCCAGACCTTCACCCCCAGGCCGGCCGCCGCCTCCTCGACCCCCTTCAACAGATGGGCCTGCATCGGCAGTTCCAGGTCCGGCACAATCAGGCCGATCACCTTGGCGCCGGCCGCCTTCGTCCCCGTCACCTGGCGCCGGTCCTGGGCCGCCAGCTGGCGGATGAAGGTGCCCCGGCCCTGGTGGCGGACGACATAGCCCTCGTTCTCCAGGTCCATCATGGCCCGGCGGATGGTGATCCGGTCCACCTTGAAATACTCGGACAGCTGCCGTTCCGAGGAGAGGCGGTCGCCCACCTTCATCCGCGCGATGTGGCCGCGGAGCTTTTCCTGGACCTGGGCGTAGAGCGGCTGCTCCGCCTTGATCGTCACCCGTTTTTTGCCGCCGGTTTTGCGCATCGCACCCTCGCCCGCCAAAAACCATTCACCTACCACGCATAGCCCAATATACAACCACTTTAGCCCATTGCAAGGCCGACCGGGCGCGCCGGCGGAACCGTCATGTGGGGCTCTGCCCCACGCCCCGCTCAAGGGACAGGTCCCTTTGGCAGGGGCGTGGGGGCGGCGTCCCCGCAGGTGGTTACGCCGTTTCGCGGCGGATCAGGCGGGGGGGGGGAGGCTGGTGACAGGGGCCGGGGGACCGTCTTCCAGCAATTGCCTCAGGGCGGTGACGGCGGCGCGGCCGAGGTCGCGGAACGGCTGGTGCAGGGTGGTGAGGGCGGGGGTGGTGTCCGCCGCCAGTTCCAGGTCGTCGAAGCCGATCACCAGCAGGTCGGTGCCCACGGCAATGCCGCGGGCCAGGGCCAGGCGGACCAGGCGCAGGGCCAGGCGGTCGTTGACGGCGAAGACGCCGACCGGTCTTTTCCCCGCCGCCAGCCGAGGCGTTGGGCGGTTTCGCGGATGCGTTCACGGGTGGCCGGGGCGACCCGGGCCTGGCGGTGAGGCACGGTATCCGGCCAAGCACGCGGAGGGTTTGCAGACCCAGGAGCAGATAATGTCCGGGCCATCACGCTTTTTACCCATACGTAACAATAGTGATTGAAAATAATGAAGTTTTATGTATGTTTTTAGGTTATAACGTTTTTTCCGGTTCGGAGACTTCACCATGAGCGAGATCATTGCCCGGCCCTTGTACATGGAGCGGATCCGGCCGTTCATCGGCAAGGAGTTAATCAAGGTTTTCGTCGGCCAAAGACGTGTCGGCAAGAGTTGTCTGATGCTGCACGTACAAGAATACTTGCGCCGTCAGAAGCGGGCCGTCACAATCATCAACGTCAATAAGGAACTCCATGAATTCGATGCGATCAGGACGGCGGCAGACCTGATCGATTATGCTGAGAAACACGCGGGGAGAGGACGGAATGCCCTGTTCGTTGATGAGGTGCAGGAAATTGTTGAGTTTGAGCGGGCCTTGCGCAGCCTCAATGCCACGGGGAAGTTTGACCTCTATTGCACCGGAAGCAATGCCAACCTCCTGTCACGGGAACTTTCCACCCTGCTGGCCGGCCGCTGCGTTGAAATCCAGGTGTTTGCTCTTACCTATGGCGAGTTTCTCTCCTTCCACAATCTCGACAACGCGGATGCCTCGATGCGGCTCTATCTCAAGTATGGCGGCCTGCCGTACCTGCGGCATTTCGAGCTGTGCGACGAGGTGGTTTACGACTATCTCCGGAATATCTATCAAACCATTCTCTACCGGGACATTGTAAGCCGGCATCAGATTCGGAACTGCGATCTGCTGGAACGGTTGGTGACCTTTCTCGGCGACAATGTCGGGTCGCTGGTTTCCGCCCATCGCATCAGCGCGTTTCTAAAATCGCAACGACTGAATACCTCTCCGCGGGTCATTTTGGAGTACCTCAGTCACCTGACCGAAGCGTGCTTCGTGGATCGCGTCCCGCGCTATGACATCAAGGGCAAGCGGCGGTTTGAAGTGAATGACAAGTACTATTTCGGTGACCTGGGGCTGAGAAATGCCATTGTTGGATATCGTCCGGATGATATTAATAAACTGCTGGAAAATGTGGTGTACCATCACCTTCGGGCACATGGGTATACCGTAACTGTCGGTACCCTTGACGGCAGCGAAATCGATTTTGTCGCGGAGAAAAAGGGGCAGTTTGAATACTACCAGGTGGCGTATCTGCTGTCCGATGAAACGGTGGTGGCACGCGAGTTTGGCAACCTGGCCAAAATCCCCGACCAATACCCCAAGTACGTTGTCACCTTAGATCCCTTGGCTGGCGGAGACCGCGGTGGCATCCGGCATGTGCATCTGCGAGACTTTTTGTCCCGTCCGCCGCCGACATGAGAGGGTCGGCGCTCATGGACCGGATCGCAGGGTTGCCGTTTAAAACCAAACGGGTGCGGAGCTCCCGCTTGGTTTTAATGGCGGGCTCAGCGGGCTTCGCCGGTGGTGGCGAACAGGCAGGAGCGCGGGGGCAGGACGGTTTCGATGCGGCCCTGGCGGAGCGGCACGCCGGCGTCCGTCCAGAAGTTGCGGAGGCGGCCGGCGGTGATGCCGTGGGCGGCGAGGTCAAACACGGCCTCGGCCGGCGTGTCCTGCCAGTTGATGAGCAGGATGCGGTGTCCGCGGCGGGTCCGTTGCAGCCAGCGGGCGGGGAGTTCCGTCGCGAACAGGTCCAGGGGGATGGCGGTGTCGCCGGTTTCCGCGCTGACCGTGCGCCGGGCCAGGTCGAGGCCGTCGGCGTTGAGCCGGGTCAGCTTGTCGGAGAGATTGACGGCGCCACCAGCGGCCAGCACGATGCTCAGCAGCACTTCCGCCTGGGGGCGCCGGATGTCCACTTGCGGAATGTTCCACGGCGAGGCGTCGGCGGTGGCCGGGTCGATGAAGACCAGCAGCGGCCGCAGCCGGTTCAAATCCGGGTCGGTGGCGGTGTCCAGCCCCCGGCAGAGCGCGAAGTCGGGGTCGTTCATCCACCGGCGCCGGTTGGCCCAGAAGCGGGCCGCCACGGAGACGGCGTTGCGCCGGATGCCCTCCCAGGTGGCGTGGATGTCGCCGCCCACGCGCACTTCATGCACGTGCCGGCCGCCGCCCATGAACAGGTAGTTGCAGCCGAGGATGGCGGCGCGCCCGGCCACGGCCCGGTGGATGGGCGCCACGATCAGGTCCTGGATGTGGCCGCGGGGGACGGCGGGGTCGGCGAAACGGCGGGCGTTGAGGGTGGCGGCCATGAAGTCGAGCTTGAAATAGCGGTAGCCCATGGCGGCATAGCGGTCGAACAGGGTGTACAGAAGCTGTTGCACGCGTTCCTGGGTGGGGTCCAGCACGAAGCCGTGCCGGGCCATGCAGGAAAAGGCCAGGCACGGCTCGCCCGACTCGCCCCTGGCCAGCAGGCCGTGGTCGAGCTGCGCGAGGCGGGCGTGGGGTTCGACAATGGTGGGGGCGAACCACAGGCCGGGCTCAAACCCCATGCCGGCCAGCCGTGTCGCCAGCGCCTGCATGCCCCCGGGAAAGTGATGGTTCGGCTCCCATTCGCCGTAGCAGTACTGCCAGCCGTCGTCGACGATGATGCGCCGGACATGTTTGGAGAGCACCGGGTCGTTGGCGATGAAGGCCGCGTTTTCCAGCACCTCCTCCTCGGTGACGGTCCAGCGGTAGTAATCCCAACTGTTCCAGCCGGCCGGCGGCGGGGTGAGGGGGACGGTCGGCGGCGCGTCGGTTTGGGTAGTTGCGTAGTCGGTGAGCAGTTGGCAGCCGTCCGGCGCGGCGCACAGCGTCAGCGGCGCCAGGCTGACGGTGCGGCCGTTGAAATGGCGGAGTTCGCCGCCGGCCCGGAGTTCCTGGAGGCGCCCCTGCCGGAGCTGGACGGTGAACTGGGCGGGATGATCCTGGCGCAGCGGAAACGCCAGGCGCAGGGCGGTGTCCGCCGCGGCCAGCACCAGCACGTGGTGTCCGGTCACCTCCTCGTCCGCGGCGGCGGCCACCCGCAGCGAGCGGCAGCCGCCCATGGAGGCGCCCTGGGTCAGGACATGCTCCGCGGCCGCCCCGGCGGTGCGCAGGACGGTCAGGCTGAGATCCGCCTGGGGCGTTATGAGTTCGCCGGCCAGCCGGATGGACAGTTCGGCAAGGCCCCGGCGGTTGACCGCGGTTTGGAAGGTCAGCGTCCAGTCGCCGAACTCATTGCCGGCCCGCCAGCAGGCGGTGTTCGGGCCGGCGCTTTCCACCTGGTGCCACGGTCCGAACGGGCAGGCCCTGCCGTTGATCCGCAGTTCCGGCCGGCACGCTTCCCAGGTGACGCTGCCCAGGGTGATGGCATAGCGGCCGCTGGCCGTCATCTGCCAGGCGGCGGTTTCAAGTTTTTGATGGCTGAGATGTGACATTTTTCTCCACGGTTCAACGGAGACTCCAGTTATTTTCTGGAGCCCGATAGTGTCTTGTTCGCGGGAGACGGAGCCCGTTGTTTCAACTCCTGCGATAATTTTTCGATGACGTTGCGGTTAATGGCGGCAACCTTTTCGCTGTTTTTTATGTCGCTCATGCGGGCGTCCAAGGCGATGCGCATCGACATGATTTTTAGTTCCAACTCTTTGATTTGAGCCTTGGCCTGTTCGGTTTCCGCGTACACGGTTTTCCATGGTTCGGACGAGCTGGGGTCACTTTCCGCATAACAAATTGCGCCGGAAACGACCACGATGAAAACCAGGGGCTGGAGGACGGATCGCATTTTCATCGGAGCTCCAGATGCAGGTGTTGAAGATGGCCAAAGCCGGGTTTGACCGGATAGGTGTTTGTTGGAGTGGTTTCCACCCTTGCCGTCACGCCGCCACATTCGACCGTATACGGGCCGGATTCGTCCAGGCGGAACCACGCGGTTCCCTGGGCATCGGTGAGAATGAGTTTGGGAGAAGTTGCCTGATTGCCGGCCGGGCTGACGGTCACGTTCACCGCCGGAACCGGTTTCCCGTTTCTGGTGACGATTGCCAGCAGCTCCGGAGGTTTGTTCCGGTTCAGCTCTGGCATCGGCCGCAGCGCGGCCTTATACGCGGCGTTGACGGCATTGGGGGTGGCGGCCGGGTACGCCGGATCAAACCAGTTGATGTTAAGATAGCCGTAACAGCCGGCGGTGAACGCAAACTCCTCCTTGCGGCCGGGCCCGGAAAGGCTGGGCCAGGCAACTGGCGGGTAGGGATGCCGTTTGACGTCTTCCGGCTTGGCGTTCTTCCATGGATAATTGCCGGTCGGTCCAGATTCGACAAACCCGTCGCTGGAAAGCCCCATGAAAACGGCGCCGGGAATGTCGTGGTCGCGATACAGGCCGGCGACATCGCGCACCAGCTGAGCCTTTTGGTTGACCGCTTCCGGGGTAGGGCCGCACCAGTCGTTCAGTGACGCGTAGGAACAATACAGGGTTTCACCGAAGAGCACGGGGCGGCCGCCGTAAATCGTCTGCCAGTTTCGGATGGTGGCGTTGATGTCGGCTTCCGGGTAATGATAATTGGCGGTGTCACATGGCGGATCCTGGCTCCAGCACCCCAGCGGCGGTCCCCAGGTTCCCTGGTCGCCATCGCGCGTGATGACCCGGGTCGGGTCGAGTTTTTTCACGAAGTCACCATAAAATGCCCCGACCCGGTCGTTGCGCATGGCATAATCGAACTTTTTGGCGTTTTTCTCCCAATTCTGCAGAAACATTTCATTGTCGATGGAATAGATCACCACGCTCGGGTGGTTGCGCATCATCTTCACCCAGCGGGTGTAGTTATCCTGATTAATTTTATGGATGGGGCTGGTCGGCAGGTTGGCGAACGGCATGAACTTATACCCGTTGTGGCGCGGCATGGGCCAGGGATCGACAAACGGGTAATTTTGGGCGATCACGAGCATCCCCAGTTCGTCGCAGATTTCCGGCAGTTCCGGCGCGTTGAGTTCATCGTCGTGGTTGCGGATGACGTTGATGCCGTATTCCCGGAGCAGGGGCAGCAGGGTGAGCAGGATATGGCGGTTGGAGCTGGAATGTGTTCCGATGTCGCCCTGGAGAAAAATCCGCTTTCCGTTGAGGTAAAAATGGCAGCCTTCGACCCAGAATTCGCGAAAGCCGAACCGGGTATACGTGCGGTCCAGCAGCCGGCCGTTGTCGCGAAGCTCGGTCACCAGCCGGTAAAGCACCGGTTTGCCGTAGGGCCCGCCGATGCCCCAGAGCTCGGCATCCGTCCATGACGCGGAGACTTCGAAGTCGATGGCGGTGGCGCCCGGCGCCAGTTTCAGGGTTTGCGGCGGCAACCGTTTACGGATTTTTCCGTTCAGCACGCAATAATTCTCCACGGTGATGGTTTGCGTCTGCCGGCTACGATTATCCAGGGACAGGCGGACGGTGATGGTGGCTTCGCGCACGCTGGTTTTCACCCAGAGCTCGTCGGCCGCCACGGCCGGGAGGGTTTCCAGAATCACATCGCCGCAAATTCCCCAAAAGGGATACCAGCGGTCGTCGCAGGGGGTGGCCGCGCAGAATTTGGTTCTGCCGGAGCCGATGAAAACCACCAGTTCGTTGCGGCCCGGCCGGGCGTTTTTCAGGGGAATGAGGTAGTCGCCGGTGAAGCCGCTTTCTTCGCCGCAATAAACGCCGTTGAGAAAGACCCTGGCCCAGGCTTGGGTGTTGCGCAGGGTAAGCCGGAGATGCTGTTTTTCCCAGCCGGCGGGCAGGTCAAAGTGAAGCCGGTGCCAGATGCCGTTGTTGAGGCGGGTGGGCGAGTACTGATAATCGCCGCCGTACGGCTGCTGCGTCACCGGCGGGCCGTCCGCCGCTTTGCAGCGAACCGGGAAATGGTAATTCATCCCCCAGTAATCGCCCTTGATGTAGAGGAGCGGAACCCGGGTGGCGCTCCAACCGCTGGTGGGGATTTGTTCGGTGTCATAATCCATGATGAAACCGCCGGCTTTGCCGAAATACCGGGTTCCGGTCTGCCGTCCCGGTGCAAACTCCCAGTTGTCCCCATTGAGCAGCATTTCAGCCCGTGGTGCCTCCTCTGGCGGGGAAAATGGTTCATCAATGGAACGTCCGGCCGGTCCCGACAGGGTTTGCAGCTGCCGGTGTTTTTCTTCATGCAGCCGTTCAATGGTTTGGTATTGCCGATCCGTCTCCGCGCGCAGCTGCTGGTAGTTGCGGTCTTCCTTTTGGAGGTCGGCCGCCAGGGCTTCGGCTTCGCGTTGCCGCGCCTTCAGGGTCACGCGGGTTTCATCGGCATTCCGGGTGATCTGTTCGGGCGAATGCAGGTCAAATCGCCGGCTGACCGCCGTCTGCCCGTTGTCCCGGGTGATTTCCGCTGCCACCGTCAAGGGGCCCGGCGTCTTGCAGGTGAGGCACCGGTTGAATGTCAGGAGCTTGCCGTTTTCAAACGTGCCTTCGAGCTTTTCGTCGAGCCGCCTGCCGCCATCGGCCGCTGTCGCCGTCAGGCGGATTGCGGCGGTGCCCGGGGCAACCGCCCCAAGCCGGAACGTTGCTTGCAGCTCGCCCGGCATCAATGGGTTGTCTGGGGCGACGTCGATGGCGCCGAAAAAATTGCCGGCATAACCGTCAATACGCGTCAATTCACGGTATTCCGCCAGCAGTTTTGCCTTGGGATTTTCCAGCCGGATTTCCAGTCCGGGGCAGGGGGATTCGTCGGCGGACCGGACCGAGAGCGAGAAACTGTGCCCGTTGCCATGATCCACCAGTTTGAGCATGACCAGGTTGACGCCTTTTTCCAACGTGACGGGATGAAGGTAAGCGTCCGTTTGGAAGCTGCGGTTGCTCTTGAACCCGCCAATGAACCGATGGTTGATGAACAGTTTGTAATCGTCGGCGCAGCCGATCCGCATTTTCACCGGGCGCTCGGCATCCGATATCACGTAGCAGGCGGCATAGCCGGTCACATGGTGCTTGACGGGGTTCTCGAACGCCATCACGGGCGAGGTCACGCCGGACTTTACCTGCCATTTGGCCGTGAAGGTCTTATCCGAGGTATACCCCCATTCATTGCGCGCGTCAACGGCAATGTTGTCGGCCCGGGTGATTTTGAACAGGATCTTCTCTTCCATTCCGGGGTACGGCTCGAAGTTCAGTTCTCCGCCCAGATGGGCGAGGGCGTCGCGATCGTAGCCGGTTGACTCTCCGGCCGAGGTCAGGTAGGCGGGGTAGGGGTTGCCCAGGATCCAATCCCGCACATAGCCCTGGGCATCTGGATGGAGGACGGTTTTGTCCTCCGCTGCCGTTCCGGCGGTCGCGGCGGTCAGCAGGGCCGTCGTCAGCAGTCGGCATGCCGAACCTAAATGGCGTGCAAATAACATGGTTTGTCGGTGTCAGTTGGGGCGTTAATTGTTATCCGTCGTGTTCCAGTTCACCCCTTTAAAGAAAAGGAGGCTGCCGGAACCCGTGGCCGGGGCGTACCGCTGCACATGTCCGTCCAGGAAAGAGGCATTTAACTGGTTGGTGTGGCGGAAGAACCCCAAGCTGCGGTTCATTTCGCCGGCCCACCAGATGGCCATGACGTAATCGACGCCACCCAGGTTGCAGTCGAAGTTCATAATGGTTTTGGTGGCGGATTTGAACTGGCCGGCCCGGTTCCAAGTCATGGACCATGCCGTCGGGCAGATGCTCAGGGACGCATTTTCCGTGTACCCGCGCATATACCTGCCCGCCTCCAGATCGCCGACGGTACCGGTGAACCATTGGGTATCCCGCATGTTTTGGCCGCCGCTGGAGACGGAGGGACAGGCGACCAGGGCCGGCGTGGTAATGAGCTTGCTGCGGTATCCCAGGTACCAGATCCAAGAGGGCCCCATGGAACTTTCCTGGACGGCGGCAAGGTAGTCGTTGTTGTCGTTGGTGTAGAGAATTTGACAAAACGCCAGTTGCTTGAGGTTGCTGAGGCAGGCGGTGGCCCGCGCCTTTTCCCGGGCGTTGCCGAGGGCTGGCAGCAGCATGGCGGCCAGAATGGCGATGATGGCGATCACCACCAACAGTTCGATCAGCGTAAACGCTGCTCGAACTTGCCTTCGCCCTTCGCCATGGCTCGGGACTACGGCCGGGCATGCCAGCAGTTCAATGAGGGTGAATCGTTTCATGAGAAGATCCTGGGCAAGGGTGGGGGAATTCAGTGGACTTGGTGGACCTTGTGCCCGGTGTTCACAGCGTCCACCGGGTCCCCAAGGTCCACCCCGTCGTTCAGCGCCGCCGGCGCCAACCGCTGCCGGCCAGGGCGCCCAATGCCATCAGCCCCCAGGTGGCCGGCTCGGGAACCAGGGTGTCAAACGCGAGCGCGGCGCTGCTGGCGGGCCGATACCCATAGATGCGGAGGTTGGTGGAAACCGTGCTGGTTCCGGTATAGGTGTAGCTGTAGGTGATGGTCTGCCAATTGGTGCTGAACAGGTAGGTGGTGTTGGTGAAGGACGCCAGGCTGTCTCCGACGGCCGTCAGCGCCACCGCAAACGAATCAAGGGCAGTGATGGTTGCCTCTTTGCGGACCGCGAGTTGCAGGTAGTACGTGTCGCCGGGGGTGAGGTTGAAGCTGTCCGTCGTGCGGATCCAGGTGTTTTGGGAGCCGTTGGACGCGATATAGATCAGCATGTAATTGAGGCCGCTGTTGGCGGTGCCGGCCGTGGTGCCGGCCTTGGTGGTGGCGCCGCCCAATTGATAAGCGCAGGAGTTGACGTTGGTGGAGGTGCTGCTTTCGTACCAGCCGTTGACCGCGGTTCCGGCGGTGCTGCCGACCACGCGGTAGCTGTTGCTGCTGGTCAAGGATAACTGGTCAAAATTCGCGTCCGTCAAATATGTCCCGATGTTGATGAGGGCGGCTTGCATGCCGCCAGCGGCGGCCATCATGCCAAGAATCAGGAAGAGCTTCACATTCATGGTCTGTGTCCTTTGCGATACACGGGTTACGGTTGGGGAAACAGGCAGTGTGCAAGTGGGATGGAAACGGATGCAAGGTCGGGTATGGCACCTCCTTTGGTGATGGGTCAAGCGCTTTCTCGAATGACAAAACGGGTCGGGAACAGGCGGTTCTGCGGCGGGCTTTTGCCCTCGATCATTTGGATCAGGCCGTGCATGGCATGCTTGACAATGCCATCGTGGTCGTGGGCGATGGTGGATAATTGCGGACACAGAAACTCTCCCGCGAGGGTGCCGTCGATGCCGGCCACCCGGCAGTCGCGCGGCACGTCCAGGCCGCCGTCCCGCAACCCGCGGATGAAGCCGGTGGCGGCCTGGTCGGAATTGGCGATCACCGCGCGCGGCCGGTCCGCGCGGCCGGCAAACTCGCGGCCCGCCCGTCGGCAGGTGTCCATCTGGGGGACGGCGGTGATAATTTCCGTCTTTACCCGGTGGCGTCGGCAGGTGGCCGCAAACGCCAGTTCTTTGGCGTCAACATGTCCGATCATGCCCGCTGACTTGAGGTAGCCGATGCGATCCAGTCCCGCCTGGCGGAGATGGGCCACCGCCTGCTCCATGCCCGAAGCGTAATCGGAAGTCACCCATGGCAATCCCGTGGATTGTTCGTTGAGCAGGACGATGGGGAAGCGGCTTTTGACCAGACGTTCGTACATGGGGACTCCGGGCTGCAGGGCGGAACCGAAAAACAGCACGCCCTCCACGCCGCGTTGCAACAGGACCTCCAAGCAGTCCAGGTCGTTTTGGGCGTTCTTCCACGGTGTCACCTGGATGGCCAAATGGTAACCGTGCGCCTCGGCTTCACGCATGACCAATGTGGCCAATTCGCCGTAGTAGGAAGAACCGATGTTGCCGCATTGCAGGCCGATGGTATGGGTCCGGCCGTTGGCCAGAGTGCGGGCGGAAAAGGACGGACGATAATCCAGGTCGGTGGCCGCTTGCCGCACCCGCTGGCGCGTGGCCTCCGAGATCGGCACGGTGGGCGGGCGGCCGTTGAGCACTTGGGAGACCGTCGACTTGGCCACGCCCGCCCGCCGCGCCACATCTTGAATGGTGATTCTAGAAGTTGACATATTATCGGATTATTTGCATAGAACCGGTAAACAAAAACCGGTTTTATTGATAAACTAGCCGTGGTTTGCCATTTGTCAAGAGCGGCGCCGGGGGCGCTTCCGTTGGGGCTGATTTACCGAGGTTCGGTCTCATAGAGAAACAGGGCGCTTCCCGGCCTGACGGCGATCTGGACGTCCAAGCCGGCGTCCATCAGGGTCGCGCCCGTCAGCGTCCGCCGGCGGCCGGCATCCACGTCATGCACGTGGTACTGCGCCTCCGGCTTCAGCCCATGCAAGCGGAAGGTCCCCGTCGCATGGGGGCTGTTGGGGCGCCGGAAAGCCAGCACGGCGCCCCGGTTCAGGTCCGGCCGGTCCAGTTGCCAGGCGCACCACACATCGGAGTTGGGCGACGGCTCCGTCAAGGGGTAAAAATCCCCGTAGAACAGCGGCCGGAGCTGGAGGAATTCAGCGACTCGCTGCCGGGCCGCGGCAACGTCGAATTCCGGTTTTTCCAGCTCCCAGCAGAGGCACATTCCCGCGGCCAGGCTGCTGCGAAAGGTATACGGATCGGTGGTGTTGCCGGCAGCCGAACAGCACGGCAGCCAGGGGAGAAGGCCGAGGGTGTGGCCTTGCACGCCATCGGGTTCAAAGGCATAATCGGAGCGCCACAGGGCCACGCTCCGGGACACCGTTTCCAAATCCAGCCGGCGGCCGCCGCTGGCGCAGTTGTCAATGACCAGCCCCGGATGCCGCTGGAGCAGGGCGTCCCAGAAGGCATAAAGTCCCGTGACATAGCGGATTTCTGTGATCCCCTGCCGGTCCGGAGTGTCCGCGGTTTGCCACCACATCCCCTGCCGCTTCGCTTCGTCGCCGAGCGGGCGCAACCCATTGGGGAACGCCGTCTTTTTGGGAAACCAGTTGCCGACGTCAAAGGCCCAGGTGCCCACGCCCTCATACCAACCGGCATCAAGCCAGTAACATTCCAGGGGAATGCCGGCTTCCACGAAATGCGTGATAAACGCCTTCTGGTTTTCTTCCGTCACCCCGTTGCCCCAGTTGTGGATAAACCAGCTGTTGGCGGCCAACGGCAGTTGCACCGGCTGTCCGTTGTGCCGGGGCGTGTGATGGGCCAGGATGAATTTCCGGAACTGGTTTTGCCGGCCGGCCGCCGTGGCTTCGCCGGAGAAGACCAGCAGGATGCGCGGAGTTCGCACCTCCTCGCCGGGATGCAGGACGAACCGGGTTTGTTTCATGCCGGCCCGGACGTGCAGGCCGTTTTCCGCGTCACGGGTGAACGTGGCCGCCCAGCCGCCTGACCAGCCGATGCCGAAAAGGACGCCGGCGCCATCGTAGTCCAGCCGGAAGAACGGCAAGGTTCCGTCCGACGAGCGGCCGCCAACACAGGCGAGCGGCGTTTCGGCGTAGGGGCCCAATCGTTGCTCCAAGGGGGCAAAGTCGGCCTTTTCGGTGGCGCTGCCCCGGTTGTAATGGAGCACAAACTCAGGGTCCTGCGTCTTGGCCAGGCGGAGGTCCAGCGGCTGGATGTCCGCGATCACCTCACTGTCAGCCGCGTCCGTGTTTTTCAGGAACAGCGTCCATTCGACAGCCGGGAAGTCTTGGAATCGCACCACCTCGCAGGTGACGGACAGGCCTGGCTGAGGCGCTGTCCAGT
>JBAZJM010000119.1:0-12762 GCA_041651315.1 Lentisphaeria bacterium | reverse complement strand
AGTGCCCTCTTGACTAAACGTCCCCGCCCCGCTTACACTGGCCAAATACACGCCCCCCGGCACAACGGCAAAGTTCCTGATGATCGTGCCCTTGGGATGGCCCAACCAACTCTGCGCGGTCGCATCCCAGTACCAGACGATGGTGCAATTCGGAATTCCCTTGGCCAGCGTTTCCGCATCGGTAATTGAGGTGTCGCTGAACGGCACACTGACCAGGGCGAATCCGGCACCGGGAAATAACATGGCTAACGTAGAAACACGCGGATCCGTTTCCGTGACAAATTGAGCCATTTGCGAATCATCCAGCGCGATCCCGTCAAAAACCGCGATATTGCAAACCTCCCCGATAAATTGGTATAAGTAGTTTGAGTAGGCAATGCCTTGCACTAAAAATTTTTGCCCACTGGAAACCAGACTGTTCCATTCGGAAGCCGACAACGTACCGTCATAACGCTTAACGCCATCCACATACATGCGGAGTAAGGCAGTCCCATCACCGTTGTCCTGATTGACCCAGGCGTAATGATGCCACCCACCATCCGCGGTAAAAGAACCATTCCGCTGTGGGAACGAACTCCCGCCGGAATATTGGTAATTGATGCGATCAGTGTACATCCGGTATGTTTTCTCTGAATCGCTGTCGATTATGAAAAATTGCCCGCCCTCCGAATCATTGGCGGTGGTCGGCTTTGCCCAGCACGCAATGGTGAAAGTGGAATTGTTCACCGGATTCGTCGCCGGCTGGATCCCGGCCTGCTTGGCATCCAATTTCTTGAGGCAATACCGGTTCAACTCGCTGGAATAGCTAAAATAAACATTGCTTTCATCATCTAAACGGCCGTTGTTTCCGCCTCGTGAATCGATTACCGTAACACCGCCTGTCTGCGCGCATTCGTAATAAAGAGTGGCGGTGCTTAAAACGGTGCCCCCTGACGCCGTGGTAAAGGTGAGATCGCTACCGTAAGCGGTGCCCACGGAGTTGATCGCGTAGGCACGGAAATGGTAAAGTGTATTGGACGTCAGACCGGTCAGCGCGCTGGCGAACGATCCGGTGCCCGTGCCGTTGCTGGTCGTGGAATTGGCCGTCGTCGGATTTGCCGAGGTGCTCCAGCAAACCCCGCGCGCCGTCACCGCCGCCCCGCCGTCCGCCGTCACATTGCCGCCGGAGGCCGCGGTCGTAGTCGTGATCCCGCTTGCCGCCGTGGTTGACACCGTTGGAGCGGTGGCCGCTGCCGCCGTGGTGAAGGTGAGGTCGCTGCCATAGGCGGTGCCCGCCGAATTGATGGCGTAAGCACGGATATGGTACAGCATATTGGGCGTCAGGCCGGTCAGCGCGCTGGTGAAAGCGCCGACACCGCTGCCAGCCGTGGTGGTGTAACAGTCCGTCGTCGGGTTCGCCGAAATGCTCCAGCAAACCCCGCGCGCCGTCACCGTCGCCCCGCCGTCCGCCGTCACATTGCCGCCGGCGGTCGCTGTCGTAGTCGTGATCCCGCTTGCCGCCGTGGTTATCACGGTTGGAATGGCGATCTCAGTTGTCGGTGCCGTGGTAAAGGTGAGGTCGCTACCGTAAACGGTGCCCACGGAGTTGATCGCGTAGGCACGGAAATGGTAAAGTGCATTGGGGGTCAGGCCGGTCAGCGCGCTGGCGAACGATCCGGTGCCCGTGCCGTTGCTGGTCTTGGAATTGGCCGTCGTCGGATTTGCCGAGGTGCTCCAGCAAACCCCGCGCGCCGTCACCGCCGCCCCGCCGTCTGCCGTCACGTTGCCGCCGGAGGCCGCGGTTGTAGTCGTGATCCCGCTTGCCGCCGTGGTTGACACCGTTGGAGCAGTGGCCGCGGATGCCGTGGTAAAGGTGAGGTCGCCGCCATAGGCGGTGCCCGCCGAATTGATGGCGTAAGCACGGATATGGTAAAGTGTATTGGGCGTCAGACCTGTCAACGTGCTGGTAAACGATCCGGTGCCCGTGCCGATACTGATCCTGGAATTAGCCGTCGTGGGATTCGCCGAAGTGCTCCAGCAGACCCCGCGCGCCGTCACCGGCGCCCCGCCGTCCGCCGTCACGTTGCCGCCAACGGCCGCGGTTGTAGTCGTGATCTCACTTGCCGCCATGGTTGACACCGTTGGAGCGGTTGCCGCTACCGCCGTGGTGAAGGTGAGGTCGCTGCCATAGGCGGTGCCCGCCGAATTGATGGCATAAGCACGAATATGGTAAAGTGTATTGGGCGTCAGGCCGGTCAGCGCGCTGGTGAACGATCCGGTGCCCGTGCCGTTGCTGGTCTTGGAATTGGCCGTCGTCGGATTTGCCGAGGTGCTCCAGCAAACCCCGCGTGCCGTCACCGGCGCCTCATCCGTCGTCGTCACCTTGCCGCCGGAGGCCGCTGTCGTGGCCGTGATCCCAGCTGCCGCCGTGGTTGTTACGGATGGCGGATTGACAACCACAGAAATCATAAACCCACGATCATAACCAGGAGAGCAATCATTACTGTCATCGGGATCCCATACCACGCTAGAGGATGAATGCAATACACAACAAGAAACGTAGTATTGTCCAGCCGGAGTGTCCGGCGGAATAGTCAGGTTCTGCAACGACGATTCACTGATGCTCTGCAATTCTGATGTGTTCGCACTTAAATAGATTGGACCGGATATGCGTCCCAAATAAATTTCATTATTTGAGTTATCATACATCGAGAAATCAAGGTTAATGGTGTCGGCGCTCATCGAATCTGCAGGACCATGGTTGGTAATATAATATACGACAGACGCGGGATGTTCACCAGGAACAAAAGTTTTATTTCCTCTTGGGCTATGGAATTGTCCACCCTCAATGGTTACCGATAAGTCTGCTTTAACAATAGATACATCCTGAAACCACGATTTTTTTACCACATAACCAGATAAAAATCCCGCCTGCGAATATTGAAAATTGATGTTTCCTGTACTGGAAGACATTGGCGATGAAGGAACAGTGATATTAAATGTGAATGTCGCTGATCCGCTCGCGGCTATGTTTTTTTCAATACTTGTCACGCTGGATCCATAACCCAGCCCATCGATTCCGGTAATCGCCACTTTGTAATATGTCAAAACTTTCTCATCATTGCGAATGGTAACAACCACCTTTGCATTAGTAGAACCGGCGTATAATCCGCTCGCTATACTGTTAACAAATGTTGCGTTGGACGATGTTGTGACACAAAAAATGACAAAAATAAGACATCGTCCAATACGATGTAAACCAGTTGTTCTACTAGTGTTTTCTAATGCATTCATTTACCGCCCCCTTTCTTTAATGCCAGTAGAATACGTCATTTTCCTGTCGCCGGCCAAGCATCATCGGCGGTCACGCTGATCAAGTACGGTTGTCCAACGCTCACGCCGAAATTGCGGATGATGGTGCCTTTGGGATGGCCTGACCAGCTTTGTGTGCTTGAGTTCCACTGCCACACGGCCGTGCAGTTTGGAATGTCTTGAACCAGCGCTTCCGCCGTGGTCACACTCTGCCGCGAATTGGGCAGGGATACCAAGTTGTAGCCCGTTTTGATCGCATACGAAACGGGCGCCCAAGTGCCCTCTTGACTAAACGTCCCCGCCCCGCTTACACTGGCCAAATACACGCCCCCCGGCACAACGGCAAAGTTCCTGATGATCGTGCCCTTGGGATGACCCGACCAGCTCTGGGTAAGCGCATCCCAATACCAGACAATGGTACAGTTGGGAATCCCCTTGGCCAACGCTTCCGCGTCGGCAATTGTCGTATCGCTAAAGGGCACACTGATTAGATAATATCCGGCGTTGGAAAAAGTATGCGTAAGGGTGGCGGTGCTGCTCTTGGTGGTGAAGGTCCATGTCGGACTTTCTGTTGTTGCCTGTCCGTCAGAGGAAATGACTTTCCACTGGTAGGAAACACCAGCCGCCAAACTGTCCAGCGGGTAGGATGTTTGGGCTATGCCTGTTGCGATGGGGAAAAAGGTCATTTCACTTCCGTCAACCAACGGACAGACATAAATGTCATATTTCAACGAATGCCCATCCGGATCTGACGCTGTCCAAGACAAAGTAACGCTTGTCGGTTGATTGCTAGCGCCATCGACGGGCTGGGGGCTGCTGGGCGAGTTGGGCGGCGAGTTGTCGGCATATCCCATGCCGTTGTATTCCGCGTTTGCGGCCGTGCCTTCATTGTTGGCAGGAAGATCCGTTTTGTCCGTCAAAGCGATAATCGTACCGTCGGGTTTGATGATGTTTAGCGTTTCATTGGTAGCAACTGCCAATGAACAAGAAGGAGTTGACGGAAGCGTATAAGTCCATAACAGGGCGCCAGCATTAGTGTACGTATATAGTTGGCATTTCTCCGGTGATGAATCCCAATGAACCGGAAAAACCACAACGTCATTTCCAGCACAAACCGGTTGCAAAAATGAACTATAATTGCCAATATCCGGCATCGGCTTTTCCCAAATTACATTGCCTGTGGAATAATCGAGCTTGGCCAATGTCAAATAATAATTGCTGCCGTTCACCGTCCAATATTCAGTATAAAGATGATTATCCGAACCAATTGCGATGGGTTGATACCTTGCATATGATTTATCTTTTACCCATTTTTCTGAAAATGAATTGGCGCCTGGAGTAAGAGCATATATTTTCGTCCGCACACTGACATAAATCGTTCCATCAATACCAACAACTGGCGAATGAATACCACGGTCAGACGTTGTAATGCTTGAAAATGTTTTACGATAATTCTCCTGGCCCGTAGACCTATAGATACAAACCAAAACCGCTTCCTGAGTTGCTTCTTTCCAATATCCAAGATAAACATTATCCCGATCTGGATCTACAGCGACAGGACTTCCCGAATACATTGTTCCGCCAGACGGCACATCCCATCGCCATCGAAACGCCCCGCTTGGCGTGAGGCATACCCGGGTTCTATCGCTGCCAAAATACATGTAACCATCGTTATCAACATGACCTCTACTGTCACCAAAGAAATAATTGCCCGTATCGCGATAAACACAGGTTACCTTCCCGTCTCGTGGACGAAATTTATAAATTCCATCGCCTGCCCCGAAAAATACATTGCCATTTATTCCTTGAATTGGTCCGCTAATCGTATGGTTTGTATCGGTTATTTCTACATTATGGATTAATGTGCCATACTGATTAACTGCTGTAATTTTCGGATGATATGAATCATTGATTATCGTAGGATCATATGTTGTAAATGTCCAGTTGCCTTCTCCAATAATAAAACCTTTTAAGAAGTTAAAACCAGAACGATTATAACGAACACGCTGGACTGACGATGTGGGAACAGCATTTACCGTTTGGCAGCGATTATATTGATCGTAACCATCTTGTGACCATCCATAATATTTTGAAATATCATAAATAATATCATCAACAACATCATAATTTATAAATCGTGTGGAGGATGTCCAGATTGTGAACTGTGGCAAATTGTACCATGTATCGCTTCCTGCGCCCCATCCAATATTCAAATGGAAGAAATCATCACTACGATAGCCATCTGCCACGATGGAGTGATAACCGCCTTGACTAAGTTTTCGGTCTGGATCGCTATGTATGCCGACCTGAACCGGTTTTGCTTTCTTCATATTGTCAATGATAATGGCTTTGCATTGGTTCCAGTCACCGCTTGCGCCAACGACAAAATGCTTTGCCTCGCCGTAACCGAAATCATTAAGATAGGCATTTTGTGCCGTATAGTGATTTGCTCCGGAACCACTGGCCGAATATCCCATGCGACACTTCACGCCGACACCAAAAACAAGTGCCGCAAGTTCATCCTCGTTGCCATCGTATTCAATGGATGATAGAGCCGTGTTGAGATCGGAAAAAGAAGGATATGATCTTTCTGTTGCCGAATCTGGAATGAAAAACGAACCATGCTTTCCGGATGATTTATAGCGATCTCCGCCACTTGTTGGCTGGCTGAAATTATAATCACGATCATCAAACGTCATTTGTTTTGGATATTGCCAATAATACAAAATTTGGGAGGTTGCAATCGCAACACATCCGGCCACAGAGCGCGAATTAAGCAGCGTTGCCAAGTCTTTAGGGCATTTGTCGTTTTGCGGACTGCCCTGATCCCAATGCGTTTGAATCCATGGGCCCCATTGTGTTTGAGCAGCAACAACGAGACCTGCAAACCAAAGGAAAAATCCCAAGACCGATGATAACCATTGTTTATTTAACATGTTTCACCCCTTGTCGCGTCATCTATTTTCCCATTGCTTGATATTATCCTGAATCAGGGGGTCATTTCCCTGGGATCCGGATTCCGCTGCCAGTCGCAGCCGGGCTTTCATGTCCGCCTGCACCAGATGCAACAACACGTTGCTTTTGGACTCGACGAAATCGAAATTGTTCTTAAAGGAAAAGGCGATCACCGGCCGAATGGCGGTATCGGCTGAAGTGACGATATAACCGGCAGGTTGCAGATTATGAACGTAGGCCAAACACCGGCCATCATCCTGCTTGATCTCCACGGTCGCGCCAATGGAAAATTCTTGTAGGCTGTCAACGGCGGCCCCCCCGGTGGATGTCGCCGCCAAGGCGGCCACTCGCATCTTTTCCTTTTCAAGAAAGTCTTTGGCAACCTTCCGGGACAAACTGGGGGGCACGGGCTGGCCTGGTGACGATGCGGTGGTCGCAATGGTCGGCGACGACGGGACTGCGGCTTTGTCAAGCCGGAACGCCCCCCCATGAGCCGGTTCCTTGACGGCCGATTTCCCGGCCAAACGGGGACGGGGCGGGAGCGGTCGCGGCAAAGGCGATGGGGATCGTTGCGACGACGGCGGCAACTCCGACCGGGACTTGAGCTTGGCGTGCAACACGATGCCGACCAGGCCAAGCAGCAATAAGGCAATGAAAGCCAGTCCCGCGACAGCGGCCGGTGCATGCCATGATCGCTTTCGCCGTACCTTCATCTTCCCCGCCCCTCAAAACGGTTCTCCCCCGCCCGCCCAGCTTTTGGGACACTGTGTCGGCGGCACTGCAACAACCTTCCCCGCCTTCTAAACATTGACGGCAGTATATACCTCATTTTACCACATTGCAAACAAGATTTACCGCCTGATCTGGCATTCGCCTGCGCCCGCGCGAGATTCCATATCGCCAAAGACTGGGGAACTCACGACAGCAACTGGGGCAAGCGAACGCGATGGCAAGCACGATGGATTGGGCCGGCGTGGTGCTGGCGATCTTGGATCGGCTGCTGTTGACGCAGGCCGAGTTGGCGGCGCGCTGCAAGGTCGCCCAGCAGACGGTGTCCGGCTGGAAGACCGGGGTGCGGACGCCGGGACGCTACGCCCAGCGGCAACTGGTGCAGCTGGCGCGCGAAGCGGGGTTGCCCGAACCGGCCGGTCTCTATCCCCCTGTGGCGCCGCCCCTCGCCAATATTGCCGAGCAGTCCCCCGCCAAGCCGGCGACCGGCAAGGGCACGGACGCCGCGCTCAAGGGGGAATGGCTGCGGCTGCTGGAGGCGCTGCCGGCAACCGAACGGCAGGAACTGCTCGACTACGCCCGCTTCAAAGCCGGCCGGAAACGTGGCGCGACTACGCGAAGCCAATAATGTGGGGCTCTGCCCCGGGCCCCGCTCAAGGGATCTGTCCCTTGAGAATCCCCTTTCAAAAAGGCCGGGGCGGCGCCTTTGAAACTGTTTTGGCCGGATCCCTCGTCACTACCCGTCGCTAATCGTCTTTGTTGCCTCCCTGCTGTGGGGGCGCCTGTGCCAGGCGCCCCCAAAGAACACCCTCCGTGCGGCTGGCACAGCCGCGACTACCGCACGGCAAGCATCTCTTCAAGCGGAGACCACGGCGGACCGGCGGGGTTGGCGGCGGCGGGCGGCGCGGGGGAGCTGTTGGCCGGAGGCGGGAAGGTTGGAGAGATCGACGCCCAGGGCCTGGCCAAGGCGGGCGGCCATGTCGGGGGTGAGCTTGCAACGACCCGATTCCAGGCGGCTGAGATGACTTTGCGGGATGCCGACGCGCCCGGCCAGTTTCGCTTGGGTAAGCCCCAGGCGCAGGCGGTGACCAGCGATGACGCGGCCGCCGGGATTCTGGTTCCACCAGGAAATGGCTTCGGGGGGAAGCAGGGTGTCATCATCGTCCGGGTGTTCCACCGAACGGCTGAGAAGGGTAACGGTGAAGTTGGTGCGGAGAGCCGTGAGGATTTCGGCCGCCGCGCCGCCGGAGATGGAAACTTCAGCTTCCGTAAGGGGCGTTTTGACGAGAGCCAACATAGTAGACCTCAATAGTAATGGTGCCTTTATCGTACCGCCAACACGCTACCCAGTGATGGGTAAGGTGACAGTGGTAGCCATCCGTGAGTTTGGAGTAGTTGGGCCAGGATGGTTGGTGGGGGCCGGTTTGTCGCAGGTCGTAGACCAAAGCCTGAAAGCGGGCGCGGATATTCTCAGGCAGAGCTTCAGCCTGCTTGATAACCCGCTTTCGCATGAGGACTTGATAGGACATAGGATTGCGCTTATGTAAGCAATATGCATTTTATGCATCTAATATGCAAGTCGGCCGCGCATTCTGGACCAGCGGGTTCACGTGCGGTCACGAGCCGGAAAACCCCAGATGTCTCCGGTTGGAGCGGCAGCCGTGTCATGCCCCCGGCCATGGCAGCGACTTGCATTTGCGATGCGGGGTGCCATGGTGAACGTTTTTGCCTTTCCCCGGCCCCCCCATGAAATTCCCCTCCTTTTCTTCCCGGCACGCCCGCGGCGGCAGTGCCGAAATGTTGGCTGTCGCCCTGCCGATGGTGGTGTCGTTGTCCTGCGACACGGTGATGACCTTCACCGACCGCTGGTTCCTGTCGCGCGTGGACGTGAACCTGATGAACGCGGCGTTCGCCGGCGGGGTGTCGGCCTTTGCCGTGCAGACCTTCTTCATCGGGCTGATCGGCTACACCACGGCGCTGGTGGCCCAGGAATACGGTGCCGGCCACCCGGAACGCTGCCGCCGGGCGGGGGTCCAGGCACTGTGGGTGGCGCTGCTGGCCTGGCCGCTGCTGCTGCTGTGCATTCCGCTGGCCCATTGGGTGTTTCCGCGCCTGGGGCTGCCCGCCGCCCAGGTGCCGCCGCTGCTGACCTTCTTCGACCTGTTGGTGGGCGGTTCCGTTTTGGGGCTGGCCCGGGGGGCGCTGGGCGGCTACTTCTCCGGCCTGGGCCGGACCCGCGTGGTCATGGTGGCGTCGCTGGCCGCCATGCTGTCCAATGTGGGGTTGTCCTGGGTGCTGATCTTCGGCCGCTTCGGCCTGCCCGCCCTCGGTATCGTCGGGGCCGCCATCGGCACCCTGTGCGCCAGCGGCATTGCGCTGGGCATCCTGGCAACCGCCTGGTTCATCCTGCCCGGACCGCGGGTGAAGGAGCGGCGCGACGCCTGGCGGATCGACCGCCCGCTGATGGGGGAACTGCTGCGCAAGGGCACCCCCTCCGGCGCCGAATTCATCCTCAACATGTTCGCCTTCCAGTGCATGATCCTGCTATTCCAGCGCCAGGGCGCCGACAGCGCCACCGCCGCCACCATCGTGTTCAACTGGGACATGGTCTCCTTCGTGCCGCTGGTCGGCATCGAGATCGGCACCACCAGCCTGGTCGGCCGCTATATCGGCGCCCGCCAGTTTGCCGCGGTGCGCCGGTCGCTTGGCTCGGGCATGCGCCTGGGCTGGACCTTCTCGGCCGTGGTGCTGGCGGCGTTCCTGCTCTTTCCGGGGGTGCTGGTGGACGTGTTCCGGCCGGACACCAGCAGCGCCCTGTTCGAGGGGGCGCGCGGGCTTTCGGTCAACATGATCCGCATCGCCTCGGCCTACATCGGCATCGAGGCGGTGCTGCTGGTCTATGCCGGCGCCCTGCGCGGCTCGGGCGACACCTTCTGGGTCATGGGCGCGATGGTGACCCTGCACTGGACGCTGGTCGCCGCCCTGTGGGTCACCCTGGAAGTCCTGCACCTGGGATCCTTGGTCGGCTGGGGAGTCACCGTGACCTTCTTCCTGTTTTTCCCGGTGGTGCTCGGGCTGCGCTGGCGCCGCGGCCTGTGGCGCACCCGGCCCGAAACCGCCCGCCCGGCGCGAAACCTGGACCTGGAGGCGCGGGGCGACTGGGGCGATTGACGGCCGGATTTTCGCATGCTAGAATGACCGCGCCGGTGACGGAATGATCCGTTCCCGCGGTTCCCGGATAGGGACACTGCCATGCCCAAGCCGCTTTCAGCCCGGACCCGGAAAAGCGCCGCCGGGAAGCCGGACCATCTGGACTTCCTCTGCGACGTCGGCGAACTGACGGCCGTGGTGACCGACAGCGCCGACCTCGGCGCCTGCCTCCAGCGCCTGACCACGCTGGTGGCCCAACACCTGCACACGGCGGTCTGTTCGATCTATCTGGCCGACGACAGCGGCCAAAGCCTGGTCCTGCGGGCCACCGTCGGCCTCAATCCCGCGGCGGTCGGCACCACCCGGCTCAAGGCGGGCGAGGGGCTGGCGGGGCAGGCGTTCAAGGAACTGCGGCCGGTGCTGGACAACCACGCCAGCCGCAACCCGCAGTTCAAGGCGTTCCCCGCCATCGGCGAGGAACCGTTCGACTGTTTCCTGGCCGTCCCCATCCATCGCGGCGCCGCCCACATCGGCGTGCTCTGCGTCCAGCGCCGGCGGAACCAGCCGTTCCAAACTGAGGACGCCAAGGCGCTGCAAACCGTGGCCTCCCAGCTCGCCGGCCTCATCGGCAACGTCCAGGCCCTGCTCGCCCAGCCGGCGGCCGGGGGCGGCCCCCTCCCCGTTCGGCGCGGCGGCATGCGCCTGCTCCGCGGCCAGCCGGTGTCCGGCGGCTCAGCCACCGGTCCGGCATTGGTGGTGGCGGCCGGCCCCTCCCCGGCCAAGACCGCCGTCCCCGAACCGGCGGGCGGCACGGAGGCCGACCTGGCCCGGGCGGCCGAGGAAACCGCCCGCCAAATCAAAGACCTCCAGGACCGCATTGCCCGCCGCCTGCCGGAAGCGGCCAGCCTGATCTTCGACGCCCACCTGCTGATGCTGCACGATGACGGCTTTGTCGGCGAGATGCGCCGGCTGGCCCGCGCCGGCCGGCCGGCCAGGACGGCGGTGCGCGAGGTGGCTGCCAAGTACACCGCCATCTTTGCCGCCAGCCCCCAGGCCTACCTCCGGGAAAAGGTCAAGGACATCGAGGACATCGCGCAGCGCCTGCTGGCCAACCTGGAGCCCGCCGCGCGCCGCGAGGAATCGGCGGCCGGCAGCATCGTCATCGCCCGCGATCTCTATCCGTCGGACATCGTCCGGCGCTGGGCCGAGGGGGCCAAAGGCTTCGTGCTGACCAGCGGCGGCGTCACCACCCACGTGGCCATCCTGGCCCGTTCCCTGCAGCTCCCGGCCGTCATTGCCGACGCCCCCGAGCTGGCGGCGGTGGCGCCGGGCACCCCCCTGCTGGTCGACGGCGACACCGGCAACCTCTACCTCCAGCCGCGGGCCGACGTGCTCAAGCGCTTTGCCGAGGGCGAGCGCACCCGCACCACCGCCCACCAGCGGGCCGCGGAGATGCGGGACAGCACCTTCACCCGCGACGGCGAACGCATCACCCTGCGCGCCAACATCAACCTGCTTGGCGAAGTCGCCCTGGCCCGCGACCTCAAGGCGGAAGGCATCGGCCTGTACCGCACCGAGTTCCCCTTCCTGATCCGCACCGCCTTCCCCACCGAGGAGGAGCAGGCCGCCCTCTATGCGCGCCTGGTGGCGGGCATGCCCGGCCGCACCGTCACCTTCCGCACTCTCGACGTGGGCGGCGAGAAGGCCCTCGCCTACTTCAACCAGGGGCGCGAGGCCAATCCCGAGCTGGGCCTGCGCTCGATCCGCTTCTGCTTCCGCCATCCCGACATCTTCACCGCCCAGGTGCGTGCCATCCTGCGCGCCGGCGCCACCGCCAAGGTCCTGCGGGTGATGTTTCCGATGATCTCTTCGCTGGATGAATTCCGCGCGGCCCGCCAGGTCGTCCTGGGCTGTGCTGAGGCGCTGCGCGCGGAGGGCATCCCCCATGCCGCCCATCCGGCCATCGGCATGATGATCGAGCTGCCCGCCGTGGTGGAACTGATCGACGCCTTTGCGGCGGAGGCCGACTTCTTCTCGGTCGGCACCAATGATTTCGTCCAGTACATGCTCGGCGCCGACCGCGGCAACGAACTGGTGGCCGATGCCTACTGCCCTCACCATCCCGCCGTGCTCCGGGCGCTGGCGCAGGTGGTGGCGGGGGCCGCCCGCCACGGCAAGGAACTGACGGTCTGCGGCGAAATGGCGCACCGTCCCGAATACCTGCCGCTGCTGGTCGGCCTCGGCGTGCGAACCTTCAGCGTCGACCCGCATCACCTGCCCGACATGCAGGCGCGGCTCGCCGCCCTGGACCTCACCCAAGCCCAGGCCCTGGCCCGCGAGATCCTGGCCGACCCCACCATCGCCGGCATCGCCCGCCGCCTCCACCTGCCGGCAAAACCGGCATAGCCGGGTGTCTCGGTTGGGGCCACCCTTTTGAAAAAGGGTGCTCCCCAAACCCCTTCCTAAAACTTTTGTATCCTAAACCGGAAGGGCGCTTCAGCCACAAGCAATCCGCTCTGATCCTAACGCTTTGCCAGAACAGCTTGTGGCTGAAGCGCCCCTCCGAGTTTAAGGCACAAAAAGGTTTGACGGAGGGCTTGGGAACCGCCTTTCCTCAAAAGGGGGTTCCCAACCGGG
>JBAZJM010000118.1:0-12853 GCA_041651315.1 Lentisphaeria bacterium | reverse complement strand
CGAAGAGGGGCGCAGATTCTTTGCCGCGCAGCAGAAAAATTATCTCGATGAAATGTACGCTTTCTTGCGGGAAATCGGCGTGAAAGCGCCGATCTGCGGCACCAACCTCGAACTGACCGCCGGCGATCTGTGGGCCAGTCAGAACATGGATTTCATGAACGATCACACCTATTACGGCTCGGCTTCAACCGGCGGCGGATACTGGCAGCCGATGGATACCAGCGTCGTCAACGCTCCGCTTTCCGCCGTTCAGATCTTCAACGAGATCATTCATTCCCGGCTTTCGGACAAACCGGTCGTCTGTACTGAATGGAGCTTTGTTTATCCCAACGTGTACCGTCAGGAAGGATATCCCTTCACTGCCGCTTTTACTGCTTATCAAGGCATTGACGCTATGTTCTCGTTCGACTGGGCGTCTTCTTATCTTCCCGGATTGTACTATCTGGTCAGACATCAGCAGATTGTTTGTCTCAGCCAAGTCTGCGATCCCAGTACCTGGGGGCTGAATCAGGCGGCGGCGGTCGCCGTGCTGCGCGGCGACATCAAGTCGGCAAACCACAAAATCACCCTCAAGTATTCCGAAGATGACATCTGGAGCAACCGCCGGCAGTTGGCCTCCACGGTTTCCTTCCTCTATCAAATGGCGCGGGTCGACATCGCCCAGCCTCAGCCCGGAGTCAAAAATCAATGGCCGATCGGAACCAATATGGATGGCGAGGCACTGTTCCATGACGCAGTCAAGAAGCTCGGCATCGATGCCGGCACCGATTATGTCGTTTCCGACACGAAAGAGTTGATCCGTTTCTCCGACCCCGGACTTATGCTGGTTGATACGCCAAAGTCGCAGTTTGCCATCGGGGCGCTGGCTTCGATGAACGGCGCGTCTCGTCGCAAACTTTCCGCTTTCGAGATTAATTCGCCGATGAAATTCGCCACCCTGACTTTTAGCAGTCTCGACAATCTGCCGTTGAAGACCAGTCGCCGCATTCTTTGTTGCGCGGTCGGCAACTCGGCCAACGAAAAGTCAAAAATCGACAGCAAAGGCTATTATGAAGCGGGAAAGGGGCCGGTTTTGTCCGAGCCTTTTTATGCGGAAATCTCAGCTCAGGCCATTTCCGGTTCTCCGCTGACTGTCTACAAGATTGATCCTGCTACCGGCAAACGGCTCGGCAAACTGGCGGTGGCTTCGGCCAACGGACGGGAAACGTTCAATCTTGATAAAACCTGTCAGACCATGTATTTCGAGCTGGTCCGGTAAGTTTTGCTGATTCGAGGATCTCATTCAGCGCACGAGCGGTATTGTGCGCTGAATTTAATTTCTTTAGGGAAGAAGAAAAAAATTATGTCTTTACGTTTTCGTCAGGTTCATCTGGATTTTCATACTTCAGGGGAAATTCCTGGAGTCGGTAGCGCTTTCGATAAACGAGAATTTCAACGGACGCTGACCGAAGCAGCCGTCGACTCGATCACCTGCTTCTCGGTCTGTCACCACGGCTACAGTTACTATCCGACGCAGATCGGCCAGATGCACCCGTCGCTGAAATTCGACCTATTGCGGGCACAGATCGATGCCGCCCATGAAGTCGACATCCGTGTACCGGTCTATCTTTCCGCCGGCGGCAATGAAGCCGCCGCGACAGCACACCCAGAATGGCGTGAGGTTCTGCCGCCAGATGTTACTTCTTGGGGCGCGGCCGGCCCGCTCAAGCCGGGTTTCCACAAATTATGCTTTAACACGCCCTACCTCGATTATCTCTGCCGGCTGACGGAAGAGACGGCAACGCTCTTCCCAGACGCCGACGGCTTTTTTTTCGACATCATCCTACAGGGGCAATGCTGTTGCCCGGCTTGCTTGAAAGGAATGCAAAACGCGGGGCTGGATCCTGAAGACCCGGCGGACCGCTGCCGCTTTGCCGACCAGGTGCTGGAACATTATTACCAACGCATTACCGCCGCGGTGCGAAACCACCATCCGGCCATGCCCATTTTCCATAATTCCGGCCATGTCTCACCCGGACGGATTGACCGGTTGCGCTATTTCAGCCATTTGGAATTGGAAAGCCTCCCCACCGGCGGCTGGGGGTATGACCATTTCCTGCAATCGGCGGCTTTCGCCCGCAAAACCAGCCTGGAATTTCTGGGCATGACCGGCAAGTTCCATTCCTCTTGGGGCGAGTTTGGCGGACTCAAACATCCCAACGCCCTGTGTTACGAATGCGCCGCCATGATGGCGTCCGGGGCGAAATGCAGCATTGGCGACCAGTTGCATCCCTCGGGGAAACTCGATGCCTCAACCTATGAGATTATCGGGCGCGCCTACCGTGAGGTCAGGGAAAAGGAACCGTTTTGCCGCGGAGCCCAAAATGTCGCAGATATTGCCGTAATTTCAGCGGAAGCGTTTCGCTTGCCGGAGCGTGAAGCGGACACCGGCATCGGCCGGTTGTTGACGGAAAGCCATTTCTTGTTCGACGTGCTGCATCCGGAGATGGACTTATCACCGTATCGAGCCGTCATGGTTGCGGATGAGCTGCCGCTGACCGGTGCATTTGCCGAGAAACTAACGGCTTATCGGCAGCGGGGCGGAAAGGTCATTCTCTCGGGAGCCTCCGGCCTGAACTGCCCCTTTGATCTGGGCGGCAGCGTTGGGCAGAAGAGTGAATTCAACCCGACGTACTTGTTGCCGGCCCCGCCCTACCGGCCGGAGTTCTGTTCGACGCCATTTGTCATGTACGGCTCGCCAATGAATTTACAGGTGACTACCGGCAAGAGCCTTGGCGATATTTATGACCCGTATTTCAATCGGACACTGGCGCATTTCTGCAGTCATCAGCATTGTCCCAACCGTCCCACCCCCAATGGGTTTGCCGGCGGAATCTTGACCGCCAACACGCTTTATTTCGCCCATCCGGTCTTCAAGCTTTATTATCAAGCCGGGGCCGTTGTGCTACGGGAGTTTCTTGCCGCCGTGTTGACCGAATTCCTCGGTGACGCCGTAACGGTTCGAAGCAATCTGCCGTCGCTGGCACGCTTGACCGTGACCCGTCAGGAACGTGAGAAAAGAACGCTCATTCATCTGCTTTACGGGAATATGGTCAAACGCGGCAATGGCGTTCCCGGCACCTGGTTGGGCGATAAGATTGAAGTGATTGAGGAATTATTGCCCCTGCCCGAGACCAAGCTGGAATTGCACGTTTCCGCCCCGGTCAAGCGGGTATCCCTGCAACCACAAGACGTCGAGCTTGCCTTTGCTGTCCACGGAAACTGGTTGGCAATCACCGCCCCCTCCTTTGCCTGCCATCAGATTATTGCCGTTGAATAAAAAAATATGAGGCCACAAGGACAGGTGAATTATGCATCTCCATAGAGGTGGAAGACGGACATTCCGTCTGCTTGGTCTGGCAGGCCGTGGCCAAAACGCATTCCGCGCCGCCATTCACCGGTCCCCCAGCCAACAACAAACACCATCAGCATGGCACCGTGTCAAGCGTGACGGCCATGCTGAGCAGGATTTCCCGGATCCGGTAATATTCCGAAGGCTTGTTCCGCGCGTGCCAGACGATGGCATAGTCCGCTTCGAAGGCGCGAATCTCGTCGGCCACGGCCCAGACATAACCCCGGTCCCGGCGGCACACCGCATCGGCAATCCGATGGGTGAGAACAGGCCGGTGAAAAACGACCCGCTCAACCGCCTCCACCAATGCCAATGGCCCCTCCAGCGGCATCGCCGGCAGGGCCGGATCAAGCACGATCGCGGTCGTCGCATCCAGCAGACAGACACCGGCTTCCCGGGTCACGGTTTTGGGCGTTGGAATGAGTTGCATCGGTTCTGCTGGGTTAAAAACGTTGCTGCGTACGATGGATGATCATGTCCTGCCAGGTCTTGTTCAGCGTGTCAAAGCGTGCCGACCAGCCGGAAATCCGGACGGACAGGTTCGGATACTTGCCGGGATGCCGCTGGGCGTCTTTCAAAACTTCCGAATCGACGACGTCCACCTGAAGATAAACGCCGCCCAGGGCGACAAAGGCGCGGAGCAGGCCGATCAGCGCGTCCAAGCCGCCGTCGCCGTGAACCGAAGTCGGGTGAAGCTTCAATTCCAGCGGGCAGCCATTGGGCACGTTGGAAAAATCAACGTGGCAAAACGACTTGATAACGGCGGTCGGCCCGCTCAAGTCACTGCCCGGCGTCGGCGCCAAATTGGTGGCCAAAATTTGCCCGGCTTGGCGGCCGAAAGCGGTGGCCTTCCGTTTCGACGCGTATTCGATTTCCCGCCCGAACGTGCTGACCCCGACCGGGCGCAGCACGCCGTTGCTGTCCCGCGGATCGGCGGCGATCCGGGCGTAATCGGCCACCACTTGCGCAAACATCCGGTCGGCTTCCGGCGAGTCGTTGCCGTAAAGCGGATAGTCGCGGATGATCTCCCGCCGCAACGTCTCAGCCCCCTCCCAGTCGGCGCGCAGGATCTTCCGCAACTCCCCCAGTGATAACCGTTTTTCGTCATAAACCAGTTTCTTGATGACGAACAGGCTGTTGGCGGTGTCCGGCAACCCTCCGGCATGCGGCGCCAAAACACTGTAAACGGCGCCACGGTTGTAATACCCACGTGCCCGGCCAATGCAGTCATCGATAAACAACGACAACAACGGACTGGGCGCGGGAATCAAATCATAGTAACGGACATCCCCGCTGAAACAATGGGCGGTGTAGCGGGCAAAGCCGTCACAAGCCTCCTTCAGGCGGGCAAGAAAGTCCTGGTACAACAGGTCAAAGGTTGGATAGTCCGGGCTGTCTGCCGGCAACGGTGCCGATCCCGGTGGCGCCGCTCGCACGGGGATGTTTTCATAGAGCGGCCGATCCGCCAGTTCCGGAGCCAGCCCCAGTGACTGCTGCAAGATCTGCAGGATGTCGAAGGGGAGATAGCCGAAGGCCGTTTTGCCGCCAATGATCAGCTCCCAGCAGCCGTCGTTGGTGAAGGTGACGGCCTCGTCCCGCGGATAGCCGAATTTTTCCAGGGCGCGCAGAATCAGGTCTTCGTTGTAAATGGAGACAATGGCACCGCCCAGACGCTGCACCTCGGCAATCCGCCGCCAGAGTTTTTCCGGGGTCCGGGAACTTACCCTTACCCCAATTGGGAAATCACTGATATGCAATTCCTCCACCACGTCCAAAATCAGATAAGTGACGGCATTGGTGACCTCCCGTCCGGAGGCGTCGATGCCGCCCAGGATGACGTTTTGGTAATGCTGGGCGTCGCCGCCATAGGGATGGTCCAGCGCCCCGCACCATTCGGTGCCCTTGATCCAGAAATGCGCCAATGCTTCCCGCGCTGCCTCCAGCGTGATCACCCCGGCCGCCAAATCCCGTTCCAGATACGGCCCCAGCAACAGGTCGATCCGCCCGATAGCCGGCCAGTTGCCACACAGCCGCTGAAAATCGAACAACAGCCACAACGACTGCACCGCTTCCCGGAAGTTTTCCGGCGGCAGTTCCGGCACGCGGGCGGCATGCCGGCGGACCTCCCGGTAACGGACCTGTTCGGCCCCCGAACTGGCGGCAATCCGACGGTCCAATTCCTCCAGATGGCGCCGGTGCCAGGCTTGGGCGCCGTCCAGGCAGACCCGCATGGACTGGAGAAAATCGCGCTGTTCCGCGGTCAGGGCGGCATCCGCCAGGCGCTGCCGGATGCGTTCGCGCAACCCGCGATAACCGATCATCAGGCCTTGTTTGAAGTCCAAGGTGTTATGGCTGATGCCGGGATAGCCGCAGGCCGGCGTCGCATGGTTCACCGCTTCCAGCAATGTCGCCGCCCCGGACAGCCGTTCTTCCGGCAAGATCCGCAACGGCGCCTGTTCGCCGATCAGCTTGACGGTCAACGCATAGCGCATATTATGGGACAACCCGCAACTGGCCGCTTCCGGCAATATGAAAGCGGCCGGGACAACCGTATCCTTGAAGTCCCCGCCCAGATAGCGTTTTGCCAGGTCGCGCGTGGCGGCCGACAACCGGTGGACTCCCTGCAACGGAATCGGATGCAATGAAGGAAGCATGGCTCAATACTCCTTCCGTGAGATTACTTCATTCTGCCATGCACGGGATAGCGCGGTGAACTTGGCGGAGAAACCGCAGATGCGGACAATCAAGTCCTGATGCAATTCAGGATGTTGTTGCGCGTCCAGCAGTTCTTCCCGGCTGGTGCAGTTGAGCTGCAGCAATTGCAGCTTCAGGCGGGCAAAAGTGCGCAGCAGACCGTCAAGGACTTCCGGTGTCAGCCCGGTCTTGTCCAAAACCAGATTGACCACGGAATTGCCCGCGCATTTCGTCAGGTCGAGTTGCGCCAGGCCTTGCAGCACCGTGGTCACGTTCTGGTCGTTGCGGAAGTGCGACGGGTTCAGGCTCTGCGCCAGATAGTCGCCATCATGCCGGCCATCCGGCAGCGCCTTCATCGTCTCCCCCCACAGGCGGAATTCACGATAAATCCAGTAGCCCAACTGATACTGTCCCCCACGTTCATTGCGGAGATCACGGGTGCGGGCATAAAGGTCCTCGTGCAAACGCCGGGCCAGGGCGGCCGTTTCCGGCCGGGCGTCGCCCCAGTGCGGCGCGGCCAAGACCTGCCGCCGGAGCGCTTCCGCGCCCTGCCAATTGTGGCGCACCGCCGCCAGCAGTTCCGGCAGCGTGCAGACTAGGCGCACGAAACAAAGGTCCTGGATGGCCAGCAGCGAATCGAGAAAGTTGGCGAAAAAGCACAGTGAGACGGCATGCGGATTGTACCGCTGGCCGCCGGCCGTAAAATCCCGGCGTTTTTCCAGGCAGTCCAGCGAACAGGCGGAATTCAGCGGCGCCGGGGCAACCCTGCCCCACAACCGGCCGTACTGTCCCTCCATCGCCATCATGCCGCACAAAGTGCTTAGGGTATTTTCCCGCATGATGTTATAGACAGCGGCGAAATCCGCGGCATCGTCGATCCGTCGGATCGCCACGCCGGCCCGACGGCGGGTTTCAGCGTCGTCGTGGATCGTCGCCTCCAAGATCCGGGCCAGGCTGAAATAGTTGCCGCCGGCGTTGTCCTCCCGGCTGTCCACCACCAGGTCCCAGCAACCGGTGCAACTGTATTCGCGGGCGTCTTCAAGCGTCTTGCCGTCCTGGCGCAGGGCCTCGACAAGGCAGTCGTCGTTGAGCAGCGAATAGACGCCGCGCCCGCCCAAGATATCGTCGGCCAGCAGTTTCAGGTAGGCCGGAGCGGAGTTCGCCGAAAACCGGCAGTGCGGCTTGGGATAGATCAGCCGCAATTCGCGATGCGCCCGCAAAAACATCCGGGTCAGATCATTAAAAACCTCATTGCCGTCGCGGTCACAGCCGCCAAGGGTATAAACGATCTCGTTTTCGTGGTCGCCGTAGCCGGTCACGGTGGCGTTCTTGTCGTACAAACAGTCGCCGTGCAACAGGAAGCGGCAGACCAGGTCATAGGCTGACGCCGCGGTGATCCGCCCCGCCTCCAGGTCGCGCCGGTACAGCGCGATCAGCCACGCGTCGGGCCGGCCGAGGGAATTGGTCATCAGGCCGTCCAGTTCGCCCATGATTTCGCGGACGAACCAGAGCGCGTTCAACCCTTCGTAAAAGGTGGCCGGCGGCTGCCACGGCGAGCGGGCGGCGTGTTCGGCAATCAAGGTCAGGCAGTGCCGCTGGTCGGCGTCAACCACCACGGGCAACGCCGCGCGGGCGGCGGCGGCATAGCGTTCCAAAATGCCCTTCACCGCCAGCAACCCCGCCATGGCGCACGCCACAAACTCTTTTTCTTCCGTGGTCTGGCACTTTGGCCAGGCGGCCCGCGCTTCCTCATAAATCCCTTGAAAGCCTTGCCGCAACACCCTGGACAGGGGCGGGCTGTTGTGCTCCGCATCGACGTAGGGCCCGCAACAGAGGAAGTACCGCTGGCCGCCCTGTTCGCAGAAACGGGTCCAGGCGGCCGGGTCGGCCTCGCGGAAAAGGTGCTCATTATGCCGGAACAACCAGCGGCCGGGACTGGAATTGTTCCAACCGCCGTTGCCACCCATTTCGGCATAGAACGGCGAATGACGGAACAGCACCGGCCGGAACTGCTCGGCAATCAGCTCGTAGCTCCTGCCGCGCAACTCATAGACGGAGGCACCGGGATGCGCCGCCGCAAATTCATCCATGGCCCGGTTCAGCGTTTCCGTCGCCGCCAATCGTTCCGGGCGGTGGCAGACCCGGCCGCCGTCGGCACCGTGGAACTGGCGCAATTCCTCAATCAAAGCGGCATATGCCATCATCTTTCGTCTCCAGTACGGGGGGGTGATAATGCGTTGGGGCCACCCTTTTGAAAAAGGGTGCTCCCCAAACCCCTTCCTAAAAAGGGGGTTCCCAACATCATCCGGCAAAACGGTCATGTCTTCAAGGACAGGGCGGGTTTGCGTTTATTCTTACCATGTCTTAATTTATAATGTTCGTAGTAATTTTGAATGTATTTTTTTACAAAAACATGTGGTTTTATGACTTTGGTGATCAACAAGGATTTTGCGCCGCAAGAAGCCGAGTTGCAGTTCGTGGCGATTTTCGAGGAGCGGATCGACTTCACCCGGGTCTTCACCCTGCCCTACAACACACTGGTCGGCGTGATGGAAGATGACGGCAGCGACGCATCGCGCATCGAACACTGCACCACGCACGAAACCTGGATCCGGCGGCAGGGGTACCTCTATTTCACGCCGCCCAACCTCCCGGTGCTGTACACCAGCAGGAGTAACCTGCATTACGTCGCGGTCCACTTTCGTTTTGAATTGTGTCCCGGCGTCGATATTTTTTCCGGCCTGGATCACTGGCTCATCGACTATTCGCCGGCCGAAGTGGCGGAGCTGTTCGCCCTCTTCCGGTTGAACGACCGGGTGCGGTCACTGTCCGGCCTCAAGGAATTCTGCCTGCGCTTTTGCAACCGGCACTGGCCGGCTGGCTGTGAATACGATTTTCACCGGCAGCAGCGGTTTCTCCCGGTGCTGCGGGAGATCCGGGAAAGCGCCACCGCCGCCACCACGGTCCGGGAGCTGGCGGCGCGGCTGAACCTGCGGCCGGAAGTATTCTGCCGCGAGTTCACGGCCGTGTTCCGGCAATCCCCGAAGACCTTCCTGCAGCGGGAACTGGCGACGAAAGCCGCGTTCCTGCTGCGGCAGCGGAACTGCCGGGTCAAGGAAGCGGCCGAACAGCTCGGCTTCTCCTCGGAATTCTACTTCTCCAAATTTTTCAAACGGCAGACCGGCATTTCACCCAGTACCTACCGTCACTGGACCCCGGAGGCCCAAAGTCAAGTGCAACCGAAACGCTGAATCACGGTGTTATTCCCCAATCAACTCTGTCCCAAGGGCGTCTGAAATGACCGCCAGGTGACTGGCCACCGTCCGACACTGTCAGACCTATCGGACACCGCGGACCGGGCCGACAAATGTGACGCCACTATACTCCCACAAGAACTTCGCCGTGCCGCATGAAATTCGCCGATAGGATGCATAACCGTTATGTCGGTGCCGAAGCGTAATAAATGGCTTTGGGGGACTTGGGGTCGTGTCTACACTTTTCATCATAACTTGACATAAAATATGACAAGGCGTTATTGTTCGCGGAGATCGCGGAGACGAACAGATGACATGGGGCTGAAAACTGCTGCCAGGGCAGGGCCAGGTTGCCATGCGGCAAGGAAACCGTCGCTTCTGTCCGGCAAACCCAATTGCCAAGCCCCCTGCCAGTCCAGTTCTGCATAAACTTGTATCAGGTTCGACCCTGCGCCCCGTTGGTCATATCCCCCCATCCGCTCCGTTTGCATTATATACAATAAGATATAAAATAAGGCAACGATGAATCGTTTTGAGAAAAGGCGAAACCATGCTTGTTTTCAATCAGGACAAGCTGGAGACGTTCGGCCGGCGGCACGCCGCCGCCCGCAAACCTATTTACCGCTGGCTGGAGGCCGCTGAAGCCGCCAGGTGGGAAACCCCGGCCGACCTGAAGCGGTATGATCCCGCCGCCAGTCTGCTTGGAAAGGGCAAAGTGGTTTTTAATCTCGGCGGCAACAACTTTCGCCTGTTCGTCATCGCCGCGTTCGCCGCCGGGGTCATCACCGTGGAATGGATTGGCACCCATGCCGAATACGACCGGATGAAATTCTGAGGCCGCCCATGAACCGCATCCCCATGGTCAAATCCGTCAGCAACGACGACGAACACCGCCGGGTGGCGGAGGCGCTAGCCGCCTTTGCCCGCCGGCACTACGCCTGCGCCAAGGGCAGCCCCGAAGCCGCCTACCTGCACGCCCAGGCGTTAATCTTGTCCGACTACGAGAAACGGCACTGGCCCATCCCCAGGGAGTGGGGCAACGACTGGGATCCGGTGGACTACATCAAAGAAGTCGCCGCCGAACGGTGCCTGCCCCAACGCGAACTGGCGTTCTGCTTCGGCAGCCAGCCCAACTGCTCCGCCGTCCTCAACCGCCGGCGCGGCCTGACCCTGCCAATGATCCGCAAGCTGCACGCCAAGCTCGGCATTCCCGCCGACATCCTCATCCGCGCCCCCAAGGCCCCGCTCCGCGGCCATCACCGCGCGGTCGCCCCCTATCCGGAAGAGCTGTCCCCCGCCCCCGTCCTCCGCGACGGCACCGCCCCCCCGCCCGCCCGCAAAGGCGTCACCAGTCCACGTAAAAAAAACAAATCGAAATCGTTTGAGCCGTTTTCAAAAGTCCCGCCGCCAAACCAATGATGCGCGTCTCCGACGAGGACGGGTTCGTCCGCCCGAGGACGGGCGGCTCCGTTCAGGAAAGGCGGGTCCCAAACTCGCCGTCAAACCGGTTTGTGCCTTTTGCGGATTCCGCAGGCCGCCCGGTTACCCCAATCGTGGGCTGTTGCGCTGGAGCGGCCTGCGGAATCCGCAAAAATGGAACAAAAGTTTTAGGAAGGGGTTTGGGGATCACCCTTTTTCAAAAGGGTGGCCCCAACATCGTCCAACAAATCAGCAGCAGCGCCAGACGCGCTGGCGTTGGCCGGCCAGGGTCCAGGCACCGGCCTTGGGCTTGACGCCCCGGCCGTTGACGGTGACCTGGCGGAACGGGGCGTAGAGCACAACCGCCGCCTTGCAGGCGCCAAAGCCGTCGGCCAGGGTGTCCAGCGTGACGGCCAGGCCGCCCTTGCCGTCGCCGCGGGCGGTGACGCGCACCTTGGAGCGCTTGCCCTCACGATAGGCAAAGCTTTCGCCGTCGTCAAAGACATAGTCGGTTTCCGCCACCCCGCGGAAGGCCGGCGGCAGGAAGCAGTGGAACTCGACGGCGCAGCCGTCAAAGGTGTGGTCGGCGCCAATCTCGCCCTTGGCCATCGGCACGATGGCGCCGCCGCGGAAATAGAGCGGCGTGGTGTCGGCATCGGCCTTGACGGTAACGGTGCGGTGGCCGGCCAGCCAGCGCGCTTCGTGAGCGGCGTACCACTGGGCGGGGCCGGGCAGCACGACGCGCCGGGACGCCTGCTTTTCCTCCAGGAACGGCGCCTGCATGACGGCGGGGCCGACCAGGAACTGGTCGTCGATCTTGCCCAAAGGCAGTTTGGCGGAGTCCGCAAAGTCGTGGAACAGCGGGCGCAGGATCGCCTCGCCAGTCTCTTCCTGGCGCGCAAACAGGTTGTAGAGGTAGGGGCGCAGCTTGTAACGCAACTGGATGTAGTGGCGCAGGACGCGCAACGTCTGCGGCCCGAATGCCCACGGCTCCTGCTGGCGGGAGCCGCAGGTGCTGTGGTTGCGGGCGAACGGGAAGAGGAAGCAGGTCTTCATCCAGTCGGTGAGCAACGGGGCGGTGGTGTCGCAGCCGAAGCCCCCGATGTCGGGGCCGTTGAACGGCACGCCGGACAGGGCCAGGTTGAGCGACAGGGCGATGGTGCCGCGGAGATGGTGGTAGTTGCTGGCGTTGTCGCCGGTCCAGATGGCGGTTTGGGCGCCGGTGCCAGCGCAGCCCGAGCGGCAGAGCAGGAACGGCCGGGTGTCAGGGCGGGCGGCGAGGTAGCCCTCGCGGCTGGCCATGGCCATGCCCAGGGCGTACTGGTTGTGGAACGCCTCGTGCGGCTCGGTGCCGTGGCGGAAACGCATGTCGCCGCATTCGACGCAGCCGGTGGAGGGATCGTTCATGTCGAGCCAGGATCCGGCAAAGCCGAGGTTGGCGAACTCCCGCACATGGTTCGCCCACCAGGTGCGGCCTTCGGAGAGGGAGAAATCGGGAAACACGGTCTCGCCGGGCCAGACCAGCCCCACAAACTCGCCGTGCTGCGGGGTGTGGCAGAACACATCCGCCTGGTGGCCGCTGTCGTAGACCGCGTACCCGGGTTCGCGCTTGACCCCGGGGTCGAGGATGGGCACAATGCGCCGGCCCTTGGCGTTGAGCTTGGCCAAATCCTTCTTGACGGCCGGGAAGTGTTTTTTATTGACCGTGAAGACCCGGTAACCGTGCATGTAGTCAATGTCGAGCCATAGGCCGTCGCAGGGAATGTCGTGCTTGCGAAACTGGGCGTCCAGTTCGTTCAAGTCGGCGGCGGACTGGTAGCCCCAGCGGCACTGCTGGTAACCCAGGGCCCAGGCCGGCGGCAGCGGCGTGGTGCCGAGCAGGGTCTGGAATTTGCGGGTGAGTTCGGCCAGGCTCGGCCCCACCAGCAGGTACAGTTCCGGCTGGCCGGCCTCGCAGCCGAACCAGAAGGCCGGCGGATGGCCGGGGCCGCGCACATCGACCGGCGGCTCCCACTGGGTGACTTCGCGGGTGGAAAGAAAGGTGGAATAGGGGTTGTGCAGGTACAGGCCGACATAGCTGTTGCCCCGCTTGAGG
>JBAZJM010000117.1:0-12941 GCA_041651315.1 Lentisphaeria bacterium | reverse complement strand
GTTCCGAAAAATGAAACGATGGCGTGCCGTAGGTACGCCGCGATTCGCCGCGTACCTGACGGCACGCGAAATGGGGGGGCGGGCAAAACAGGGGCTGAAGCCCCTGCCTATTCCCGCCCCGTCCCGCCGGGACGGGAAAACCGCAACCGTGGAGTTCCGCCAAACTCCAGGGCGCCGGGCACCCTCGCCGCCGCCCACCCATGGCTTTACCCGTGTAATGTCCTTCTGGGCGGCATGACAGAAGCGAACAAAAGCCACCATTGACGAACTAATTCAAACATTTTTCTTTCGATCGAAAACAGCGGTTGCGTTTTGCCAAAACGGTTCCTATGTTAATGGGGTTTTGCCGGTCACAGCTGGTGACAGCGGTTTGGGGCATTGGCAAAGTCCCGGGAAATGGAACAGGGGTCCAGGCAGGAGACGCATCATGAGGCGGAACCAAGGACTGGGATGGCGGCTGCTGGCCGCCGGGGTGATCGCCGGGTTGGCGATGACCTTGCCGGCAATGGCGCAGGCAGAAACGGGCAAGGCCAAGGTGCTCAAGGTGCAGGCGCAAAAGGTGCGCACCCCGTTTTACAACAACGTGGACGTGGATTCGCGGGCGGCGATCACCGGCGACTGGCTGGTGCTGCTGATGGACTATCAGACCTTTGGCGGAACCGGCAAGGGCTCCGATGGCAAGGCGGGCTGGCACGACGAGGTGACGGTGGAATGGAACGTGCTGATTCCGCGCAAGGAAGGGCGGGACTTGTTGCTGCGCAAAAAAGTCACCTATATCGACGTGGAAGACAAGAAGATGCTGCACGTGTCCGACCTTTATCTGCGGCCGGGTTTCTTCAAGCGGCAGATGAAGGGGGTGCGGGCCAACGACATCCGCTATTATGTGCTGGTGAAAGTGAACGGCCAGACCGAGGCCAAGTTCCGGTCGGACCGGGAAGCCAGCAAGTGGTGGGAATGGGAACCGCCCAAGGTGCAGGTGGTGGATGAACTGATGACCCGGGACCAGACGCCCTTTGCCCCGGTCGATTACGATTTCTTTGAGCAGGTGAAGCCGCAGGCGGCCGGTCGTTAAAGCCGGCGCCATCCCGATTCTGAGCAGCGCGAATCTTTTCTTGGACGATTAAGGCCATGGCACACGTTGAACGGGTTTTGGCCCTGGACATCGGGGCATCCAGCCTCAAGGCCGGCGAGTTCGAATACTCCGCCGCCGGCATCACCTTGGTTGGATTCGGCCTGCGCGAGTACGGCGAGGAGCTGTCCGAAACCAACCGCGATACCCTGATCGGGGCCAATCTGCGGCAGCTCATTGCGGAGCATGGCTTTACCGCCCGCAAGGTGCTGGTGTCGATCTCCGGGCAGTCGGCTTTCATCCGGTTCGTCAAGCTGCCGCCCGTCTCCGAGGAGGAGAAGCGGATCCGGCAGATCGTCGAGTTCGAGGCCAAGCAGAACGTGCCGTTCCCGATGGACGAGGTGATCTGGGACTACCAGCTGATTGCCAATCCGGAAGCGGACGAGATGGAGGTGATGTTCGTTGTCATCAAGAATGACATTGTCGAACAGATCACCCATGCCATGGAGGCCGTGGGGCTGTCACCGGTCCAGGTGGAAATCGCGCCGGTGGCGGGGTTCAATGCGGCGCGCATGAACCATGTGGGCGACGATGAATGCGCCATGGTGCTGAACATCGGCAGCCGCAGCTCCAACCTGCTGTTTGCCGACCGCACGCGCTTTTTTGCCCGGACCATTCCCATTGCCGGCAACGCCATCACCCAGCAGGTGGCGAAGGAATTCAACATCGGCATGGCGGAGGCCGAGGAGATGAAGCGGCGCCATGGGTTCGTCGCCTTGGGCGGCGCCTACGAGGCCCCCGAGTCGGAAGTGGCGGCGACGGTGTCGAAGATTGTCCGCAGCGTCATGACCCGGCTGCACGGCGAAATCAACCGTTCCATCAGTGTCTATCGGGCCCAGCAGAAGGGCAACCGCCCGGTGCGGCTGTACCTGGCGGGCGGCAGTTCGACCATGGGCTTCACCGACCGCTTCTTCCAGGAAGCGCTGAACCTCGAGGTTTCCTACCTCAACCCGTTCCAGGTGATCAGCGTCGGGCCGCGGGTTGACCGTCAGCAGCTGCAGGCGGTGGCCCACATGTTCAGCGAGGTCATCGGCCTGGGGTTGCGCTATCGCCTGCAGTGCCCGGTGGAAGTCAGCCTGATGCCCAAGACGCTGCGGCGCTACCAGACGTTCCAGCAGAAGAAGCCCTACCTGGCGGGGGCCATGGCCTGCTTGATGCTGGTCGTGCTGCTGGGCTGGATGGCGTCCCTGTGGCGGGAGCAAAAATTCAGCGAACTGCAGCAGCAGTTTGACGGCACGGTGCGCAAGCTGGAAGGAACCCTGTCCAGCATCCAGCGGGACAGCCGGCAGGCGGAAGACACCCGGAAGCGGTATGACGGAGTGGTGGCCCTGCTGGCGGAGCGCCAGTGGCTGCCCGAAATGCTCAACGACATCCAGGCGATGAAGCCGCGCGACCTGTGGCTGACCCGCCTTCGGCCCATCTATGGCGACATCAAGGAAGTGGCCGGCAGCACGGCCGCCAACGAGAGTTCCCGGCCGGCCGGCGGCCCGCCCGGCATGCCGATGTTCGGCATGTTCCCCGGCATGGGCGGCCCGCCCGGCGGCGCGCCGCCGGGCGCACCGGCCGACAACAAGACGGCCGGGGGCGTCGGCGCCAGCACCTTCAAGATCACCGGCTTCGAGCTTTCCGGGCACGGCGTGACGATGCCCGAGGCCGCCTCGGGCAACAAGACGGGGGGGTCGCCGGAGCAGCTGTTCCTGGAACGGCTGCAGAAGGCGGCCTGGGTGGACGGTGACCCCAAGGTCACGGCCATCAACAACTTCTCGGTTTCGGATTCGACCCGCAATTTCAGCACCTTCACGCTCCAAGTGAAGCTGAAGAAACCGCTGGAGATCAATCGCTAATGGAGTTTGTAAAGCGCAATGCCGGGTTTCTGGCGCTGGTTCTGGTGTTCCTGGTGGGAACGGCGGTGTCGGCCGTGTTGTGGCGCACCGCCAACCGCCGCGCCCTCGAGATCGAGGACAAAGTCCGCAGCCAGCAGGAGTTCATGGCCAAGATCCGCCGGGAGAAGTTTGGCCTCAACCAGCGTAATCTGGACCTGGCGGCCCGCAACCGCCTGGCCTCCCAGCGGGAGCTTGTCAGCTTCCTCGACGGGCTGGCCAGCCAGCACGGCCTGGTCGAGGAGAGCGGCATTACCGGCCTCGACTGCCTGCGGATCATCAAGGAAGAGGCCCTGCGCATGGCGCAGGAACTGGAGGGCAAAAACATCCAGGTCCCGACGGATGCGGCCTTCTTCTCCTTTGGCGATCTGGCCCGTTCCACCTCCCTGCCCAAGTCGGAGGAGGTTCCCCTGATTCTGCGCAACCTGCGGCTGGTCAGCGAAATTGTCCGGGTCTGCGGCCGTTCCGGCATCACGGAGTTCTCCGGCATCAGCCGTCCGGGCGGCTTGAAGCCGCTGGTCAAAGATCTCTACACGGACACCCCCGTGCAGCTCACCGTCACCGGTTCCTACAAGAGCATCCAGCGACTGGTCAACCAGTTGCAGAAGGAAGCCAAGCAGGTCATACTGGTGCGGTCGGTGGAGTTGGAAGCCCGCGACCAGGTGCCGAGCGGCACGACCACGGCGGCCGGCGGCGGTGCTGCCGCCACTCCCGGCCGGCCGGGGGGCGCCCCCGCCGCCTCGCGGCAGCCCGCCGGCATGCCGCCGGGAATGATGCCCGGCCGGATGATGATGCCCGGGGTGCCCGCTGCCGCCCCCGCGGACGACAAGACGGCCGGCGAGCCCCTGCCGCCCGTGGACAAGGAGCAACGCCTGGTGTTTGCGTCCGCAGAGATGACGGCGGTTCTGGTCCTGGATGTCCTTGACTTCAAAAAACCGGCAGAGGAGAAATAAGCTTTGGCTTTCCTCGCGCGACATTACGAAAAGCTCGTCTTGGGAGTGCTGTTGGTGGCGGTCCTGGGATGGAGTTGTGTGCTTTTGGGAACCATCAGCCAAACCGGCCAGCAGATGCAGGAGATGCGACAGCGCATCGGCAGCGGCCCGGAGGACACCCAGCCCTTGCAGCCGCTGGACAAGAGCGCCTTCCCGGGAACCGAGGCGGTGCTGGGCGCCTCCGCCACTGACTGGCAGCCGCGGGGGGACCTGGTGCAGGGAACCCTGTTTGACACCGCCCGTTACATCTATTGCGCCAACGCCAACTGCGCCCACATCCTGCCGTTCTCGGTGGCGGTCTGCCCCTATTGCAAGGCCGAACAAGGGCCGGAGAAAACGGTGGAGGCCACCTCGGCGGACATGGACAGCGACGGCGACGGCCTGTCCGACGCCTACGAAAACAAGTACAAGTTCCTGGACCGGAACAATCCCGGCGACGCCGGGATGGACGAGGACAACGACGGCTTCAGCAACCTGGAAGAAAGCCTGGCCAACACCAGCCCCACCGACCCGGCCGTCCATCCGCCGTATGCCGCCAAGCTCCGCTTCATCAAGGCGGCGCGCAGCCCCTTGCCGGTGACCCTGGAACGGATCACCCGCAGCGGCGAGGACGTCAAGAATTGGACCATCCAGTTTGCGGTCCAGGAAGGCAACCGGCGGTTGAGCCGTTTTGCCCGGGTGGGCGAGACCGTGGGCGGGTTCACCGTCATCGAACTCCGTCCCAAGACGGTCACCCGGACCGACGCCACGGTCAAGAGCAGTTTTGAGGAGGATGTTTCCGAAGTGACCCTCCGCCGCGGCCAGGAGGAGGCGGTGGTGCTGGTTCGCGGCCAGCAGAAGTTCGAAAAAGGGGTCAAGGCCGAGTTGGTGTTCCTGCCCGATTTGGCGGCCGGCCGTCGCGACACCGCCCTGCGGACCGTGGCCGTCGGGGAGAAGTTCACCCTGACGGTGGCGCCGGACCGCAAGGAAACCTATGTGCTGACCAAGGTGAGCGACCGTGATGCCGCCGTGGCCCCCGTCCTGCCGGGCGGGGACTTGGGGCCGGAGATCAAGGTGCAGCCGTATCGGCGCGGCGCCGACGTCCGGCGGCCCCGGGGCGTGGCGCCCGGCCGTGGCCGGGGTCCGTCCGGCGCGCTTCCAGGCATGCCGCCAGGGATGATGGTTCCGCCGGGAATGATGCCGCCGGGTGCGGTTCCGCGGCGGTGAAATCCGTTGGCATTCAGATAACCGAACAGTACATTAAGCATTTTGACCTAGGGTTCATCATGATGACCGTTCTTACCAAAACGGGTTCCCGGAGGAATTCCATGAAGCTCAGTGCCAACCGGTTAATGGGATGGGTCGCGCTTTTTGTCTGGGCTCCGGCCTTGGCGTGGTGGGTCAGCACGGGAACGGTGCGGGCCGAGGACGCGGCGGCGGTTGCCGAGGCGCCCGCGGCGCCGGTTGCCGAGGCGGCGAAACCGGCGGAGCCGGCGGTTCCGGCCGTGGCGGAGGAGGCGAAAGCCGCCCCGGCCGCCGAAGCCAAGCTCGACCAGCAGCCGGGCGAAATCAGCGAGAGCGAGCGCGTCCGCCGCCAGGAACTGGAAACCATGGGCGAGGGGCGGATGGCCGAGGCGGCCAAGCTCTACCGGGAAGGCAAATACAAGGAAGCCGTCACCAAGTACGGCGAAGCCAAAGACTATCTGGAGAAGTCCAGCAAGAGCGAGCCGCGGGTGACCGCCAGGATTGCCAAGATTGACACCGCGATGGCCGATGTGACGCTGGACTGGGCCGACAGCCTGGCCCAGGAAGGCCGGAAGATGGCCGATGCCCAAAAGTACGACGACGCGGTCAAGAAGTGCCAGGAAGTGGTCGAGCGCGATCCTTCCCGCAAGGCGGAAATGGACGCGCTGGTCAAGCAGTACCAGGACGCCAAGAAAGGCGCCCAGTTCCGCGCCGACACGGCGCCGGGCAATGTCGACTCCAACAAGGTGGAACGCGACTACGATGTGAACGTGCTGTTTGAGCAGGGCAAGGTGTTCTACAACCACAAGCGGTACATGGAGGCGCGCGACGCCTTTGAGAAGATCCTGATCAAGGATCCCTATGACAGCCGGGCCATCCGCTACCTCCGCAAGATCAATGACAACCTGTACGATGTCGGGACGCAGCGCCTGGTCACCACCGAGGAGGAACGGCTGGCCGAAGTCCGCTGGAAATGGAACGAGCCGGTCACCCCGATTTCGGCCGGCCCCAGCAAGGATGTCGGCGGCCAGGCGGTGAAGAAGGGCGAGACCGAGCGCGGCATCCGTGCCAAGCTCCAGAACATCATCGTTCCCAAGGTCGAGTTTGAGGAGGCCAGCGTGGCCCAGGTGGTGGCCTTCCTGAAGAAGCGCAGCCAGGAACTGGATCCCGATGGCGAAGGCGTCAACATCATCCTGCAGCTGGAAGCGCCCCGCGGCGCTGAAGCGGTCGAGGGCACTCCGGAAGAGGGTGAAGCCCCGGCCGAGGGCGGCGATGGTTTCGCGACCCCTGCGGCCATGCCCGGCAACATGCCCGGCATGCCCGGCGGCATGATGCCGCCGAACGCCGCTCCCGGTACCCCCGAGGAGGCGGCCCCCGCCGCGGCCGCGATGGCCGGTGGCAGCCCCGCCGAGCGCACGGTCACCATGAGCATGACCAATGTGCCCCTGGGCGAAGTCATCCGTTATATCTGCATGGGCACCGGGCTCAAGTATGTGGTGGACACCAACGCGGTGGTCATCGCCGACAAGTCCGTGCCGCTGAAAGATCTGGAGACCCGCTTCTATTCCGTTGAGGCCGGCGTGCTCGACTCCACCAAGACCCGCAAGGCCAAGAGCATCAAGGGCAAGGAAGGCGACAGTGAGGAAGAGGACACCGGCGCCGAGGGCGCCAGTGCCGGCGGCGTCGCCACCGACGCCCAGTCGCTGAAGGCGTTCTTCCAGAGCTTCGGCGTGGATTTCCCGACCGGATCGCGTGTCGCCTACAACCAGCGCACCAGCAAGCTGATCGTCCACAACACCCCGGAGAACCTGCTGAAGGTCGAGAAGGTGTTGAATGAAATCAATGTGACGCCGACCCAGGTCACCATTGAGGCCAAGTTTGTCGAAGTCAACCAGCAGAACCTCGACGCCCTCGGCTTTGAATGGATGCTGGGCACCTACGATCCGACCAGCTATTTCCTGGACAAGGGTTCCGACAAGAACGCCTTCAAGATTTTCAAGCAGGTTCCGGGCGGCGCCTATCCGTACAACTCCCAGTTGTCGAACGGCCTGCGCAACTTTAACAAAGCCCTCGACGCCAACGGCCAGCTGTTCGCCCCGACCCGGGGCAATGTGATGAACATCGACGGCGTCATCGGCGGCGCCGAGTTCAGCGTGATCATCGACGCCCTGTCGCAACAGGCGCAGGCGGATTTGCTGTCCTCCCCCAAGGTCACCGCCCTGAGCGGCAGCACCGCCATTCTGCGCATGGTTGAGGAACGGTACTTCCCCGAAAGCTGGGAACAGCCGGACATCAACACCACCAGCGGCGACAGCGCCACCACCTCGGTCAAGCCGTCGTCGCCGACCTTCGGCGAAGCGCGCGATGTCGGTGTGGTGCTGGAAGTCACCCCGACCGTGGCGGCCGACGGATATTCCATCGACCTGGAACTCAAGCCGCAGGTCACCATCTTCAAGGGCTACGACACCACCTTCAACTCGGCCGTCCAGCCCCCGGGTTACTCCGAGCCGGTGGAGTTCCGCTACGACATGCCGATCATCGAGGCCCGCACGGTCGAAACCAAGGTCATTGTGTGGGACGGCGAGACGGTCGTTCTGGGCGGCCTGATCCGCGAAGACCGGATCAAGTTCTCCGACAAGGTGCCCTTCCTGGGGGACATCCCGGTGCTGGGCCGCCTGTTCCGCAGCGAAGGCGAGAACAGCGTCAAGAAAAACCTCTTGATCTTCGTCACCGCGCGCTTGGTCAGCCCCTCCGGCGTGCCAATCCGTGCCAGCGATGTCCGCGGCCTGCCCGACTTCCGCCGCTGACGAACGAAAGTTACCATCTCTGAACGTAACATGGATATAGGCAACGGTTCACCCAGGGGGAATGGCGCCTCTTGGGTGCCCCGTTGTCACCGTGGTGGATGCGACGTACGGGTATGACAACCCATTGCGAATTTAACGAGGGTTCATTCATGAAACACCAGACGCACAAGGTTTTCGCATGGCGCCGCTGGGCGTCGTATGCCGGTTTGCTGGTAGCCTCCCTGCTGGCCGCGCCGGCGGCCGATGCGTACACGTTGAAGGTGGGGCTTGATGCGACCGCCTATACGGGCAAGGGTGACGGCATCGTCACGCTGAACTATGTCGATGCCGGCGGCCTCTCGCAGACCGCGACCTTTGCGGCCTCCGCGGGGATTACCGTCACCACCCCCACCAGCGCCACGGCGGCGACCCTGTCCGCCAGCACCTACCCGGCCAGCGATTTCTTCTACGAATGGGGGGGCACGGATGTCACGGCCAATTCTGCCGAGTCCTTCCAAAGCCCGCTGACGATCACGGTTGACAAGGACAAGACGCTCACCGTGCTGTTCAGCAAGCCGGCGGCCGACTGCGCCATCGGATACGAAGATGGCGATCTCGACGGCGACGGTCTGCCCGACAACTGGGAAGGCAAGGGCGACGCGAAGCGCACCGACCCCAAGGATGCCAAGGGCGACAATGGGGCCACCGGCAATCCGGACGGCGATCTGATTCCGGGGCTCACCTATCCGCTGGTGGGTGAACGTCTGCTGGCGGACGGCTACAAGGACACCGTCGGCATGCCGTTTACCAATGCCTTGGAGTGCCGTGGCCCCGATGGTATTTATGGCACTCTCGACGACTTTTATGGCAACGGCACCAGCCCGGTCAATGCCGACACCGATGGCGACAAACTCTCCGACGGTTGGGAGTATTATTTCTGGTTCTTCCGTGGCGCCGGCTTTGGTGGCCTGTCGTGGGTTTACCTCAACCCGATGATCGTGGACGATCCTGGCGACGACACCGACGGTGACGGCTTGACCGACGGCGCTGAACTGGCCGCCGGCACCGACCCGACCCATGCCGACACCGATGCTGACGACATGGATGACGCCTGGGAAATCAAATACGGCCTCAATCCCCTTGAGATCAAGGACGCCAGCCTCAACCCTGATGAGGACGTCATGGCCGAAGCTGTGGTCACTGGTGTTACCCTTTATCACAAATACGTGTACATGGCGTGTGCGCCTTCCCTGGAAGCCGGCGACACCAACTTCAATCCCCACACCGCGTGGGGGCTGCCGGGCAGCGACCATCCGGACACCGTGTTCTACACCAGCTTTGACGAATATTTGGGCGGCGACCGGGAGCCGCAGTTGGAGTGGAATGATGACGGCTTGGTGATTGCGATCAACAAGAATGATGCGACCAATCCCACCTTGGCTGACTCTGATAAGGACGGCGTTCCTGACGGTTGGGAGCTCTATGTCGGCATGGACCCGGTGCCTGAGGCCGGCATTTACGACGCGGCCTTTGACGGTGACGGTGACGGCTTGACCAACCTTCAGGAATGGACGGTGGGCGTGTGGGGTAACAAGCTGTTGCCGACCGATCCCGGTGTCATTCCGACCGCCAACTATTTCGCCTGGCAGAACGTTTGGGTGGATGTCAATGGTGACGGCGTCTATGACGAGGGAACCGACATTCGGGTGGGGAACGGCGGCTTCGATTTGGCCAACGGCACGACGGTCGATGACAATGAAACCGCCGGCGACGACGGCGGGTGGCAGGTTCTCTATGTCGAAACCCAGCGGGATCTTGATAATCCCAATCCCGACATCAAAATTGTCGGCCGGCCGTTGCCGATGGTTTTCCGCTTGAGTTCAAGCGATCTGACCCAAGTGGCGATCTGGATCGACCGCGACGGCGATCCCGAGTTCTACACCCCTTCCGCCGGCGATGAGGCGTTGTCGCCGGGAATGGGGGATAACTTGGTCGACTGGATCAGCGTGGCGTTTACGACGCTTCTGACCTATGCGCAGCCGGTGGAAGGCGTCGATTATGACGTTGACTTGGCGACCATCATCGGGTTTGACCTGTCGAACAGCCTCTACTGCTATCACAACGATCCGCACCCCCAGGACACCGACTTTGACGGTCTGCCGGACGGACCCAATTGCGCCGGGGGCATCACCTCCGAACAGACCGCCAACGGCAATCCCACCTGCGCCGACACCGACCATGACTTCCTGCCCGACGGCTGGGAAGTCTATGGCGGCACCGACCTTTTGGTCAATGACGCCAAGCTCGACAAGGACTTGGACGGTTTGGAGAACTGGCGCGAGTACTGGACCGGCACGGTTTACGAATGGATGCACATCGATCCCACCTGGCTCGATTTCCCCGGGACCATCGCCACCCGGCCCACCATGCGCTGGGATTGCGGCAACACGGCGGCCTATTCTTCCGCAATCCCCCTGCGCAGCCAGGCGGTGCCGCTGGCGTTCTTCCTGGAACCGGATTTTGCCTCCTGCCCGTCGTTCAATGTCAACTTTGGCCAGAAGGCGTCCAGCGCCCAGTTCTGGAACTATTACCACACCACCTTGGCGGGCGTCAACAGCTACAACGGCGCCACCATCACCTCGGACTCCGACTTTGACGGCATGGATGATTACTGGGAGGTCTTCCACGGCCTCAACCCGACCAAGGGTTCCCGCGACCTGCTCACCGCCCCGAAAGCCAACGGGCAGCGGGAAGTGGGATCCGGCATGGATGCCGCCGCGTGGGACGCCGACCCGGTCACCGTCGGCCATTATGATATCGGTGATCCCGGCACCGGGGCCTACACCACCGTGGTGCAAATGCTGGCCGTGATGCGTGCCGGCGGCGCTGCCGTCCAGATCGGGCCGTTCAATTTCGGCTTGGAAATGATGGATCCCGATGGCGACGGCATTCCCAACCTGGAAGAATATTCCTATGAATTGAACAGCGAGCAACCGCAAGGCCGCCGCCTGTTCCACCACACCGATCCTACCCCGTGGCAGCGCACTGATCCTCTTGGCAGCGGTTCCATCACCGTTACCCTCACGGGCGTTGACTTTTCGAACTACAACAATTTCACGGGGCTTAACTACACCGCCGACAGCGGCAGCGGCTGGTTGGACGACTGGTTCGGCACGGACACGGTCTTTGAGTGTGAAATGAACGAGGGCTTCGACACCGACAACGACATCCTCGGCGACACCGCGGAAATTTCCGTCCTCAGCGACCTCGAAATTGACGGGCTGACCAGCAACGGCAACAGCGATCCGGTCAACGAGATGGATCCGATGCAGAACCGGGCTCTCAAGCTGCAGCGCCTCACCAATACCGGCACCGACAGCGGTTTCCTGCGCACCCTCGGGTCGGTGACCTATATCCAACCCAAGAACATGTTGACCAAGTTTACGGTTGAGGCGTGGGTCCGTCCCGCCTCGCTGCCCGCCGGCGACATGACCGTGGTCGAGCGCGCGGCGGTGATCAACAACATGTTCGGCAGCGCGTTTGTCCGCGCCAACTTCCGCCTCGGCGTTTCCTACACCGCCAGCAGCGGCAAGAGCGTTCCGTACATCCTCTTCAACGGCCGTGGCGCGCTTGACACGACCGTGGTCAAGGCCGGCAGCGCCGCCGCCCTCCAGGCCAACACCTGGTATCACCTGGCCGGCGTGTATGACGGTGCGACCCTGAGCCTTTATGTCAATGGCAACATGGTCAACTCCAAGGCCAGCACCATGATCCCCGCCACCGGTACCCCCACCGAAAACGGCGAGTTCGTCCGGCCCGGCACCAACATCATTGGCGCCCGCGAAGGCGAGACTGCCGGTTCCCCGGTTTGGGAGCTGAGCTCGGCGGCGGCCCCGGTCGCTGTGCAGGACTGCTTTGACGGCTACATCGACGAGGTCCGCATTTGGGACGGCGTCCGTTCCCAGACGGAAATCCAGTCCGCCATGCACCGCAAGCTGAGCAACCGCATCAATGTCACGGCCACGGCGGACTTGATCAATTACTACACCTTCGACTCCTGCCCGGATCCGGACGCCGCGTGGGCGCCCGACGCCGCGCAGCCGGTCGTCCCCAATTACCTTGATTATCTGCAAGGTGCGCCCCTGCCCCTGCACCAGCCCATCTACATCTGGAACAACACGCCCCAGAAGTCCAAGGTCTACACCGGCAGCACTGCCGTCCCCTACAATTACATCGTGTTTGCCTCCGACCTGGTGGCCCATGTCGCCACCGTGCCCCCGGCCGATGACATGTGGCATTTCGACGGCGGCAACGGCACCACCGTTCCCCGTGACTACCGCAACTCCTCCAATCCCTATGACCGCTTTAGTGACCTGCTGTTCATGAACGGTGCGGTTGCGGACGGTGACATCTTCACCACGATGGATTGGCAGAGCGAGTCGGCGCTGGGCAACCCCGATGCCATCGACTCCGACGGCGACGGCCTGCCCGACGGCTGGGAAATCTCCCACGCCCTGGATCCCTATGACGCCAGCGGCGAGAATGGCGCCAGCGGCGATCCCGATGCTGACGGCCTCTCGAACTACAACGAGTGGCTGACCGGCAATGATCCGCACTCCCAGGACACCGACGGCGATGGTTTCGCGGATGGCGAAGAAGATTATGATGGTGACGGCATCACCAACATTGATGAGCAGGACCTCTACGGCACCCGCCTGGACCGGATTGACACCGACGATGACGGCCTGAGTGACGGCGAGGAAATCACCGGCATTGACGACTACAACGGCGTGGTCACGGTGAGGGATCCGGCCTATGACATCACCGATCCGGCCAACTCCCTGAACCCGCCGCAGGCCCTGGCCCTGCAATTCAACGGCATGGACCAGTACCTGCAGATTCCGCAGGTGCTCGAGTCGCAGTATACCGC
>JBAZJM010000116.1:0-12949 GCA_041651315.1 Lentisphaeria bacterium | reverse complement strand
CTCGAAAGCGGCTTAGCCTGATGGCTATGGGCGACACGCCCGTGCCTACAGGAAACCCTGTCCGTCCTGTAGGCGCGGGGGTGCACCCCGCGGAGAGGCGCGGCCGGTCAGGTAATTGCCAAACGGATCACCAAGAAATCCCGACGGAACTGACCGGCGCCCGTGACTGGTCATAAGGTTTGGTTTTGACAATTGGCGGCGCTATGTTTACTGCTTTTTGTTCATCCAGCACAAGGTGCGCCAACTTGCCAAACCCCTTGGGGCGCCGCCCCCTCGTGGCATGACATAAGGGCGTTACCCGCGCAAAGTGGCTGCCGCCGTGTGGCGGTGCCTGCTGAACTGCCCGCCAGCCTGCGACGAAAGGATAGTCCGCAATGACTTTACTGAGTTGGCTGATCGTCATTGTCCCGCTGATTTTCATCCTTGGGGCGGCATTCTATTCCAAGCGGTATGTCCGCGATGTGGCCGATTACCTGGCGTGCGGGCGGGTGGCCGGACGGTACGTGATCAGCGTCGGCGACCTGGCGGCGGGATTGTCGGTGATCACGCTGGTCGGCATGTGCGAGCAGAATTACCAATGCGGCATGGCGATCGGCTTTTGGGGCGCCGTGGCGACGCCGGTGTGGATTTTCATGGCGTTGACGGGGTTTACGATCTACCGTTTCCGTCAGACGCGCAGCCTGTCGATGGGGCAGTTCCTGGAACAGCGCTACAGCCGGTCGTTCCGCATCACGGCGGCGGCCATCCGGACGTTCGCGGAAATGGTCACCAACGCGATCGGCCCGGCGGTGGCCGTCCGTTTCTTTATTTATTTCATCGGCTTGCCGCACAAGTTCAGCGTGTTCGGCTTCGAAATCTCGATGTACGCGATTCTGGTGGCGTTTCTGTTGACCCTGGCGATGTGCATTCTGTGGCCGGGCGGCCGCATCTCGCTGCTGATCACGGACTGTTTCCAGGGAATCGTCAGCTACCCGATCTTTGTGATCTTCACCGTCTTTATTTTGACCCAGATGTCCTGGTTCCAGGACGTCGGGCCGGTGATGCTGGACCGGGCGCCGGGGGAGAGCTTCCTGAATCCGATGGATGTGCAGGCGCTACGCGACTTCAACCTGTTTGCGCTGGTGGTGAGCATCCTGGGCGGCGTGTTGAACCGGGCGGCGTGGGTCGGCAACGACACGACCAATGCCGGACGCACCCCGCATGAGCAGAAAATGGCCAATATTCTCGGCTCATGGCGCAACGGTTTTGCCTGGACGATGCTGGGCTTGATCAGCATTTTCGTGATCGTCTTCATGATGGGCGGACGCTTCGCCCCGCAGTCCCACAAGGTCCGGGTCGAGCTGACGGGGCGCATCGCGCAGGAAGTGGTCGACAATCCGGTCACCCAGGCCAAACTGATGGAACGGGTGTCGCAATTGAAGCCCATTCCGCACACCATCGGCATTGATCCCCCCTACTCCCGCACCTACAACCCGGACACGCAGTTCTTTGACACGGCCCTGGCGACCTTCCGTGAAGGCACCGCGGGCAACGGCCAGTCCGCCAGCGCGCAGAGCGGCGAGAGCAACGAGACCTTCCAGAAGTTTCGCTCGCTGTACAATCAGATGATGATGCCGGTGATGCTGAAGTCGCTGTTTACACCGGTGCTGATGGGGCTGTTCACCCTGCTGATGGTCATGCTGCTGCTGTCCACGGACGATGCGCGCATCTTCAACGCCTCCAGCACGCTGATCCAGGACGTCATCCTGCCGCTGAAAAAGAAGGCGATGACGACCAACGAACATCTGCTGTATCTGCGCCTGTGCTCGGTGGCGACGGCGGTGTTCTTCTTTGTGGTGTCGCTGTTTTTTGCCCAGCTGGACTACATCAACATGTTCGTCACGATCATGTGCTCGGTGTGGCTGGGGGGCGCGGGGCCGATCATGGTCGGCGGCCTGTACACGCGCTTCGGCACGACCTGCGGCGCGTGGTGCGCGCTGATCTTCGGCTCGGGGCTGTCGGCGGCGGGGCTGGTCTGCCAGCGCAACTGGGCCGGCACCATCTATCCGTTCCTGGATGCCCACGGCTATGCCCAGCCGATCGGCAATTTGCTCGTGACAGTGTCCCGGCCGTTTGATCCGTATATTGTCTGGGCGATGGACCCGGTGAAATTCCCCATCAACTCGGTCGAAATCTACTTCATGTCGATGGTGCTGGGCATGGGGGCATACATCATCGGTTCACTACTGACCTACAAGGAACCGTTCAATCTCGACCGCCTGTTCCACCGTGGCAAGTATGCCGACGCCGACAGCGTCGGCGGCGAGGCCCCGGTGTGGACCTGGAAGAACCTGTATAACAACCTGGTCGGCATCACGCCGGAATATACGCGGGGCGACAAGATCATCGCCTGGTCGGTGGTCATCTGGTCGCTGGTCTACGGCTTCGGCATCATGTTCTGCGGTGTGTTGGTCTGGAACCTGTTCTCACCGTGGTCGCCCGAAGCCTGGAGCCTGTATTTCTACATCAACACGATCCCGACGGCACTGATTGTGGGCGCGGTTTCGACGGTGTGGTTCCTGGTCGGCGGCATCATCGACACGCGCCGCCTGATTCGCGACCTGGAGAAACGGGTGGCCAACACCCTGGATGACGGCCGCGTCGTCGGCCATGTGTCACTGGCCGACAAGGCGCGCTTCGATGAGATCGAGCGCCAGTCGCAGGCGAAGAAATAGCCCGCGGGAGCGGCCGGAGCGTCCTGCCCCGCTCTGGGGTTTGGCAGAAACCATGCGCGCCAGCCGGTGCCATACTCAGAAGACAGCCTGAAGGCTGGACTCCAACCCGGGGCGCCGGTCGTTTGAGTTCACGCTTTAGCGTGTCTGGCCTGGGCATAAGTACGGGGGGATGGAGCTGCTTCGTCCCGTAGGGACTGAATGAAAATAGGCAGGGGCTTCAGCCCCTGTTCCCCCCCAAATGAAACGATGGCGTGCCGTAGGTACGCCGCGATTCGCCGCGTACCTGACGGCACGCGCAATGGGGGGCGGGCAAAACAGGGGCTGAAGCCCCTGCCTATTTCCGCCCCGTCCCGCCGGGACGGGAAAACCGTACCCGTGCGCCCACCAAGGCGGCTTCAGCCTGGCGATGCTGGCACCGGGGCGTATTCCGCCTGCAGCATCCGGAACAGTTCCAGTTGCCGGACGGTGGCCTGCAGATCGCCGGCGGCATCCACGGTGAACGGCACGGGGGTGCCGTCAGGCAGCTGCAGCAACCGGGTGAATGCCATCCCCTGCGGAGTCCGCAGGGTGAAGGACAGCTCCGGCACGGGCAGGGGCGGGGCCTGCAACTGGCCGTTCAAAAAGGCAACAGTGAAGGCCCGGCGTTCCGGCCAGTGCTGAACGTTCATCCAGACGGCGGGATGGGCAGCGGCGCTGAAGCCTGGCCGCGGCCCAAGCAGCTCGCGCAAGATCATGTCCAGCAAATGGTTGCTGGCATCACTGTCGACGGCCTCCAGGGCGGCGGCGGCATAGACGGCGACACCTTGGCCAAAGGCGTTCCGGACCAGGGCCGGCGTGGCGGTGTCCTGCCAGGGCGGCGAGGAATGGATGCTGGCCCAGTTGGGGTCGAGCACGGAGCCGGGATGCGGGCTGGCATAGGGCAGAGTGATGGTGGCCAGCACCTCGCCGGCGACCTCAGCCGCCAGCGGCACCGCGCGGTCGCCCGCCGGGGCCGCAGGGGCCTGGAAATGGCTGAGATGGGTTTGGGGGGCGATGGCGTCCGCCACGGCGGCGACGGCCGGTTTCAGATAGACGACCTTGCCCCAGTCGGCCGTAGCGGCATGGCAGCCGAACACGTCGGCCAGCAGGAAGTCGCCATGGCGGACCCCGCGGGATTCGGTCAGCCCGGTCTGGCCGCTGGCATAAAGCCGGCCGCCCTGGCGGACGTACTCGCGGAAGGCGTCAGCCTCCGCCGCGGTCAGACGCAGGACATTGGGCAGGGCAACGACCCGGTATCTGGCCAGTTCCGGCAAATCTTTGCGGGTGATGACGGTGTACGGCAGGTGCGCCGCCTGCAGGATCCGGCAGAGACCGCGCATGGCCTGGTTGTGCGGGTACTGGCCGCCCCACAGCGGGGCGTCGGCCAGGGGCCGGCCGTTTTCACTGAAGTCCATGCGGGAGTCGTCGCTGAAATACAGCGCGATGTCCGCCACCGCCTGGCCGCCGAGGAACGGTTCATAGGGGGCGGTCTCGTCGTAGATGGCACGGATACGCCCGGCGATGGCCGGGTTGAAGCTGCCGTCGGGGTTGATGGCGTCAATGAACAGGAAGGCGCCGGCGAACAGGGTGGCGGCGAAGGCCTGGCGCCGCATTTCGTCGGCGCTCTTGAGCCGGACATGGTCGTTCAGGTTGACGCAGCAGCTGGTCATGAACTCCATCGGCTGCGTGCGGCTCAGCCCGCCCATGAATTTGCTGACCATGAGCTGTTCCAGGGCGTCGCCGTAGAAGTCCGCGCCGAGAAAGTCGTGGCTGGCGCTGGCGGCGAAGGGCAAGCCAAGAGTCCAGTTGAAGGTGGCGGTGGCGAAATTGTGGTAGACGGTGAGGCCGGGGCGGACGGCCTTGGCCTGGCGGGTGAGGATGTCTGAGAACTCCGCCATCCAACGTTCGCGGGCGGTTTGGAAGGCGCACCAGCCGGGGGCGAACCAGTCAATGGTGGCCGGGATTTCCAGGCCGTCCTCCCGGCGGAAGCGTTCCCGGCAATGGTCGCAGACACAGAGTGCCGGCCAGAAGGTCATGTCGAAAAACAGGCCGTCAAAGGCGTAGTCACCGGCCAGTTCCGTGGTTTGGGCCAGGGCGAAGGCGCGGTACCCCGGGTTGTTGGGGCAGCAGTGTCCGTACCGGGTGCTGGCGAAAGCACTGTTGGCGGCCGCCGTGGCTGGCTGAATCCGCCACTCGGGATGTTCAAGGAACGCCCAGTTGTTGTAAACGACGCTGTAATAGGCGCACACGTCAATCTGGCGGCGGCGGAGTTCGCGCAGCAGCTCGGCGGTGACGTCGCGGCCCCGCAGGCCGGCATGCATCTTGCCGCTCCGGGTCGGCCAGTAGCAGAGGCCGACGTGGGACTGGCAGTAGATCATGGCCGAGGTCAGGCCGGCGCGTTCGTACATGGCCGCCATGGCGGCCGGGTCGTAGTGGGCGAGGAATGCCGGATCCCCGTCGGGGATGTGCATGTCCACCAGCATCCGGCGGTAGCCGCGCTGGAACCAGGGAAGCGGAGCGGCGGCGGCGGGCAGGGATGGCGAGGGCATAATTGTACCTCACGGAGGATGATTGGGTGCGGATCCGGCCCTTCCCGCTGCCAGGCGGCGCGGAAGAACTTCACGGCGTTGCGGCACGTCCCAGGCAGGCAAGAATGCCTGCCCCACACTGAGGGCCGTCCGTCCTGGCGAGATTACGCATCACGCATCACGTGTCATCACGCACGTATTACGCATCACGTATTACGCCTTGGCATGGGGGTTGTCGGGGTTGTTGGGCCCGAAATGCTTGAGCATGACGATGGGGTCGGACGGCGACGGGTTGACAATGGTGACGCCGGCACGGGCGGCAGCCGCGCTGACAAAGAATTCGTCATGGGTGAGCTGGCCGTAGCGGATCAGCGCGGGGGTCTCGATGTCCCACACCCCCAGCTTGCCGTGCCCCTGCATCATGATCAAGCCATACGCCTCGGCGTCGCGGATGACCGCGGTCCGGCCGGGGAGAACGGTGAGTTCCTTGGCGCTGTAGGCCTGGTTCTTGTAGCAGATCCAGTTTTCCTGGTACCCGTCCACCGTCATTTCCGCCGGCGGCCGGACCGGCAGCGGCCGCATGAAGTGGTGTTTCGCGAATTCTGGGTCGGTGTTGGCTTCCCAGTCGATGACGTCCATGAGATAGTCAAAGTCGCCCTGTTTGTCCGCCGGCGTGTCCTTCCACAGCAGCTCCGCCGGCACCACCTGCTTGCCGACCACGGACTGATACATGGCGTAGACGTCGGCGGCGCGCTGCGGCTCATAGGTGCAGAGGCTGCCGGGGGCATGCAGGATGCCGGGCGGGATGTCCCAGCCGGTGCCCGGATCGAGCCGGTAGGCCTTGGACAGGCTGGTGATGTGGTTGTCGCCCTGGGTGAAGCGCTTCAAGCAGTCCCGGACCTGGTCCTTGGTGGTGCCGGGCTCAAAACCGAAAAAGGTGAAAGGGAAGTCGCCGCCGTGGTTGTTGGCCTGGGGCGGAAAGTAATAGGCTTCCGGCTTGCCCATCTGGCCGACCAGGGCGGCATGCCGGTCGCGGTGATGGATGTGATGGGGCAGGGCCCCCTGGTTGTCGAAGAATTTGGAGAACATCGGCCATTTGCCGGCATCCTTCCACAGCCGTTCGCCGAGGAGCGCGCCCTTGAGTTCGGCCACCGCATCGCGCAGCAGGAATTGCCGGAGTTCGGCGCCATCCTGGAAGGCGGCAAAACTGAGACCCTCGTTCGGGGAGGTGAGCGGGCCGTTGTCGGCCGGCGTGGTGGAGGCGAACCAACGTTCGTCAATGCCCCCGCGCTGGCCGCCGAGCGCATAATAGTCATCGGGATGCAGCTTGATCCGGCGGCCGGGCACGCAAAAGGAGCGCGGCACCCAGGCGGGGGTGAGCCGGAGAATGCCCTGGCCCTGGTCCAGGGCGGCGTGGATAAGGTGGGACTGGTTCATGGTTTCACCCGGGCGATGGAGTTTGGGAATAAACTGACTGATTATGATATCACTATAGTGGAAAGCGGGGGGTTGAAATAGATAAAAATTATGATATAACTTGGACGAAATTGATTTTTTACGGGAGAACGATTTGGGATTTTGCGGTGCTCGGACAAATCGGACCTGTCCGGCTCGCCGACAGGTCTGAGCCGTCCGATCTTGGCCGCGGCCGGTGGTGCCGGAACCGCCCGGCCGGCAAGGGAGTGCTCATGGCCGACTGGCGGGACCAACTGAATCCGCAACTCCACATCGTCTGGCATGGCGCCTGGCGGCGGGGTAATCTGGAACCGCCACGGCTGCTTTACGACCACGAACTGGTGGTGGTGGCCCGAGGCGTTTGCGTGGTGGAGGTGGAGGGGGAGCGGATCGACTGCCGGGCGCCTTATTTCATCATTGTGCCGCCGCTGCGCCGTCATTTGAGCATCGCCGAGACCGAGACGTTTCGCTATTGTGCGCACTTTGACTGGGAACGGCAGCGTTCCGTCACCCCGGAACCGCTTTATTATTTCTGGCCCGACCGTCCTCCGCCCACGGCGGTGTGCCCCGCCCCAGGTTGGGTGCCGTTGCCGCTGCCGCACGGGCCGTTGCCTGCCGGATCCCCCGTGTTGTCCCTGATCCAGAGCATGGCGGCACGGTGGCTGGAGGACGATTCGCTGAGCCGCGCCACTTGCCGTGCGCTGCTGCTGGAGATCCTGCTGCGCCTGCTTTCCCCGTCCGCGGCCGCCGCACCGTCCACCGGGCACAGCCGGCAGGCCCGGCTGGCGCTTGAAATGAAGAACCGACTGGATTTCATCACCCTGACTGACGGCTCCTTGCGCCGGCAGATGGCCTCTATGGGGTATGCCTATGAGCATCTCTGCCGGGTGTTCCGGCTGGCGTTTGGGGTGTCGCCGCTCCGGTATTGGCAGCAGTCGCGCCTGGAGCATGCCAAACGGCTGCTGGCAGCCGGCGGCTGGTCCATCAAGCAGGTGGCGGCGGAACTCCAGTTCCGGGATCCGGCGTATTTCAGCCGCGTGTTCAAGCGCTACACCGGCCTGTCGCCGCGGGCGTTTGTCCGGGACGGCTGACCGTGGGCGCTAAAACGTTTGGCGCCGCCCGCTCACACGGACTTGCACGGACCCACACGGACGCGCACGGACAAAAAAACCGGGCGGCGCGACGGGTGTCCGTGCCAGTCCGTGCCAGTCCGTGTGGGTCCATGCAAGTCCGTGGCCGCCGCCGCGTCCCGCGCTACGAATACCGGTGTCCCGGCAGGCGCAGATAGGCGACGCCGTCCTCGCCTTTCTTCCCCAGAATTTTGCGCCGGCCGATGGTGAGGGCGTATTCGGACGGCGCGACTTGGAATTTCTTCCGAAAAATCCGGGAGAAATAGTTCAGGTCGGGAATGCCGACAGCCGTCGCGACCTGGGAGACGTTCAGTTTGGCCACTTCAAGGAGGGCGCAGGCATGGCTGATCCGCAAGTCCCGGAGATAGGTGTTGGGCGGCCGTCCGATCATGGAGGTGAACAGGTTGCACATGTGGCTCCGAGTCAGGCCGGAGACGCGGCAGAGGTCGTCATAGCTGATCGGCTTGGCATAGTTCCGGTCGATGTAGGTTTTCATGGCCACCACCGCCCGCATCGGTTTGCCCATGGAGGTGTTGCGGACTTGGGCGGGCAGGGGCTGGCGTTGCGCGGCCAGCAGGGACTTCAAAACCGGCCAGAGCAGCAGCCCGGCATCCCCCGTGCCGCGCCGCAGGCGGGCCAGGGCGCGGTCCATCAACTCGTTCAGTTCGGGATCGCGTGACTGCAGGATCAGCGGCAGGTGCGCCAGAATGGCCTCCGGGACCACATGTTCCAGGGTGTGATCATAGCGTTCCCCGGTGTACACGCACAGCGGTGCGCGCGGCGGGCCGCTGGCGGGCGTCCAGTCAAAATGGACGCACTGGCGCCAGACCTCGGTCTTCGTATCCGCCCGGCTTTCATGCCAGGTGCCGGGGGGAATGACGATGAAGGTTCCCTCGGCGATGCGCCGTTCCTCCCCGTCCAGGTTCAGAAAGTAGAAGCCTTTGTCCACGTGCACCAGCTCGCAGTCGTAGAGCTTGCGCCGCGGCTCCAGGAAGCCGGGGGGCCACCCCCCCTCCCAAAAGATCCGGACAACGGGGTCAAACAACATCATTTTCGCAATGGCGTCCTAATAATAGAAGTTCAGTCCTATTGTCAAAACTCCATATTTACAATAGAGTTAAGTATAAACTTTTCAAGCGCTTGTGATCGCACCTGCGAGGGATGGATGGTTTTCATGCGCAACGGAGTCTCATGCGTAATCCGGGTTTCTCAAGCACAATGGCGGAATTCTATGGTTGGACATTGGATCAAGGCCATGGTGGCGGTGGGCATACTGGGCGGATCGGCGTCCGTGTTGTGGGGGAAGGCTGATCCCATGACCATCGACACCAGTTGGGCGGTGCGCACCGCCGTTGCGGGCAATGTTTTTGCCGATGACGTCCGGGCGGAATTCACCTTCCGGGACGCGCCGCCGGCCGGCATCCTGCGGTATGAGGTGAAGGATTGGCTGGACGCGCCCGCCTGCTCCGGCACATGGGATGCCAAGGCTGGCGCCTCTTTGCGCCTCAAGCCGCTGCCCTGCGGCTGGTACACGCTGGTCCTCCACTCGGCCCAGGCCGATTGCCAGGGCCGCCTCATTTTCGCCGTGGTGCCGGCGCCGGCCAAACGGCGGGTCGCCCCGGACAGCCCTTATGCCGCCGACACCGTCCTGTCGTGGCTGGCCTGCCCCGAGCCGGGCAATCCCCGTCAGCCGGCCGATTCGTATCAGAGCGTGGCGGACCTGGCCCGACTGGCCGGTTTGGCCATGGCCCGGGAAATGACCAACTGGAACGACTTTGCCCCCTTCCCCACCCGGCGGGCGTGGGATCCGCGCTATCAGGACAACGCCCGGCGGCTGTCCGCCAACGGCATCCCCCAGGTGGTGATGTTCCATGACGCCCCGGCGTGGGCGAAGGAGCGCGAAACGCCCGGCGTCCGCAAGCTGCCGGACGACCTGCCCGCCCTTTACGAGTTTGCCAAGACCGCCGCCCATGATTTCGCCGGCCGGGTTGCCGCCTGGGAGTTTTGGAACGAGGAGACCGCCTCCGAGTACTGTTCGGATCCGGCCTGGGATTTTGCCACCGCCCAAAAGGTCGCCTATCTCGGCTTCAAGGCTGGCAACCCCCAGGGACTGGTGCTCAACGGTTCCTTCCCCAGCGCCCCCACCATCCTACGGCGGCCGCCCGGCGGCGGCAACCGTTTCGTTAGTCCGCCCCGCAGTTATGAGACGCTGCTGTTCGACAACGGCATCGGCGATTATTTCGACGTCTTCAACTACCACCTTTATGAGCTGTTCACCGAATATCCCCTGATCGTCGGGGCCCGGGAAGAATTGCTGGCCAAGCACGGCCTGGCCGGCGTACCCTCCTGGATCACCGAACTGGGGTCGAACTACGAGGGCTACGGCGAGGTGCCGACCCATTTGGGCGACTGGCGCCGTGAACTCAATGACTGCCAGTCGCGCATTGTCGCCGAGTTCGTGCCGAAAAGCCAGATCATCGCCCAGTCCCTGGGGGTGGCGCGGAGCTTCCATTTTGCCTTCCCCGCCTACAACGAGGGGAAAAAGGTCTGGGGGCTGCTCAACTGGGATTATACCGCGAAACCCGGCTATGTCGCCTTTGCCAACCTCACCTACCGGCTGGGCGGGGCGCACTACGAGGGCACGGTCGATCTCGGGCCGCACCTCTCCGGCTTCCTCTACCGGCAGCCCGACGGCCGGCAAACGCTCGTTTTCTGGTCGCGCAGCGAACTGGACGACCGGGAACGGGACGGCGGCCTCGGGGTCGATGTCAACGACCGGCGTGAGCTGCCCCTCGCCCTGGCCGTGGCCGCCCCCGCCGGCGCTTCCTTCTCACTGGCCGACATCATGGGCCGGGAAACGCCGGTGGCGGCCAAGGACAGCCGGCTGGCGCTCACCGCCTGCCGCTTCCCCGCCTACTTGACCGGGCCGCTGGGGCTGAAGCCCGCCACGCCGGCGCCCGCCCCCAAGCGGCTGCGCCCGCCGCCCGCCGGCCGGGAGATGGACGTGGTGTTCAAGCTGGTTCTGGGCCACGCCTTCGCCCCCCAAAAGACCTGCGCCGCCATGACCGAAGAAACGGGCGGGCTGATCCTGGAAGTTTACAACTTCGGCGCCGTGGCCAAGACCGGCCGGGTCGCCTTCACCGGCACCGGCCGGCTGGAGGGGCTCCCCGACAGTGTCACCGTGCCCCCCCACGGCAAGACCGTCCTCAACCTCCGCCTCACGGCGGTGCCGGCGGGTGCCGGCCGGATCGCCTTCTCCGGCGTCTTCGACGGCCGGCCCTGCAGCCCCCTGTACGCGCCGGTCTGGCAGATCGCCACGGCCCCGGCCAAGGCGTTCGCGTTTGACCGGCCGGACCGCTGGCAGGCCGCCCCCCCGGGAACGCTGGTGATTTCCCCTGACCCCCGGGAACAGGCGGTCAAGTTTGTGGCCGCGACGCCGGAAGCGTGCGATGCCGTGCCGGAATACGCCCTGCGCCTGCCCGAAGAAAGCCTGCGCGGCGCCGTCGGCGTCGCCTTTGAGATCCGGACCGCGGCCACCCCGCCGCCCCAATCCTACGCCTCCCGGCTGGTGGCCGTGCAGGCCGACGGCACCGCCGAAGGCATCGTTTATCCGGCCCCCACGACGCACTGGACCACCCGGTTCGTCTATTTCCCCGCCGACGCGCCGCCCTATTTCGATCCCGCCCAAACCACCGCCCTCAAGATTGGCCTGGCCCTGCCCAAGGAGGGCGGCGCCTTCTGGCTGCGGAAGGTCAGGGTTATCTATAAGTGATTAACGTTCAAGCTAACGCGATATAAAACGTCAAAAACCAATTCAAGACGCTCAAAAAAATCTCAACCCCAAGGAGAATGTAAACATGAGCAGCAAGACCCACAAACTATCCCTCCTGGCCGGCCTGTTGGCCGCCGCCATCGGAACCACCACCGAGGCCGGCCCCATCGTCAATGTCGGCGGCAGCAGCGGCAGCTCGTTCACGTATACCTGTAGCACCATTGACGCGCTCGCCAACGCCACAGGCAGTCATAATCTCTACACCAATACCGCCCCTGGAGATGCCACTTATCTTGCTCCAAATGGTTGGTATTCAAATGGTTCTGCCTATGTTATGTGGCATTTCAAAACGGAGACCACCGGGGTGGTGTTCGGCGATGACCTCAAGGTAAGCGGCAGCGTTAGCAACTATGGCTGGGCTAATGCCTACATTTATGTCCTAAGCAGCACCGTTGGCAATACCGACAATCTAGACAACTGGTCATTAACCGGCTGGAATACTATTTATTCCCGCCAATGGGTCTTTGACACGGAGATTCTCACGGCAAAAAGCCTCAATGGAATCGGGGCTGGGTCTTCGGATCTCTATCTTGCGTTTTACGTGAAATATCCCACTTGGGACGACGGCACCCGCGACGCAACCAAATACAAGCTTGAGTTCGGCCGTTCGTTTACCGATGTCGGCAATAACCCGTTCGTGCTTACCGGTTCCCTGATCCCCGAACCCGCCAGCCTGGCATTGCTCGGTTTGGCGGCCGGAACCCTGCTGTATCGCCGGCGCCGGTAAGACCGCCGGGGCGTGTTTGGGCCTGGGAACGCCGAGCCCCAGCTCGGCGAGTGATTTCTGATTCCACCATCGTTGAATGAGGGAAGATAGTCAACAACAAAATGGACTACTCCGCAAACACTTAACGAATCCGTGGCCCCCCAAGAACATCACAACCCCCAAAGAGAAAAGCACCATGAACCGCAAAATCCAAAAACTGGCTCTCTTGGCCGCCCTGCTGGCCGCCGTCAGCAGCCTCACCGCGGAAGCCGCTTTGATAACCGATGCAAACCTGCTGGGTGGTAAGGCAGTGGTTCTGAACTGGGGAACCTACCCGAGCGCCGCCACGGACTTGGATGGATATGCGGCGCTGTTTGACAACGCTAATCCTATCCAGCAGCTCATGGTCCGCGGCTTTAACAGTCCGGTGGCCACCATCCGAGTTTGGGTTGATACCAATGCTAGCACGCCGAAGCAGGTTTCGATTTGGAGTTCAACGAGCGCCAACCTATCGCTCACCGGTTCAGATCTCGGTTCCACCGGCAACACCGCCAACTATTTTGAGA
>JBAZJM010000115.1:0-13030 GCA_041651315.1 Lentisphaeria bacterium | reverse complement strand
AACAGGCCGGTGAAATCTGGCCGGCCGGCCCGCAGCCGGGCGCGCAGGGCGGCGTGCGCCTTGGCGGTGCCATTGTCGCCCCAATGGGTACCGGCCTGGATGAGTTCGGCGGGCACGTTCATCAGCCGGGCCATCTTGAGAAAGCCGGCGGTGCGGGCGAGGATGGTGGGATGGTCGGCCAGGCTGCTGATCAGCATGGCCAGCCGGCGGTGCCCCAGGTCGATCAGGTGCTTGGCGGCCATGCAGCCCCCCAGGTCGTCGTCGCCGCAGAGGGAATCCAGGCTCAGGCTGTGGGTCGGCAGGTTGAGCATGACGACGTGCCGCGCCATGCCGCCCAGGAAGGCGATGTCCTCGGCGGACAGGGTGGCCTGGTTGGGCCAGACCATGGCAATTTTCCGATCCGGATCGCGGCCGATCTGGGAGAGCGGCCGGTCGTAACGGTAATAATGAATGGCAACGGTGAATTCGGACTCGGCAAAGCCGGCCAGCAAACTTTGCCGGAACCAGTCAACCGTGTGGGAGGGGTGGTTGGAGAGGAACAAATCCACCCGGGTTTTGTTGCCGGTGGCGGGGGCGGCGGCGAACAGTCCCGCCCGGGGCCGGGCTTCCACGACGCCCTGCGCGACCAGCCGTTCCAGGGCGCGGTCCACCGAGCCTTGGCTGACGCCGTATTCCTTCATGATGGTGCGCACGGTGGGCAGGCGGGTGCCGGCCGCCGCCCGGCCGTACGCCTGGAGCAGCTGCTGGTAGAGGAGTTCGGATTTGCTGGCCCGGGTGCCCATGGGAATAACGTTTTTGGGATTCTGTATCGTTTTGCTTTTGCTGATAGTGATACAGTATAGCGTCAAAACGGGGGCGTGCAAGTGTGGCGGCGGGGAGGGGCGACCGGCCGGTCGCCCGTACGGGGGCGGCTGGTAGGGGCGACCGGCCGGTCGCCCGTACAAGAGTGGAGAGTGGGCGCGGGTGGGGTATGTTTCCACACAACCCCCGGTTCGGGTGAGCCGGGGGGATTCATGAAGTGTGAAACGTGACGCGTGACGCGTGAAAACGGTTCCGGCGGCGTCGGGTTCAGGATTAAGCATATGCAAGGTTTGATCGGCAAGGCTTCGGTGTTGATCGAGGCGCTTCCCTACATCCAGCAGTTCCGTGACGCCGTGGTGGTGGTCAAGACCGGCGGCAGTTTCATGGAGGATGCGGCGGCGGTGCGCGGCGTGCTGCGCGACCTGGTGTTCATGGAGTGCGCCGGGCTCAAGCCGGTGCTGTTGCACGGCGGCGGCAAGGCCATCAGCGCCCAGCTGAAGAAGGAAGGGGTCGAGACCCGGTTCATCAACGGCCTGCGCTACACCTGTGACAAGACGATCCGGGTGGTCGACGAGGTGTTGCACAACGTGATCAACGCCGACTTGGTGAAGACGATCCGGGAAGAGGGCGGCCGCCCCTGTGCGGTGTCCGGCAAGTCGGTGCTGCGCGCCGAGCGCATCCAAGAAAAGGACGAGCAGGGGCGGGACGTGGACCTCGGGTTTGTCGGCCGGGTGGTCAATGTGGACACGGAGGGCATCCGCTGGATTCTCAACCGTGACGAGATTCCGGTGATCACGCCGCTGGGGCGCGACCTGGCCGGCGTCACCTACAACATCAACGCCGACATGGCCGCCTGCCAGGTGGCCGCCCTGCTCAAGGCGCGCAAGATGATCTTCCTCAGCGACGTGCCCGGCATCCTGATGGATCCGAAAAATCCGGAATCCCTGATCTCGACCATCCGGCGCCGCGAGGTGGACAAGCTGATCAGCGACGGGGTGGTGGCGGGAGGCATGGTGCCCAAGCTGCGCAGCGCTGCGGAGGCGATCGATGCCGGCTGCCAGCAGGTGCACATGATCGACGGGCGCCTGCCGCACTCGCTGCTGCTGGAGATGTTCACCACCCAGGGCATCGGCACCCAGATCGTGGCCGAGTGAGCCGGGGGGGCCTCGCGGAGGCGGTGTCCAGGCCGGGGAACGGCAAGCATCCGAGTCCGGCGGTTATCAGAGCCCGGAACGCCAGTGACGGGGTTGGGCGGATTTCGTCCCGGAGGGACTGAATGACAATAGGCAGGGGGCTTCAGCCCCTGTTCCGGGGGATGAAAAGATGGCGTGCCGGAGGTACGCCGCGATTCGCCGCGTACCTGACGGCACGCGAAATGGGGGGGGGGGGGCTAAACAGGGGCTGAAGCCCCTGCCTATTACCGCCCCGTCCCGCTGGGACGGGAAAACCGTAACCGCAGAGAAGTGAACCTACCGCAGTGTAATTACCTTCCGCCTAACGACAGATGGCTTAAGGCTTGCCGTCCGGCGGGACGTTTCCGCCCGCGTCGCCGAACAGGGTGGTGAAATTGGCGGCGACGGCGTCGGCGACCGTCTCCAGCGGCTGCTGCTTGAGGCGGGCCAGCTCCGCCAGGACGGCGCCGGCCTGCCAGGGTTCGCTGAGGCTGCCGCGGTACGGTTCTGCCGGCAGGTCCGGAGCGTCGGTCTCGGTGAGCAGCCGGTCCAGGGGCGCCCAGGCGGCGACCGTCTTCAAGCGGCGGGACTGGGGCCAGGTGAGCGGGCCGCAGAACGACAGGTGCAATCCGAGATCGAGGGCTTGGCGGGCGGTTTCGCGGGAACCGGTGAAATGGTGGAGCACGCCTCCGGGGGGCGGGGTGCGGAGTTCGCGCCAGACGGCGAAAAAATCCGGCCAGCTGCGCCGGTTGTGCAGCACCACCGGCCGGCGGAGTTCGCACGCCACGGCGAGCTGGGCGGTGAAGGCCGCATGCTGACGGTCCCGGTCCTGGCGGCCGTGCCAGAAGTCCAGCCCGATCTCGCCGACGGCGCGCAGTCGGGGCTCGGCCAGGAGTCGGGTGCGGAGTTCGCCGGGCAGGCCCGGCGTCCAGTCGTCAAGAAAGAAGGGATGCAGGCCGAGGGCACCCAGCACGCCGGGTTCCCGGCGGACGAGTTCGGCGATGACGGGCCATTCCCGGAGGCGGGCGGCGGCGGCCAGGACCCCCCGGAGTCCGTGTGCCCGGCTGCGGGCCAGCAACTGGGGCAGCTCAGCCGCGAGCCGCGGATCGGCCAGGTGGGCGTGGCAGTCGTAGATGCCGGCCGGCATCAGGGGGCGCCGGCGGCGGCGAGGGCGATGGCCTGGCTGATGTTGCGGACGGTCTTGGCGACTTCCTGGCCGACCAGGTCCAGCTTGGCGAGGGCGTTGATGCGCGGCTGGGCCTGGGCCCGTTCCTCGCGGGACAGCAGGTGATTGAGCAGGCGGCAGGCATCGGCCAGGCTGATCAGCACGGCGTCGCGCGGGGTCGGAATGTCCTCGCCCAAAATAAGGTCGCGCAGGCGGGCGCACACTTCCTTGATCTCATGGTTGTCCAGCAACGGATAACGGCGGCAGTGGAAAACCCACAGGATGCGGCGGTCTTCGCATTTGAGGATGCCGCGCGCCATCAGCTGGTGGAGAACCTTGTCCTGGATCTGGCGCGCCTCGTCGCTGAGGCTTTCGAGCCAGGCATGCAGGCTGTGCTGGCGCGGCTCGGCGGCCAGTTCCTTGAGGACCCCGTCCAGCAGGAGGTCGCCGGTGGGGGTGGGGTCGACCACGGTCAGGTGGGTGAGGTCGGTGTCCACCCGGTTGTGGAACGCCAGTTCCGTGACCACGGCCCCGGCCAGTGCGTATTCCAGCGCCAGCACCGGCATGGGGCGCAGGGCGCCCTGGCGGTCGTCCAGGGCCAGCAGGAAGAGCTCCTCGGCAAAAGTCAGCATAAGTGCGGCTCCTCAGCCCTGGACGGCGTCGGCAACAGTGCTCTTGATCGGCAGGATGGCGGCAAAGCCGGCGATGTCAAAAATCTCGCGGACTTGCGTTTGGGCGGCGGCCACGACGATGGTTCCCTGGACGTTCTTCAGCCGTTTGGCGATGGCCAGGAAGACCCGGAGGCCGGCGCTGCTGATGTAGTCCAAGGCGGAACAGTCGATGACCAGCTGGCGGCAACCGTCATCGACGATGGCGGCCAGTTTTTTCTCGAACTCGGGCGAAGTGACGGCGTCCAGCCGTCCCTGCACCCCCACCACCTTGGCGTTGCCCTGTTGTGTTTCCGTGATGGTCATGGGAGCGGATCCTTTCATGCCGGCCGGGAAGCTGTCCGGCCCGGCGGCTGGTCAGCGGATGCGGACGGGGGGGATGAATTCCTCATCGTCCTTGTCGTCAACGACACTTTGGCGCCGGCCCTTTTCCAGCCCCTTCATCGCCTTGGCCATGCGGAGGTCTTCGAAGCTGGGGCGTTTGTTGCGGTCCTTGGGCGGCGGCGGCTTGCTAAAACGCCGGGGGCGCTCGTTCTCTCCAAAACGGTCGGCGCCGGCCGTCGGTTCACTGCGGGGCGGCGGGGTGCCGAGCGGATGCACGGCCACGTTGCCGGGCGGCGGGGTGCGCGGGGCGCCATAGGACGGCCGGCTGCCGCCGGCCGGGGGGCGGGGGGCATAGCCGCCGCTGCTGCCGCCGGGGGCGCTGCTGCCGGGCGTGCGCGGCCGCGCCTCGGAGGCGTTGAGGGTCCGGCCTTGAAACGGTTTGCCGGAAAGTTCGGCAATGGCGCGCTGCGCGGCTTCCGGGTCGGGCATCTCGACAAACCCGAAACCGCGTGACTGGCCGGTTTCCCGGTCCTTGATGACCATGGCCTTGCGGATTTCACCGAAAGGTGCGAACAGCTCCCGAAGGGCGGCCTCGTCTGTCTGGTACGACAGGTTGCTGACGTAGATCTCCATAACCGGCGCTGGCAAGTCCTCCTGTTGCCCATTTACGGCAACAAGAAACCATAACGCAAGGAGGCCGTTCCGTCAACACCTCCGCTCTCCATCTTTCAAGAGATTAAATTACGGCATGGCACGTTCTGAAACCACTCCCCGCGCTTTTCGTCCCCATCTCGGCCTGCTGGGCCGCCGGAATGTGGGCAAGTCCTCCCTGCTCAACGCCCTTACCGGGCAGGCGGTGGCCATTGTGTCCGATGTGGCCGGCACCACCACCGACCCGGTGGAGAAGGCCATGGAACTGGCGCCGGTCGGTCCGGTGCTGTTCGTGGACACGGCGGGGCTGGACGACGCGGGGGCGCTCGGCGCCCAGCGCATTGCCGCCACCCGCAAGGTGCTGGAGCGGCTGGACCTGGCCCTGCTGGTCGCCGTGGCCGGACAATGGACCCGTTTTGAGGATGAGCTGCTGGACGAGCTGGCCGGAGACGAAATCCCCGTGGCCGTGGTGTTCAGCCAAGCCGACCGGTTGCCGCCCGGCGCGCCGCCGGCGCCGCCGGAAACGCTGGCGCGCCTGGAGCGCCGGGCGGCCCTGGTGGCCACCGTGTCCGCCCTGGCCGGCACCGGCATCGAGGCGTTGCGCTGGCAGCTCAAGACGGCGCTGCCGGCCGGGCTGGCGGCGCCCCCCGCCATCGCCTCCGACCTGCTGCCGGCCGGCGGCCTGGCCGTGCTGGTCATTCCCATTGACAAGGAGGCGCCCCAGGGGCGGCTGATCCCGCCCCAGGTCCAGGTGCTGCGCGACCTGCTCGACGCCGACCGCCTGGCGCTGGTGGCCAAGGAGCGCGAACTGCGCGACGCCCTGGGCCGCCTGCGCCAGCCGCCCGACCTGGTGATCACCGACAGCCAGGCCTTCCTCAAGGTCGATGCCGACACCCCCCCCGCGGTGCCGCTGACCTCCTTTTCCATCCTCTATGCCCGGCTCAAGGGCGACTTGACCGCCATGGCGGCCGGCGCCGCCGCCATTGACCGGTTGCGGCCCGGCGACCGCGTGCTGATCGCCGAGGCCTGCACTCATCACCCCATTGGCGACGACATCGGCCGGGTGAAGATTCCGCGCTGGCTGGAACAGTACGTCGGCGGCGCCCTGGCGGTCGAGGTCCGTTCCGGGCGGGAGTTTCCCGAGGATTTGAGCCCCTACCGGCTGGTCATCCATTGCGGCGCCTGCACCTGGAACCGGCGGCAGGTGGTGTGCCGCGTCCAGCGGTGCCAGCGGGCCGGGGTGCCGATCACCAACTATGGCGTGGCCATTGCCCATTCCCTGGGCATTGCCGCCCGCGCCCTCGGCCCGTTTCCGGCCGCCCTTGACGCCTACCGCGCCGCCTTGGGCGGCCGGTGAGTGGCCGGGCCCGTCCGGCGTTGCCGTGGCGGCGGCCGTCGGCGGTTGGGGAGGCGGGAGGTTACAGGAATGTTACATTTGTGGAGGTTTTGTTGCAGGAATGTAACAATTGGTCTGGGGTGGAAGTGGTATAATTTTCGTAATATATTATTTACTAAGATAATGTGACTGTTTTTGTGGTCTTGGCACGGGGCTTTCTTTTATGGTCCACCAAACCTCAACCGTATTGTTTAAGGACCGCGGCGTGCGCCGCCGCCGGACAGGTGAAGGCACTATGGACAACGACCACCAGCGACCGTTGCGGGGATGGGAAGGGCTGGCGTTCCGGCCGGCCAATGCGGCGGGTTTTCCGGCCGCCCAAGGCGTGTACGATCCGGCCTGCGAGCATGACAGTTGCGGCGTGGGCATGCTGGCGCATTTGGACGCCAAGCCGCGCCACCGCCTGGTTTTGCAGGCGATTGAGGTGCTGGTCAATCTGGAGCACCGCGGGGCGTTGGGCGGCGACCGTGCCACCGGGGACGGCGCCGGGTTGCTGCTGCAGCTGCCCGACGCCTTTTTCCGCTCCGGTGCGGGGCTGACGTTCGCCCTGCCGCCGGCCGGCGAGTATGGCGTGGGCATGGTGTTCCTGCCCCCGGTGGAGGCGGTGGCGGCGCGCTGCCGCGGCGAGCTGGAAAAGGCGGCGGCGGCGCATGGCCTGACGGTGCTGGGCTGGCGCGACGTGCCCTATGACGACCGGTCGCTGGGGGTGTTGGCCAAGAGCACGATGCCGCGGTTTGCCCAGTGCTTTGTGGGGCGGGGCACGGTTCCGGCCGCCCAGTTCGAGACCCAGCTGTACGTGGTTCGGCGGCAGGCGGAAAAGGCGGCGGCGGGGTGGACGGACGCGGACGCCAGCCAGTTCTACGTGTGCAGCCTGTCCGCCCGCACCCTTGTCTATAAGGGAATGCTCACCGGCACCCAGATCCAGACCTTTTATCCCGACCTGAGCCACCCGGAGTTTGCCAGTGCCTTCGCCGTGGTGCACCAGCGCTACAGCACCAACACGCTGCCGACCTGGAGCCTGGCGCAGCCGTTCCGTTACCTGGCCCACAACGGCGAGATCAACACCCTGCGCGGCAATGTCAACCGCATGAAGGCCCGCGAGGCCGGCCTGGCGTCGCCGCAGCTGGGGGCGGACGTGGAACAGATCAAGCCGGTGATCGTGGAAACCGGCAGCGACTCGGCCATGCTGGACAACGCGGTCGAACTGCTGGCCGCCGCCGGCCGCTCGCTGCCGCACGCCATGATGATGCTGGTGCCGGAGGCGTGGGGGGCCCGGATTCACATGAGCGAGGACAAGCGCGCCTTTTATGAGTATCACTGCGCCTTCCAGGAGCCGTGGGACGGTCCCGCCGCCCTGGTTTTCTGCGACGGCCGCTACATCGGCGGCACCTTGGACCGCAACGGGCTGCGCCCCTGCCGCTGCACGGTGACCCGCGACGGTTTTGTGGTGCTCGCCTCCGAGTCCGGCGTGCTGGACATTCCGGCCGCCGACATCCTCTACCGCAGCCGCCTGCAGGCCGGCCGCATGTTCCTGGTGGATCTGGCCGAGAACCGCATCGTGCCCGACCATGAGATCAAGGCCAAGCTGTCGCGCGCCCGGCCCTACCGGCATTGGGTCAAGGAAAACCGGATCGAGTTGCGCGGCATGCTCAGTCCGGCCGAACTGCCGCCGGAAAGCCCCGAGGCGGTGCGCGCCAAGCAGCACGCCTTCGGCTACACCGGGGAAGAGCTGCGGATGATCATCGCCCCGATGGCGGCGAACGGCCAGGAAGCGGTCGGTTCGATGGGCAACGATGCGCCGCTGGCGGTGCTGTCGGAGAAGCCCCAGCTGCTCTTCCATTACTTCAAGCAGCTGTTCGCCCAGGTCACCAACCCGCCCATCGACCCGTTGCGCGAGGAGCTGGTGATGTCGCTGATGAGCTACGTCGGCTGCGAGCGCAACCTGCTGGAGGAGACACCGCAGCACTGCCGCATGCTCAAACTGCACCACCCGATCCTGACCCCGGACGACCTGGCGCGGCTGCGCCGTTCGCCGGTCCCGGAGGTCAAGGTGGCGGACCTGGAATGCCTGTATGAGGTGGGCGCGGGCGGTCCGGGGCTGGAAGCCGGGCTCGCGGCGCTGTTCGCCCGGGCCGAGGCGGCGATTGCCGGCGGCGCCACCATTCTGCTGCTGTCCGACCGCAAGCTGACGGCCGGCCGGGCGGCGATACCGGCGCTGTTGGCGGTGTCGGGGCTGCACCACCACCTGATCCGGCGCGGACTCCGCACCCGGGCGGGCCTCATCCTGGAGACCGGCGAGGCGCGCGAGGTGATCCATTTCGCCATGCTCATCGCCTTCGGCTGCAACGCGGTGTGCCCGCACGTGGCCTTCTCCACCGTGCGCGACCTGGCGGCGGCCGGGCTGCTGGACAAGCCGGTCAGCGTCGAGGCGGCGCTGGACAACTACCTGGCGGCGGTGAAGAAGGGGCTGCTCAAGACGTTCAGCCGCATGGGCATTTCCACCCTGCGCAGCTTCTTCGGCTCGCAGATCTTCGAGGCGGTCGGGCTCGGGCCGGAGCTGATGACCCGTTATTTCCCCAACACCGCCTCGCGCATTGGCGGCATCGGGCTGGCGGAGCTGGCGGCGGACGTGGCCGTCCGGCACCGGACGGCGTTTCCGGCGACCGGCGTCGCGCCGTCGCTGCTGGCCATCGGCGGCAACTATCATCTGCGCGCCGAGGGGGAGAAGCACCTGTGGTCGGCGGAGGCCATTGTCCAGCTGCAGCAGGCGGTGCGCACCGACAGCCTGGAGGCGTTCCGGAAGTACACCCGCGCCATCAACGACCAGTCCCGGGCCCATGTCACCCTGCGCAGCCTGCTGACCTTCACCCCGGGGACCCCGGTGCCCTTGGCGGAGGTGGAACCGGTCGAAAGCATTGTCAAGCGCTTTGTGGCATCGGCCATGTCGTTCGGCTCCATCAGCCCGGAGGCGCATGAGACCATTGCCCGGGCGATGAACCGGCTCGGGGCCTGGAGCAATTCGGGCGAGGGTGGCGAAGACCCGGCGCGCTACCGGCGGCAGGCCAACGGCGACCTGCTCAAGTCCCGGGTCAAGCAGGTGGCCTCCGGCCGTTTCGGGGTCACCGCGGAATATCTGGTCAACGCCGACGAACTGCAGATCAAGGTGGCGCAGGGGGCCAAGCCGGGCGAGGGCGGGCAGCTGCCTGGGCACAAGGTGTCCGTGGACATCGCCCGGGTGCGCCACACCACGCCGGGGGTGACCCTGATCTCGCCGCCGCCGCACCATGACATCTACTCGATCGAAGACCTGGCCCAGCTCATTTACGACCTCAAGTGCGTCAATCCCGCGGCGCGCGTCTCGGTCAAGCTGGTCAGCGAGGTCGGGGTCGGCACCATCGCCTCGGGGGTGGCCAAGGCCAAGGCCGACATGGTGCTGATCGCCGGGCATGACGGCGGCACCGGCGCCTCGCCGCTGACCGCCATCAAGCATGCCGGCCTGCCCTGGGAGCTGGGGCTGGCGGAGACGCAGCAGTCGCTGCGCCAGAACGGCTTGCGCGACCGCATCCGGGTGCAGGTGGACGGCCAGTTGCGCACCGGGCGCGACCTGGCCATCGCCACCCTGCTGGGCGCCGAGGAGTTCGGCTTCGCCACCGTGGTGCTGGTCACCCTCGGCTGCACCATGATGCGCAAGTGCCATCTCAACACCTGCCCGTTCGGCGTCGCCACCCAGGACGAGCGGCTGCGCGAGCGTTTCCAGGGCAAGGCCGAGCATGTCGAGCGTTTCTTCCGCTTCCTGGCCGGCGATTTCCGCGAGGTCATGGCCGAACTCGGCTTCCGCACCGTGGATGAGATGGTCGGGCACAGCGAGCGCCTGGCCTTCGCGGCCGGCGCCTTTTCCGGCAAGCCGGCGACGTTGGATTTCCGCGGCCTGCTGGAGGTGGTCGGCCGCCGCAACGCCGACCTGCCGCTGCGCTGCCGGCGGACGGAGTTCCGCGAGGCGGCCGAATGCTTCGATGACGGCCTGCTGGAAAAGGTGAAGGCGGCGGTTGAGGGGCAGCAGCCGGTCACCCTGGACCTGCCCATCCGCAACATCAACCGCACGGTCGGCGCGCGCCTCAGCGGCGCCATTGTCGGGCGGCACGGCCCTGCGGGGCTGCCGGCCGGCACCCTCACGCTCAACTTCACTGGCACGGCCGGCCAAAGCCTGGGGGCCTTCCTGGCGCCGGGGGTGGCCATCCGCGTCGAGGGCGACGTCAACGACTACGTGGGCAAGGGGATGAGCGGCGGCCGCATCGTGGTGGTGCCGCCCAGGGATGCCGCCTTTGCCCCCGAGGACAGCGTCATTGCCGGCAATGTCATCCTCTACGGCGCCACCGGCGGCGAACTGTTCATCAACGGCCTGGCCGGCGAACGCTTTGCCGTGCGCAACAGCGGCGCCACCGTGGTGGTGGAGGGGGTGGGCGACCATGGCTGCGAATACATGACCGGCGGCGTGGTGGCCGTGCTCGGCCCGACCGGCGTCAATTTTGCCGCCGGCATGTCGGGCGGCATCGCCTATGTCTACGATCCGACCGGGCTGTTCGACACCCGCTGCAACCTGGACATGGTGGACTTGGAGCCGGTGCGCGCGGCCGAGGATGTGGCGCAGCTCCAGGCCCTGATCACCCGCCACCAGGAGCTCACCGGGAGCCGCCGCGCCCGCCAGATCCTGGACCACTGGGACACCCAGCTGGCCTATTTTGTCAAGGTCATGCCGATTGACTACCGCCTGGTGCTGGAGCGCATGCGCCAGCAGGTCCACCGCGAGGATGAAACCGTTTCCGCAACCGAAGAGGTATACGACGATGGCAAAGCCGACCGGATTTCTCGAGATCAAGCGGCGCACCATGTCCAAGCGGCCGGCCGCTGAGCGGCTCCGGGACTGGCGCGAGATCGAACAACCGTTGGACGAGGCCGCCCTGGAACAGCAGGGCGCGCGCTGCATGGACTGCGGCGTGCCGTTCTGTCATATGAGCGGCTGTCCGCTGCGGAACCTCATTCCCGAGTGGAACGACCTGGTCTACCGCAAGCGCTGGCGCGAGGCGCTGGAGCTGCTGCACAGCACCAACAACTTCCCGGAGATCACCGGCCGCATCTGCCCGGCGCTGTGCGAGGCCGCCTGCACCCTGGGCGCCAACGACCAGCCGGTGACCATCCGCCAGATTGAACTGCACCTGGTCGAGCGCGGTTGGCGCGAGGGTTGGATCCAGCCGCAGCCGGCCGCGGTCCGTTCCGGGCGCAAGGCCGCCGTGGTCGGGTCCGGCCCGGCCGGCCTGGCCGCCGCCCAGCAGCTGGCCCGTGCCGGCCACCAGGTGACGGTTTACGAGGCCCATGACCGCATCGGCGGCGTGCTGCGCTACGGCATTCCCGACTTCAAGCTGGAAAAGAGCGTGATCGACCGGCGGCTGGAACAGCTGCGCGCCGAGGGCGTCCGCTTCGAGACCGGGGTGCGGGTCGGCGACGATGTCTCCATCGGCTATCTGCGGCGCACCTATGACGCCGTGCTGCTGGCCGGCGGCGCCCGCATTCCCCGCGACCTGCCCATTCCCGGCCGCGACCTGGCCGGCATCCATTTTGCCATGGATTACCTGGTCCAGCAGAACCGGCGTGGGGCCGGCGAGACGATTCCGGAGGCCGAAGCGATCACCGCCGAAGGCCGCCATGTGCTGATCGTTGGCGGCGGCGACACCGGCGCCGACTGCCTGGGCACCGCCCTGCGCCACGGCGCCGCGTCCGTCATGCAGGTGGAGATCATGCCCAAGCCGCCGGTTGAGCGCGACGCCTCGACCCCGTGGCCGCAGTGGCCCTACATGCTGCGGTCGTCCTCGTCACACGAGGAAGGCGGCGAGCGGCGCTGGAACATCCTGACCAAGGAATTTGTCGGCAAAAACGGTCGTGTCGCCAGCGTGCGCGCCGTGGAAGTGGAGTGGAAGAAGGACGCCAAGGGGCGGATGAACTTCGTGGAGAAGGCGGGGACGGAGCATGAGATTTCCGCCGACCTGGTCCTGCTGGCCATGGGCTTTACCAAGGAGGGCAACGTCAAGGTCTTGCAGGCCTTTGGCATCCAGACCACCCCCGGCAACGACCCGGTGCTCGACGCCAACCTGATGACCAGCGTCCCCGGGGTGTTCGTGGCCGGCGACCTCAACCGCGGCGCCTCCCTGGTGGTGCGGGCCATGATGGACGGCCGCCAGGCCGCCGCCGGCATGGACCGCTACCTGCGCGCCCTGGCCAAACCCGCCACCCCGCGCGCCGCCTGACGGCAACGGGGAAGGGGGGCATGACCGGCACTATTGGGAACCCCGCTCCTTTTTGCGTTAGGAAAGGCGGTTCCCAAACCTTCCGTCATGCCAATTTCATTTCAACCGTCGGCATCGAGCGTGGCGCAGGCATTCTTGCCTGCGATTGAAGATCGGCCGGGCATTCCTGCCCGGTCTCGGTGGCATGGGGTTTATCAATTGAAAATTGTTTTTTCAAGGGTGAGTCACGCCAATAGTCGAACGCGGGCAGGAATGCCCGCGGCACGTTTCTGGCAGGCAGGAATGCCTGCCCCACGTTCTTGGCAGCCTTCATGAATAATCCAGGTTAGGGGGACGCCGGCTTGACGGCGCTTTCATACTGTATTGGCACGTGTTATGCGGATTTCGCGGATCTGCGCAGATAAATCCAAAATGATCGCCCCCCCCTGGGAACGCCAAGTCCCAGCTCGGTGTGTGTGATTTGTGCTGCCCCCGTGTGCCGCCGGCCGTGGGGTGCGGGGTTGGTCACCGCCATGGTTTTGGGTGCTGGAAGCGCCTTCCCGCCGCGTGCCATG
>JBAZJM010000114.1:0-13094 GCA_041651315.1 Lentisphaeria bacterium | reverse complement strand
ACCATTCACCCCCTTCGCGCCGTCGGGGTCGGTATCGGAATCGGTATCGCTGCGGCCCGTTCCTAGTCCATGCGCGCCGGGCAGCTGAGTTTTCTGGCAGGGTGCCAACCAAAATCTATGGACAGCGTTCAAAAAATCGGCATCGCCTGTGGGCTGCTTTCAGTCGTGATCGGATTCTGTCTGCCACGCGGAGAGTTCAAGCTAAGGTTGCGATTGTCGCCCCTCTTCTTACAGGTGGCATTGATGCCGTGCTTGCTCATTCCCTCTTTGCACGGCACTCCCGGCGAGGCCATGATTCCCACCCTGCTCACCTTTGTATGGGCCGGCTTTGCCTTCCAACGGTGCTGGCGCTTCTACCGGCTCCCGTCCGGTATTTCCCGTGGCTTGGCGGTCGCACTCTACGTTGAGGGCGTTGCTTTCGTGCTGTTGGCAGCGTTAGACTACGGGAAGTCGTGTTTGTTTTTTCATCAGGGCCTATTCTCGTGGTCATAGGCCAAGACACTTGGAACGGGTGAATGCGAGGTGTTGGCGCACCATTCACCTGTCCCCAAGTCCGGGCTCACGCGGAGCCGCGGAGTTCGCCGGGACAAGCCCGCCCGGTCTTTTTGCCGCATCGGCCGCCGCCGGCCTGGTTGCGGCGGCTCACCAGCGGCTGCCCACCCGTCCCCATGCTTCTCCATCCCCATGCTTCTCCTGCCGGGGCCAGGGGCAAGTCGCCACACGCTGAAGCGTGAACTCAAACAACATGCGCCCCGGGTTTGAGTCCAGCCTTCAGGCTGTCTTCGGATCTTCGACTTATCTTCGTGCTTTTCGTGTCTTCGTGGTGAATCCGTTTTTTAGTCCTACGGACTTACGCCAGCAGCACGTCCCGGTTGGTGCCGTAGCAGATGTCGGGCTGGCCGCTGATCAGCCGGCAGAACTCCTCCATGCGCTGCCAGTTGTCCGCGATGTCAAACTCGTAGCTGTGCCCCCAGATGTAGAACAGCTGCGGAGCCGTTGTCTTGAGCGCGACAAACCGTTTGCCGAGCTCCATCAGCCGGTCGAATTCCATCACATGATAGACGCTGGGATTGAACCGGTGCAGGTTGGTCTGGAGGTCAAAATTATAGGTGGAGGTGATGGTCCGCGCGTATTTGACGCCGGTCTGTGTCTTGATGACTTCGGCCACCCGGTCGTCGTTGTTGACCCCGCCGCAGGGATAGGCCATGCCAACCACGTCGTAACCGACCAGCCCGGTCAGCAGTTTCCGGTCCTGTTCCACCTGCCAGACAATGGTCCCGGCATCCTGCTCGGTCAGGTTCGGATGCGACAGCGTATGGACGGCAACCTCGTGGTTTCTGTAGGTTTCTTTCACCTTGCAGGCGTGGACTTTGTTGTGGGAGACCACCGTGTTTTCGCGCTCCAGCCGGCCGGGCAACCCCAGGTAGGCCGAGTTCAGGTTGAAGGTTGCCTTCAACCCGTACTTGTCCAGCAGGGCGATCAGCCGGATGTCCTGGGTGACCCCGTCATCGTAACTGAAGGTCACGGCCTTGCGCTTGCCATTCCACATGCGTTCTTGATCCTTATTGTTATGTGCGTACCCATCAGGGACAACTGCGGTAATTTTACTTTGCTAGATTAAAAATCGTTGTCGTCATCGAATCGAGTACGAAAACGACCACGACAGCGACCAAGAACACACTCAATCGAGAATGTAACAAAGTAGAATTAATGCCGATTTTCCCAGGGTCATTCGCCTCCGGCCTGGAGTTTGGCACAAGCACGGGATTGGGGGGCGGTTTCGTCCCGGAGGGACTGAAGGAAAAGGGGTAACAAAACAGGGGCTGAAGCCCCTGCCTATTTCCGCCCCGTCCCGCTGGGACGGGAAAACCGCACCCATTTGAGTTATGCCAAACTCCAATCCCCGGGGCATTCGCCCCTGGGCTGGACAGGTCAGTCCCTGCTGGGGACAAAGCAGAAAAATAACTTTTCATGAATGAGGCCCCTCAGCCGCGGATGAGCGCCAGCAGCTCGGCGGTGCGGTCGGCCATCAGGGCCGGCTCGCCGCGGGACTCGACATTGAGGCGCAGGATCGGCTCGGTCTGCGAACTCCGCAGGTTGAAGCGCCAGCGGCCGGCAAACTCGAGCGACAGGCCGTCGGTCTCATCCTTGGCGGTGGCCTGCGGTTCGTAGCGGGCACGGACGCGGGCGACCACCGCCGAGGCGTCCGCCACCGTGCTGTTGATCTCGCCGCTGCACGGATAGGCGCAGGCGCGGGCGGCGGCCAGCCGGCCAAGCGTCTGCCCGGTGGCGCCGAGCAGTTCGGCCAGCAGCAGCCACGGCACCATGCCGGTGTCGCAGTAGGCGAACTCGCGGAAATAATGGTGGGCCGACATCTCACCGCCATAGATGGCGTCTTCGCGGCGCATCCGTTCCTTCATGAAGGCGTGGCCGGTTTTGCACTGGACCGGCCGGCCGCCGGCCGCCGTCACCATCTCGATGGTGTTCCAGGTCAGGCGCGGGTCATGGATGACGGCGGCGCCGGGAGCCTTCTGCAGCATGCGCTGGGCCAGCAGGCCGACCAGGTAATAGCCTTCGACAAAGGCCCCGGTCTCGTCAAAGAAGAAGCAGCGGTCAAAGTCGCCGTCCCAGGCGATGCCGAGGTCGGCGCGGTGCTGGCGCACGGCCTCGGCGGTGGCGCGGCGGTTCTCCTCCAGCATCGGGTTGGGCACGCCGTTGGGGAAGGTGCCGTCCGGCTGGTGGTGGACGCGGATGAAATTGAAGGGCAGCTGCGGGGCCAAGGCGTCCAGGATGGGGCCGGCGCAGCCGTTGCCGGCATTGGCCACAATGGTAAGCGGCTTGAGCGCGGCGCGGTCGACAAAGGACAGCAGCTTGCGGCAGTAGCCGTCGCGCAGGTCGAGCGGCTGGTTGCGGCCGGGGCGCGGCGCGGCGGGGCCGAGGTCGTTCTCGCGCACCCGGCGTTCCAGGGCCCGCAGGCCGGAGTCGCCGCTGATCGGCACCGCCCCCGCGCGGACCAGCTTCATGCCGTTGTATTCCATCGGGTTGTGGCTGGCCGTCACCATGATGCCGCCCCCCATGCCGGGCTGGGCGGCGGCGTAATAGCTCATTTCGGTGCCGCCGATGCCGAGGTCGCGGGTGTCCACCCCGCCCTCATTGAGGCCGCGAATGAGGGCAGCGGCCAGCCCGCCGCTGCTCAGCCGGATGTCGCGGCAGACCGCCACCGGGCCGGCGGGCCGGATTTCGGCGGCATAGGCGCGGCCCACTTTCCAGGCAATGTCGTCGTTGAGCTCGGACGGCACCTTGCCGCGCAGGTCGTAGGCCTTGAAACAGGGCAGCGGGGTGGACATGGGGGGGGCTCCGGGAACGTGATACGTGATACGTGATACGTGATACGTGATACGTGATGCGTGATGCGTGAAACGGGAGGCGTAAGGCGGGGAACAATTTGGCACATCTCCAACGACCCGGCAACTTCGTCCCGGAGGAACTGAACAGAAAGCAGCACCAATAGCGATGGTTGGATTAGCCTGAGGCGGCAACCTCCCTGGGAGTGTCGGCGGCTTCGACGCCGCCCTGGCATGAATGACCACTTGCTGACGTGCGCGGCTCGGATGGCGGGACTTTGGGGAGCGGCCGTCGCAGCCGGCCGGTAGGAGGGCGGCGTGAGGACCCGCCGCACTCCAGAGCGCCTGCTGGCGCAGGAAACAACATCGTTGAGTTGTGCCAAATTCCAGAGGGGGAGCACCGCTTCCCCCATCCCGCCGGATCATTCCCGGAGTTCCACCAGCGGGCTATAGAGCTGTCCCACGGTGACCGGAGTAATTGAGCGCACATAGCGGACAAGATCTTTCAGGCGGTGCCAGCCTTTCGCCCGCAATCCAGTTGAAAGATTGGGGGGAAGTTGGCGTTCGGAGCCGTTCGCGAGCTTGAACCGGATAAAAGTCCAGCTCGCCCCCGAATCACCCGGCGGCTTAACGGCGACCAGGATGTGCGTGATCTTGCTGAGTTCAACGCTTCCCTTCTCTGCCCCTTCCTGCCACACCAAGTGGCGACCGTCTCCGGCCAGGTACATGCGAAAACCGGAGATCAGATTCTTACACCAGAATAACGCAAACAAACCACCAAACACCCCAGCCACCCAATGGCCAACCGGATCATCGGGACCAAAGTGAAAAGCCACAAAAACAAACGCCCCGAGGAAAGCCAGGTTGACGACCGCCACCCATCGTGCACGAGCTTCGTAAATCACGAACGGCGTGTTGTTTTTTAACTGTGCCGGGTCTTTGGCACCAACCGCCTGCAAGGGTAGTTGTTTAAAATTTCTATCAGCGCTGGGCGGCAATGTCGGGTCGCCGCCAATTGCCCCGAGTTGTTCAATGATTTCCGCCGTTTCGTCAACATGGCATGAAGAACGCTTCACTGCCATGGCCAAAACTACTGCCATGCTGCCCACAAAAATGCCAAATCCCGTAATGATCAGGTCAAGCATCCACAGCCCGCAAAAGCTTGCCATGCGAGCCTGGGTTGGGTTGGCGGGGAAATACAGGACAGGAATTTTTTCTCCCGGAAGAGCCTTACAGATGTTAAGGCCGACATTCGCGCGAATGGTAAATTCGGAACCGCTGGCGTCTTTAAAAGAAAAAACCGGGTAATATTCACCACCGGTGGTGTGTTGTTCCAGCCGGCAGACCATGCCAGTGGTTTTTACGGCATGGGCGACAAACCAGGCGGCCCGCACGAGCAGAATCACCCCGATGATGGCGACCAGCGCCCCAATCGCGGTAAAAATGCGGAGCGCCAATACGACTTCGCTCTTTGAGGGAACAGCAAGGGTTGGCATGATGTTATGTTCCGCGGCCTTCATTCTCCCGTCCCCAATTGCCTCCTTTTTTGAACAGAAGGGCGCAACGATAAAGATCCGTGCTTTCCAGCCGCATCCTTCGCTGTCTTTGCAATTTTATGTTTAATTAATCATTTTTTACGTGGGGTTATTGTTGATAAAAATAATTTAGCAGATGTACAACCTAAAACCGATCCGATCATTGCATAACAAAAAGGGAAATTCATTATAATGGTACCAATCATTGCACCAAAAGATATAAAAAATAGTCTTCTTGTCCATTAATTAGCATTGTCAAATGAAAAAGATATTTTTTCAATTAGTTTGTTCTGTTGAAATATCGTTTTACTGACCGTGCTAATTGATTCATTAATATTCTTATCTTTATGAACACCATTAATTATATCTTCAGCGTTCAATGGTGCCATCACCTCCCCTTCCCGTCTATATATTCCATAAGGTGATCCCACAATGCCATCAGAATTTTTTATATGAATTAATCCAACATTTTTCCCTTCAACAATCAGGAACTCAATTTCTGCACGGATCGGACCGGCTATGCTATCCATAGCAGTATCAAAGCATTTTTTGAGCTTAGTCTCAGAAATTCCAACAACATAACCTGGTTCACGAACTCCCAATAATATCATTCCACCCTTTGCATTGGAAAATGCGGATATATCGCGTGCAAGCAATTCCGGTGAGTTGATCCGCTCGTCAAATTTGAGAGTTTCACTTTCATATTCAGCTTTACTCAATAGAAGTTTCAAATTGAATGCCATTATTAATAATATCCTTCTTGACAACCGACAAATACAATAGGTACTGATTTATTGGTACCACTAATCAATAATGTATCATTCAATGAACCAGACGGCAAGGTTTTGGATGGCGCGGACAGCGCACGAGACGGTTGGGGGTCGGAAGATTTGTGCCATTTTTTGATCAGCAATGCAGCGAAAGTCACAACATGAAAGACTGGCGCCCCGGGCCGCATCCTTCGCGGTCCTTGCGGTTTTCCGTTCAAGAACCATGCCAGCTTCTTCCGGCCTGCGGAGTCCGCCATTTGCCAATCCCCCGTCGGGGCAATAGACTTCCGGGCGCCGCGGCCCCAGGCACGGCCTTCCAATCTCATCGTCCCCGACAGACAAAGGTTTTTTTGATGAACGCCTGCGACCAGTGGCTTTCCCAGTTTTACGGCAAGCTTCCCCGTGAGGACTACTCGCTCCTCGAACGGGCGGCCCGCACCCTTTTGGGCAATATTCTCATCCCCGCCGAGGGGAAACGGCTGCCCTGGGCGCCTTGGCGCGGCATCACGCCGTCGCACGTGGGGTTCCGGGGCGTCTGGAACTGGGACAGCGCGTTCCATGCGGTCGGCGTCTCCCGCTGGGACGCCGCCCTGGCGCGCGAACAGATCCTGATGTTCCTCGAACGGCAGCAGCCCTCGGGACTGCTGCCGGACGTGGTCTTCGAGGATGGGCGCATCGCCGACAATTTTGGCAAGCCGCCCGTGATGCCGTGGGCCGCGCTGACGATCGACCGGCGCGCGCCGGACGACGCGTTCCTCCAGGAGGTCTATCCCAAGTTCGTCCTTTATGAATCCCACTGGCGCCAAAACCGCGGCGGCGACCGCCACGGGCTGTTCAACTACGACGCCGTCGACGCGGATCCGGCCAAACGGCTGACCGACGCCAAGTATGAGTCCGGCTGGGACAATTCCGTGCGCTGGGACGGCGGCATCTACGAGGTCTGGCCGGTCGACCTCAATTGTTTCATGGTCATGCTGTACCAGGCGCTTGCCCAGATGGCCGGCCGCCTGCGGCTGCCGCAGGACGCCGGGCGCTGGGAGAAGGCCGGAGCGGAACTCGCCCAAAGGATCGAAACCCGCCTGTGGGACGCGGCCACCGGCGCCTACCGCGACTTCGATTTTGGGAAGGGCGCGTTCGTCGACGCCCTCAGCCCCGCCTCCTTCATGCCCCTGTACGTCAGAATCGCCGACAAGCCCCATGCCGAAGCGATGGCACGGCTGGCCGCCTCACCGAAAAAGTTCACCCCCGGCTGGCCCAGCGTCGCCTACGACGACCGGCGCTTCGACCCCACGGGGTACTGGCGCGGGCGCACCTGGCTGAACGTCGCCTACTTCGCGCTCAAGGGGCTGAAGGATTATGGGTTTGACGAGGTTGCCGACGCCGGCCGCGACACCCTGCTCGCCTGGGTGCGCAACACGCCGGGACACATCCATGAGAACTACCATCCTCTGACCGGCGCCCCGCTGGGCGCGGCCGACTTCAGCTGGAGCGCGGTGTTCACCATCGAGTTCCTCCTGAACTGGACTCCGGGCCGTTCACTCTGAGGACGACCCGGTTTCTGCCGTTCGGGTTGTCGGTGGGACTTTGGTGCGGTTTCGTCCCGAAGGGACTGAATGACAATAGGCAGTGGCTTCAGCCCCTGTTCCGAAAAATGAAACGATGGCGTGCCGTAGGTACGCCGCGATTCGCCGCGTCCCTGACGGCACGCGAAACGGGGGGGGGGGCGAAACAGGGGCTGAAGCCCCTGCCTATTCCCGCCCCGTCCCGCTGGGACGGGAAAACCACAACCGTTGAGTGACGCCAAGCTTCAGGGACAGGCAAGATGGCCTGTCTCACCTTGGAGCGGTCCGTCAGTCTGCCGCCCAACAAACTTCAGTCCAACGCCTTGTGGCTTGATGGCTTGGCGGTTTTTTTCTTCGCCGGCCGGCGGGCGACAGGCGCCGTGTTGGCCGGCAGCAGCGGCCGGAGGTAACGCCCCGTGTGGGAGGCGTCACAGGCCGCGACCTGCTCGGGGGTGCCGGCCACCAGCAACTGGCCGCCGGCGTCGCCACCCTCGGGACCGAGGTCAATGAGGTGGTCGGCGACCTTGATGACGTCGAGGTTGTGCTCGATCACCAAAATGGTGTTGCCCTGGTCGCGCAGGGCCTGAAGGACGCCCAGCAGCTGTTCGATGTCGGCCAGGTGCAGCCCGGTTGTGGGCTCGTCTAGGATGTACAGGGTATGGCCGGAGGGTTTGCGCGCCAATTCGGTGGCAAGCTTGACCCGCTGCGCCTCGCCGCCGGACAGGGTGGTGGCGGGCTGGCCGAGATGGACATAGCCGAGCCCCACGGCCGCCAGGGTGTCCATTTTGCGCTTGAGCAGGGGCACGTTGGCGAACACGTCGCAGGCCTCGGCCACCGTCAGGTCGAGAATGTCGGCAATGGAGCGGCCGCGGAACTTGACGTCCAGGGTCTCCCGGTTGTAGCGGCGTCCCTTGCAGGTCTCGCATGGCACGTAAACGTCGGGCAGGAACTGCATCTCAATTTTCTTGATGCCGTCGCCCTGGCATTCCTCGCAGCGCCCGCCCTTGACGTTGAAGCTGAAACGGCCGGGCTTGTAGCCGCGGGCCTTGGCCTCAGGCACCATGGCGAACAGGTTGCGGATCAGGCCGAACGCGTCGGTGTAGGTGGCGGGATTGGAGCGCGGGGTGCGGCCGATCGGGCTCTGGTCGATGACGATCAGCTTGTCGATGTGCCCGGCACCCTCGATCCGGCGATGCTTGCCGGGCGGGTCCGCCTGCAGCTTGAGATGCTGGAACAGGGCGTTCTTGAGGATGCCGTTGACCAGCGTGCTCTTGCCGGAACCGGAGACGCCGGTGACGCAGCAGAAGGTGCCGAGCGGGATGGCCACATCGATCTTCTTCAGGTTGTGCTCGGCGGCGCCCAGGACGCGCAGCCATTGGCCGCTGCCGGGCCGCCGCTCGCGCGGCACGGGGATCTCCCGGCGCCCCGCCAGGAACTGCCCGGTCAGCGAGGCAGCGCAGGCCGCAATCTCGGCCGGCGTGCCGGCGGCCACCAGCTCGCCGCCATGCCGGCCGGCACCGGGCCCGAGATCGATGACGTAATCGGCGCGGCGGATGGTGTCGAGGTCGTGCTCGACGACCACCACCGTGTTGCCCAGGTCGCGCAATTTTTCCAGGGTGTGCAGCAGCCGGTCATTGTCGCGCTGGTGCAGGCCGATGCTGGGCTCGTCGAGAATGTAGAGCACGCCGACCAGCCCGCTGCCGACCTGGGTGGCCAGCCGGATGCGCTGCGCCTCGCCGCCCGACAACGTGCCGCTCCCCCGGGCCAGCGTGAGGTAGTTGAGCCCCACAGCCTGGAGAAAGCCCAAGCGGGCCCGGATTTCCTTAAGCATCTCGCCGGCAATCGCCAGCTCCTCGCCGCGCAGCCCCAGGTGATCCACAAAGGTGATCGCGGCATCCACGCTGAGACCGCAAAACTCGGCAATGGACTTGCCGCCGACGGTGACCGCCAGCGATTCCGGTTTCAGCCGCGCCCCCCGGCAGTCGGGGCACGGTTCAAAAGTCATATGCGCCTGCAGGCGCTCCCGGAGTTCCTCGCTGTCGGTCTCCCGGTGCCGCCGGATCAGGTTGGGAATGATCCCCTCGAACGGCTTGCGCCACTCATGCGTTTTGCCGCGCATCCAGTAGTCGAAGGTGATGATCTCGTCGCCGCTGCCATACAGCAGGGTCTGACGGACGGCCTCCGGCAACTCGTTCCAGGGCACGGTCAGGCTGAACTTGTAGTGCGCCGCCAGGCAACGCAGGTAATGGTTGTAGAGAATGATCACCCGGCGCGGCCCCCGGCGCCACAGCGGAAGGGCGCCGTTGCGAATGGACAGCGACGGATCGGGCACCACCGCCTCCGGGGTAAAAATCAGCCGCGCGCCGAGCCCGTTGCAGGTCGGGCAGGCGCCAAACGGGCTGTTGAAGGAAAAATTGCGCGGCTGCAGTTCGCCGAAACTGACCCCGCAATCGGCGCAAGCCAGGTGTTCGCTGACCGTTTCCTCAAGCCAGCCGCCGGGCGCCGCCGGATCTTCCAGCAGGGTGACCAGCAGGCCGTCCCCCACCCGCAGCGCCAGCTCCACCGAATCGGTCAGGCGCGCCGCAGAGCTGTCGCCGGTGACCAGCCGGTCCACCACCGCCTCCAGCGTGTGCCGCTTGTTCTTGTCGAGCTTAAGCTCGTCCTCCAGCTCGGCCAGCGTGCCGTTGACCCGGACCCGCACAAAGCCGTCCCGGCGCATCTTGTCGAGCACGTCCTTGTGCTCCCCCTTCTTGCCGGTCACGTACGGCGCCAGCAGCAGCAGCTTGCGGCCGGCCGGCAGCGCCTTGATCCGGTCGGTGATGGCCTGGGCGCTCTGGCGGGCGATCGGCTTGCCGCACTTGGGGCAATGGGGCCGGCCGGCATGGGCGTAGAGCAGCCGCAGGTAATCGTAAATCTCGGTGGTGGTGGCCACCGTCGACCGCGGATTGCTGCCCGCCGACCGCTGCTCGATGGCGATGGCCGGCGACAGCCCCTCGATGTGGTCCACCTCCGGCTTTTGCAGGCGGTCCAAAAACTGCCGGGCATAGGCCGACAGGCTCTCGACATAGCGCCGCTGTCCCTCGGCATACAGCGTGTCAAAGGCCAGCGACGACTTGCCGGAACCGCTCAGCCCGGTGACCACCGTCAGCGACTGCCGCGGCAGGCTGACCGTGACATTTTTCAAATTGTGCTGGCGCGCGCCGACAATCCGGATCGCCCCGGCCTGGGAGGAAAGCGTGGAGGACATGGAGGAAGGTACCCGGTACCTTGGAAAATTTGGAACTTCGACTTCACCCCGAAGTCACGACGGTATAACTACCATATTATAGCGTATTTTCCGGACGCTGCAATTGGGTGGTACCACTTTGGACCCGAGTGACTTGAGGGACTCGTGAGACCGGAGTTGGGGGAGAACGGCGCACCCACTTCCGGTCTCTCCAGTCCATGGGGTCCTTTGAGCCCCCCCCCAACCGTCAAACCCAGCTTGAAATTTTCAGCGACACCCGCCGTCAGCTAAATGGCTCCAGCGTGGACAGGGGGAAAACGGCCCGGCTAAACCGCGTTTCGTTCGGTCAGCCGCCCGGAAAGATATTTGTGCAGCACGCTCGAAATCAGGGTTTGATAGGGCATGCCTTCCTCAACCGCCCGGGCCTGGATGCCAACCAAGTCGCTCTCGGCCAGACGGATGTTGATTCGCTTGTTTTTCTGCAGCGTGTTGCGGGCATACCCCTGCAACTTGGCGGTCTCGGCTTTTCTGTCCTTTACCGGACGCCATTCGTCGCGCTCGTAAGACGCCAAAAGTGCGTTTTCTTCCGAATCCAGTTTCTGCTTTTTCATGTCCGGCCCCGTAAATATTTCTTGGTTGCCTTGCGGCTTGGAATGATGGTTTTCAGAAAAACACCCGCGCCGTCAGCCACATCAAGGAACGAGACAGGCATACCCGTCGATTTCAACAATCGCCATTTTCTGCCGGGGGTACTTCTCCTGGTCGGGATGATCCATGACGTCCAGCACGTTGCCCTGCTCAAGCAGAACCACCACTTGCTCAAACCCCACGCCGCGATGCTGCTTGGGCCAGGCGTTTTTCCGTTCGTCCCAACGGATGCTTTTCATAACCTAAGTATATCACAAAGCATGCCGTATGTCAACACATTGTCATCATTCACCATCCGCTTTCTGGCCCGCCGCCCGGTTCCGAGCAGACCATTGGCCGCACCGGCAAAGGCATTTTTACCGCGGAGGATGCCATCGTGTCCGCGAAGCCCCGCAAAACTTACGGTTTGGACTCGAGCGACTTGAGAGACCCGCGAGACCGGAGCTGAGGGAGGACGGCGCACCCACTCCGGTCTCTCCAGCCCCTGGGGGCCCTCGAGTCCCCAACCGTCAAACTCAACTCGGGGTTTTCCGGCGACCCCCGCCGCCATGGGGGCTCACTACCGGGCAGATGCTTGCAGTTCCTCACCCGTCCGGTAAAGTTACATCACACCGGAAACGAAGACGGCGAACAAATTCCCAGCGCGGGGCCTCCGAGTAGGATTTCTTCAATGATGCTTATGCGCTGGCAAAGCCGCGCACAAGCTTAACATGCTTGAGATGAAAACAACCGCCGCAATCCTGTTCATGCTGATGCTCTGCCTTCGTGCGACGGCGGCAGGAATGAGCGACTACACCTTCAAGATAGATGAGACCCACTCCGTATTCCGCATGAATGAGCTTGACATCATGGTCGGAAGGACGGATGGCTCTCTGTATGACAAATTCTGCGGTGGCCGGTCTGCGTCAGGCCCATTGCGAGAAGTATACTGGGATGATAATTTCATCTTCCTCAAGCATGTTGGCCGGAAACAATGCAACGCCTTTCCGGGTGACACAAATTTTGAGGCCGATGACACAACGAACGTTTACTACACGTTGAAACGCCATGCGGATGACATCGCCGGCCCGTTTGATTTAAACGCCTTTTCCAACCACTTGACTCACATTGGTCATTCACCCCATATTCCGTGGAGACCGTTATCGGAAGTCCGGAAAGAAAGTTTTCGCCATAACCCACTTCAAGCGGGCGCATGGCAACGCATGTTTATGGTAATCAGTCAACTGCCAGGTACGCTTTTCGTGTGCGTTGCCTGTTACATTATTATTTCTGGCCCATTGGTCATATTAGCGGTTATTGTTCGCAAAATAAAAGGGGAAAAATGGAACGTCGAAAGATGGTGGAAATGGGGGCTGTTTGGAGTGGGGTGCCTGGTGATCGCCATGACGGTGGTATGTGCTGTTGAGTATGCCTACATGTAAGAAAACCTCGAAACTGGCCAGTTGGTGCGTGCATATTGATTCCGCCTGGCGCCTTGACCGAGTACGTTAGGGACGGGTGAATCGTGCCGTGACACGATTAAAAAACCGACAGATGAAACACACAAGGAAAATGCTGATTGGGATGGCAATGCTGTGCCTTCCGCTTCCCCTTTTGATCATGTTTCAAGGCGTCAAGGAATCTCTTCTTTCATCGGGATTCCTTAACACACGCGACTTGGGATTTGTCGGGGGAGAGTCCGGCACTTCATATGAGTACCTCACGAATATCTGGCATTGGGACGCCCTTGGCGGCGCGCTCATGTTCCTTAGCCTGATTGGACTTGTGGTTGGCCCCGTCTTGATCTGGAAAAACAAATAATCCACTATCTCACTCGGGCAAGGCGCGCGGCAGGCGCTTGGCAATGAAGGCATGCAGGGCGGGAAGGGACAGGGCGCGAAGGGACGGGAGAATTAGGGACGTAGAGCTTACGCGGTTTGGACTCGAGTGACTTGAGGGACCCGCGAGACCGGAGCCTGGGAGGCGGCAAACACACTCCGGTCTCTCCAGTCTCTGGAGTCCCTCGAGTC
>JBAZJM010000113.1:0-13194 GCA_041651315.1 Lentisphaeria bacterium | reverse complement strand
CCCGCTTCATGAAACGCCCCTTCAGGGCTGAAACGTTATCTTTTTCTTTTCCTGGGGCGTTGCCCCAGGCTGGTATGAATGCGCGCCGTTGGCGCTCAAAAACGGCTTAACCTGATGGCTATGGGCGACACGCCCGTGCCTACAGGAAGGCAAACCTTAGGAAAACGTATCTTGCGGGAAGACCACTGGCTTCCGGTCACTTCCTCCTGTAGGAGCGTGGTTGCACCACGCTTGGCGACCCGCCATCAAGCCGCGGACGCCATGGTTCACGGAATCATGCGCCGCAATGACACCCAAATGCAATACTCACAGATATGTTTATAATATCCTAGTGTAAATAAAAAACAAGTGGTTTGGATATATTTTATAATAACGATGACGGGTTCGTCCGCCCGGGGACGGGCGGCTCCCGATGATGGAAAAACGTCGTTATTTTTGAAAATGCCTCTATGAAAAAGCATAAAGCAATCGCCCTGGACGCCACCACCGAAACCCCCGCCATCCCCCAGTTCGGCGTCTTCACCGGAGTCCCCCTGCCGCAACGGCTGCCGGCCGCCACCCGGGCGCTGGCGGCCCGTTACCTGTCCGGCGAGTTTGGCCGCGCCATGCAGCCGACGGCGTTCGGCCTGCCGCCGGATTTGTACCTGAGCCTGCCGACCCCCAACCGGCTCTATGCCGAGGCCGTCCGGCGGGTGGCGGCCCAGGCGCCGCTGCGCGTGCTGCCGGAGGAACACCTGGCCGGGGCCGCCACCCTGCGGGAGGCGGCCGGCCACACCATTCCACTGCTGCCCTGGTGGTCGTCGATCAGCCATACCACGTTCGGCTTCGACAAGGCCCTGCGGCTCGGCTGCCGCGGTCTGCGGCAAGAGGTCGAAGCACGGCTGGCCGCCGGCAACCTGGACGAGGACGGCCGCGACCTGCTGGACGCCATGCTGGCCTGCCTGGACGCCCTCGCCGTCTGGCACGGCCGCCACCTGACCGCCCTGGAAGAACTGGCCGCCACCCAGACCGGCGCGGCCCGGCAGCGGGTCGAGGCGGTCCTCACGGCGATCCGGCCCGTGCCGGAAAATCCGCCCGCCACTTTCCACGAAGCGCTGCAGTCGTTGTGGTTCCTCTGGAGTTTCCAGCGGCTGATGGGCAACTGGAGCGGCCTCGGCCGGGTCGACGACATGCTCGGCCCCTATCTGGAACGCGACCTGGCCGCCGGCCGGCTCACCTTGGACAACGCCCGCGACCTGATCGCCCACTTTTGGATCAAGGGCTGCGAATGGACGACCGGCGACACCGAACACCGCGGTTCGGGTGACGCCCAGTTTTACCAGAACGTCATTCTCGGCGGCGTCAATGCCGACGGCAAAGAGGTCGCCAACACCGTGACCGACCTGGTCCTGGACGTGGTCGAGGAACTGCACATCAGCGACTTCCCGGTGGCCGTGCGCCTGAACCGGCAGACGCCCCGGCGGCTGGTGCGCCGCCTCGCCGAAGTCCAGCGGCTGGGCGGCGGCATTGTCTCCATTTACAACGAGGAACGCATCCTGCCGATGCTGGAACGCTTCGGCTACGCCGCGGCCGAGGCGCGCACCTTCACCAATGACGGCTGCTGGGAACTGCTCATTCCCGGCAGGACCAGCTTCAACTACCAGCCCTTCGACCTGCTGCGGATTTTGCAGGAAACCCTCGGCATCCGGCCGGCCCATGTCAAAGACCGGCCGTTCGGCTTTGATTTCGGGCCGGAGGAGAATCCCCAGTCCAAGTTGCCACCGGGCTGGCCGTCGGTGTGGCCGCCGTTCAGTTTCACGGTTGGTCGAGACGCCGGCAATGAGGCGCCCACCCCCCAGCCGCCCCTCTCCGAGTTCGACCGCCTGTTCGAGGCGTTCCGCACCCGGCTGGCCCTGCGCCTGACGGAGTTGCTGACCCACGGCAATCTTGCCCAGACCGCGCCGCCCAATCCGTTGGCCGCCCTGCTGGTCGAGGACTGCATCGCCCGCGCCCGGGGCTATCACGCCGGCGGCCCGCGCTACACCGTGCTCGCCCCCCACGCCGGCGGCCTGGCGGACACCGCCGACAGCCTGCTGGCCATCCGCCGCCTGGTCTATGAGCAGCACCGCCTGACCCTGCCGGAACTGGCCGCCATTCTGGAGAACAACTGGGCGGGCCATGAGGAGTTGCGCCGGGAAACCCTCTCCACCCAGGTCGGCTACGGCAACCACGACGCCGCGGCCGACGCCATGATGGGCCGGGTTTTCGACGCCTATACCGGCCTGCTGGACCAGGTCCGCGAGCGGCACGGCATTCTCCGCCCGGCCGGCATCAGCACCTTCGGCCGCGAAGGCAGCACGTTCCATCTCACCCGCGCCGCCACCGCCTCGGGGCATCTCCAGGGCGAGGTGCTGGCCGCCAATTGCAGCCCCACCCCCGGCGCCGACCGCCACGGCCCGACCGCGGTTTTGCAGTCGTGCTGCTCGCTGGATTTCAGCAAACTGCCCTGCGGCACCGCGCTGGATCTGCGGCTCTTCCCCCAATCCCTGGCCGGCGACAGCGGCGTGGACGCCCTGGCCGGCCTGCTGCAGGCCTTTGTCAGCCTAGGCGGGATTTACCTGCAAGTGGACGCGGTCGATCCCGCGGTCCTGCGCGACGCCCAACAGCATCCGGAACGCTATCCCAACCTGACCGTGCGCATTTCCGGCTGGTCCGCCCGCTTCGCCACCCTCGACCCCGAGTGGCAGGAAATGGTCATCCAGCGCAGCACCCACGCGCTGTAACCCGCCGGCCGGAGACAGTGTTGTCGAACGATGTTGGGGCCACCCTTTTGAAAAAGGGTGCTCCCCAACGCCCCTTCCCAAAACGTTTGTCTCGTTTTGCGGATTCCGCAGGCCGCCTCTGCAGTCCCAGTCGTGGTTTATTGCACTGGAGCGGCCTGCGAAATCCGCAAAAGAGCACAAACAGGTTTGACGGAGGGTTTGGGAACCGCCTTTCCTCAAAAGGGGGTTCCCAACCGACAGAATTGTCCTGCACCCCACCGGCTTCGGAGTCTTGTACTTCACCGGCCCCCGCATAATATTCTCTTTTTCGTTTGGGTTCAAGATCAGCCGCGCGCGTCCATACCGGGAAAATCCCCCATGCTGCTCAAAGACCAGACCGCCATCATCACCGGGGCCAGCCGCGGCTGCGGCGCGGCGACGGCGCTGCGCTTCGCCCGGGAGGGCGCCGCGGTGGTGGTGAACTACGCCCATGACGCCCGGGCGGCGGAGGCCATCGTCGCCCGCATCACCGCGGCCGGCGGCCGGGCCGTCGCGGTGGCCGCCGATGTCACCGATGCCGCCGCCGTCCGGGCCATGGCCGAAACCGCCAAACGCGCCTTTGGCGGCCGGATCGACGTGCTGGTGAACAATGCCTTTCCCGGCTTCATCGGCGGCACCGTCGGCGGCACCTCGTGGGAGACGTTCCAGGCCGCCTGGGAACCCATCGTCCACGGCGCCTTCAACTGCTGCCAGGCCGTGCTGCCAACCATGACCGGACAACGCTATGGCCGAATCATCAACCTCGGCACCACCAGCATTTGGGAACTCAACGAGGCGCATGCGCCGTACATCACCGCCAAGGGCGCCCTGGTCACCCTCACCCGTTCCCTGGCGCGGGATTACGGCAAGTTCAACATCACGGCCAACCTGGTGACCCCCGGCCTGGTCTGGACCGACCTGGACGCCCCCCAGCCGTCCCCGCATCCGTCGCCGCACGCCCAGCGCGCCCCGCTGGGCCGCGTCACCACCGCCGACGATGTCGCCAAGGCCTGCGTCTTTTTCGCCAGCGAGCTGGCGGACTTCGTCACCGGCGCCAACCTGCCCGTCTGCGGCGGCCTGGTCATGCAGTAGCCGTTGCGGCCGGCGCGATAGAAATTTCAAACCGACGGTGCTTTTTCGGCCGGAGACGGCTTTTCAAGATCGATTGCGGTCGGTCGCAATCGAATGCAGTCGATTGCGGCCGAATGCGTAACTGGCCGTTGATGTGCCTCGTTGCGGCCAAACAACCAAGTTCAAGGCCGCGGCAAACAACCTAAGGACAGGCGAATTGCGGTGACAACATTCGCGAAACGAATAAAGAAAGTCGTGATGGTCAAGACCGCGGTGATGTTGCTCATCACGGCGGCGCTCATGGCGGTGGCTTGGGCCTGGTGGTCATGGAGCCCCAGGGGAAGCATGGTCAGCGGCAACGGCTATACGGGGCTCATCCGTTACCACGGCGATTCTAGATGGACGCCGCCAAGGCAAACGATCACGGTGCTGGAGGCAGACCTGAAAGCGTTCCTCTCCAGTGACGAGTCGCTGCGCGGGAGCCGCCTTGCTTCAGAACCAGACCGGTTCTGGAGGGAATACGGCGGTTATGAGAAAGCCGGAAACCGTTTTGTCTCAATCGCGTTTTTACATCAGGACCACATTTCGAGGCGGACTTTCCTCAACGGTGTCATGGTCGACGGTGGCGGAGACTTCTACTGGTATGCCCACTATGATGTCGAAAAACGGACCTTCACCAGATTCTCCCACAACGGCCCCATGTAACGCCATCTGAACCATATCGAACCACAAATCACCCGTCCCTTTTGTTTCTCTTGTTTATGTTTTCCTCATGCTTACCTAATTGTTTACGCTAAAAATCTTATGGGCGAACTTCAATTTCGAATCGCATCTGTTCATGATGCCGCTGCCATCGCGAAGGTCGTGAACGCCGCCTATCGTCCGGTCCCCGGCGCCGGAGGATGGACGCATGAGTCCGCACTCATTCACGGCAACCGGACTGACGCGCGGCAGGTGGCGGCGTTAATGGCGGACTCGACGGTCATGGTTGGGGAGCGTGGCTCCAAGGTTGTGGCCTGTGTCCACGTTGAGCTTGCGGGACCGGAGGCACATATCGGCATGCTCGCGGTCGACCCGGCGTTGCAAGCCGGCGGAATCGGCAAATCACTGCTTGCGCATGCCGAGGAATACGCATCGGCCCGGGGTGCCCAAGAGTATGTCCTGACGGTTATTGGCGCAAGGACCGAACTCATTGCCTTCTACCTAAGGCGCGGTTACAAACGAACCGGCAAACGGTTGGCATTTCCGCCGGGCGCCAATAGTGGCACCCCCTTGAGCAGCTCACTTGAGCTTGAGGTTCTGAGGAAGCACTCGCGCCCTTCACCACAGACGCAACCGCCCTGCTGATGGCCCAGACCGCCTTTGCCGCCAAGCGCGAACCACAAACCACCCGCCCCTATCGTCCTTGCTGAGATGACCTCATGGAGTTTCAGGCGAAGGCTCCACTCTTTCACAATCGGGCGGGGCGGAACAGTCGATTTCCAAGCGTCCGCCGGCGTGCCGGCGCCAATGCACCTGAATGGGGCCGGAGGGGGTGGCAACCGCGCCGCGGGCCCACTCCAGGCCGGCGGTCCGGGGGGTGACGGTGAATTTCTTGTAGCCGGGCGCGACGGGCTTGATGCCCAAGACTTCTGACGGCAGATAGATGGCCGGGGCCGCCGACCAGGCGTGGGAGATGCTGCGGGTCCAGTGGCGCTCGTCCTGCTTGAACGTCTCCCAGCAGCCGCGGCTGTCGCTGGCGATCATGGGGCCCCAGGCGTCGCGGATGACCTTCAGGGCATCGTCGGCGCGCCCCAGTTTGAACAGGGCGCCGAGGGAGAAGAACAGGAAGAACGGTGACCCCACGGCCACGATGCCGCCGGGAGCCTCGGTTTCCGGCGGCGGGCCGGGGGTGCGCGCAAACGGGCCGCCGGGCACATGGTGTCCGTCGCGGATCCGCAGCACGATGGCGGTGACGGCCTCCTGCCGGTCGGGCGGCACGCAGTCGCAGAGCAGGGCCAGGGTGTTGCTTTGTTCGCTTACCCGGGTGCAGCCCAGATACGTGTCAAAAGCCATGGGGGCGGTGCCTTGTGACGCCCAGAAGGCCAGGTAGCGGTCGTAGGCCCAGCGGTCACGCACCGTGTCCACATAGGCGCGGCGCGTGTCGTCCCAGCAATGGCGGTTGACGGCGTCCTGGCGAGCCTGGGCCTCCTGTTCGTAGGTGTCGGCCTGCGCATGCCGGCCCAGGGCGCGCGCCATCCGGGCGGTCAGGCGGGTGGCCCGGACCAGCAGCACGTTGTTGGCCGTCACCTCGCCGTAGGGCGACAGGTCGTTGTTGCCCCACTCGACAAGGTTCCAGGCGCCGGGCTGGTCGAACAGGCCGCGGTCGTTGGTCAGCCGGCGGCAGCGCCGGAGCGTTTCCTCCAGGTACCCGAAATTCTCTTCCAGGTCACCCCGGTCCGCGCCATGCCAGTAATGTTCCCAGCAGTGCAGCATCCAAAGGAAGCTCCACATGGGCAGGCCGCCCTCGGGATAATTGGGGAAGGCGGCGATCGGCAGACGGTGGCCGCCGGCCTGGCGCCCGTCATGCGGCCAATAGAGTTGTTCCCATTCCGGGCGCAGTGACTGGCCGACGAGGCGGAGGTGGTGCTGGTCCAGGCCGTAGGCGCCGCAGGTGAGCAGGTTGATCAGGGCGGTGACATAGGCGTCGCCGGTCCAGAACGCCTGTTCGTGCCCGACGCAATCCACGTAGGTGTCGAGCATGCACAGGGCGGCGGTGTCGGCGGACAGCCGGTAAATGTCGTTCAGCAACGGGTCGCTGCAGGCGAACCCACCGAGCCGCTGCACGGGATGCGCGGCATGATGGCAGCAGAGGGTGCGGAGTTGGAGGGGACGGGTGAAATTGCGCAGGGTGAGGGAAAGATAGCGGAAGCCGCGGCGGAAATGGGAGAGGAAGGTTTGCCGCCCCTCCCGGCAGGTGTAGCCGAAGCTGTTGTAGCTGGACATCCAGGAAATGCCGCCGCCGTCGATCATCTCAAAACAGGTGCCCTCAACCACCGTGCCCGCCGGCGCCTCCAGTTCCAGGCGGACATAACCGATCACGATCCGGTCAAAATCGACGATGACATGCACATCCCTGCCGGGCTGCGGCAGAACGGTGCATGCCTCGGCGTTGGCATGCAGGAGGTTGTGCTCTCCAATCAGGGGCCGCCGGCAGGCGTCGCCGCCGTCCTCCCGCGGCTGGCCGCGCTCAATCATCCGCTCGGTGAAGCCGCCGGCAACCTTGCCATACCGCCGGGTCATGGCCAGATGGAGCGTGCTGGGTGCCATGGGCACGGCGGCGGTGAAGCCGGCTCCGTCGCGGGCGGCCAGGGCGGCCAGGTCCGGCACGGCCAGCAGCCGGGGGATTTCGGGGGTGGACGCCAAAACATCCGCCGCCGTTTCGTGCCATGGGTATTTGACCGTTTTGGCCGGCAGGCAGCGGCAGACCCATTGGGCGGCGTGTCCGCCCGGCAGGCCGGCGGCCGAAAAGGTGAGTGCCGCCGTGGTTTCAAAAAAGAATTCCGGCTCGCTGCTGCCGTAGGCCAGGCGGCAGAGGACGAGCAGGTGGGTGCCGGCGGGAATGGCCAGGTCGTCGCCCACCACCGGGCGGCCGTCCAGCGCCGCCTTTTGGACGTTCCACAGACGGACCGTGGCGGGAGCGGCGGCGGTCACCGCGGTGGCATAAATCATGAGGCCCTCCGCGGCCGGGCCGAGCCGGAAATGATAGCCGTCCCGCGGCCGGGCCACTTCGATGGCGGCGAAGCGCACGGGAAAGACGGGGTCCTCGGACGGCAGGCCGGCGGTGTTTTGCAGCATGCCCGTCCAGGGCGGCGTTCCCACGGGGCCCAGTTCGCGGGCGGTTTCCCAGCCGGCATCGTCATGGGCGGGGAGTGTCCAGCCGGTTTCCTCCAGCCGGGCGTCAAAGCATTCGTCAAGGCCCGGCATGATGCATGAGTGCGGAGTGTCCGGCGTGAACGCCTGGTGGCGGCGGCAGCGCCAGCGGCGGTCGCCGGCCACCGTCCGGGTGCTGCCGTCGGCCAGGACCAGGTCAAGCTCCGCCAGCAGGCCGCGGCCCGCCGTCACCGACTCGCCACCGGGAACGGGCGCCTGTTCCAGGGACAGCACGGCGATGACCTGGTCGCCGCCGGGATTCAGCCAGGAAGTAAGGTCAATGACGTGGTACGCCTTGGCAAACGGGTAGGAACGCCCGGGCCCCCGGTGTACGAGCCGGCCGTTGACGTAGGCCAGGTGATAGAGGTCGGAGGTGATTTTCAGCCGGGCCTGGCAGACGTTCATGCCGGCCGTGCTGAAACGCCGGCGGAACATCCACCATGCCTCCCGGACCGGCGTCTCTGCCCAGATCCAGCGCGCCGCGGCCGAGAACGCCCCGGTTCCGGGCGCGGCACCCGCACTGATTTTTGAGTTGTTCGCTGGTGGCATGCCGCGGACCTTTGGCTTGGAATGTACCCGTCCCCAACGTTCGCAGGGGAAGACGTTTCAAGATCGACTGCGGCCGACCGCTATCGATTGCAATCGACTGCAGTCGGGGGGCACGACAGTTTCATCGACAAGGTTGAGAACCCCTTTTGAGGAAAGGCGGTTCCCAAACCCTACTGCTAAACTTTTGTGTGCCTTTTGCGGATTCCGCAGGCCGCCCCCGTGCCCCAATCGTGGATGATTGCACTGAAGCGGCCTGCGAAATCCGCAAACGAGACAAAAGTTTTAGGAAGGGGCTTGGGGATCACCCTTTTTCAAAAGGGTGGCCCCAACGTCGCCCGATGAAACCGCCAGCCTCACTCACTCGGTGAGGACGAATTTCTTGTAGAAGGCCGGGAGCTTGGCTTCGGCGATGCCGGGGGTCAGGCCGATCCAGAACTCGCGGCCGTGGCCGTCATTGTCGGGCACGATGAAGTTGAGGCCGAACACCCGCCCGGGCCGGGGCTGGATGCCCAGGTCGCGCCACGGCACGGCAATCCGGTACACGGTGCGCGTGCCCTGCCGTTCCACGCGGACCGGAAGCTGGGCGACCAGGCCGGTGGCGATGCCGGCGGGCGCCTGCCAGCGCCAGACCACCGGCTGCCCGGCGGGGCCGAGGGCGAGGCCGTACTCGCTGTCGTTGTTGTCGTAGCCGCGATTGGGCTGGGCGTCATTGCCGCCATCAATGGCCAGTTGAATGGCATCGCCGGTCCAGATCTCGCCGTCAACCGCCTTTTGCACGTGGACATTGTCGGTCACGTCAGCCGCGAAATAGAGGTATTGTGCGTCCCAGGAAACGGCGGCCCGGGCGCTGAGATTTTCCGGGCCCTTCCAGCCAATGGTGGGATCCGCCGGCAGCACCTGGTTCCGCTGCTCCAGCACCAGCAACCGGGCGGCGGCCGCCGGCAGGGGCGCCGCCAGGACAGACGCCGCGCCACCGGTTTGGCGCGGGCATGACAGCATGGCAGGCAGCATCTTGCGAAGATTGATCGCCGGCCCGCCACCGGCCGGAACCAGGGCGAACTCCAGGGTGCCGCCGGTCGTGGGCAGCGGCGGTTTCAAGGGCACGGTCAGCGGCAGGGCGCCGCCGGCCGGCAGGGCTACCGGCAGGCCGGTGGCGACCTTGGCCGCCGGCCCGCCGCCGGCCCGGGCGACGGCAATATCGAGCGTGCCGGCATAAGGCGTGTCAAGACCGTTGCGGAGTGACAGCGACAGCGTGCCGAGTTCCGGCAGCCCCACGGTCACCGCCACCGGGCGCCGGCTCTGAATGGCGGCCCGGATGCGGGCGGCGAACGCCTCCAGCGCGCCTTGCTCAATGACGGCATAAACGGGTGCGGCGCCCACGGTCATCCGCACCCGGTCCCCGGCGCCGGGCAGCCGGGGGACGGCCGCGCCGGTCATCGTCCACACCTCGGCTTCGGCGGCCGGGAGTTCGATCTGCAGCGGCTCCAGGGCGTCGTCCTCGGTGGCGTCCCAGACGGCCAGCACGATCTTGCCGTTGTTCTTGAAGGCATAAAGCTTGATGTCACGATCCGAGACAGGCGGCAGCGGCGTGGAACCGTCGAGCAGTTTGGCGACGGTGGCATAAGCGGCGGCGGCGGGCAGCGGCAGCACCCCCTCGTCATCCCGCCAGAGGCCATACTCATAGTGCCCGCCTTCGACGCAACCGATATCCCGGAACCAGATCACGCGCCGCATTTCGGGCACCGCCCGCGCCACCAGGAAGGCCCGCGCCAGGTAGGCGGCGTGCCGGAGCGCCCACGGGCTGTCAACCGGGGCCGCCGCATCCAGCGCCCAGCCCAACTCGCCGATCCACAACTCATTGCCGAGCCGGCCGGTCTTGAACAGGGCGCCGGCCTCCGCCAGCCGCTCCTGCATCCCGCCCAGCTCGGGGCCGGAGGCCATGCCGCCGGGCCCGAGGTAGCGCGGGTTCGAGTACGGGTGGGGCGCGAACACATCACAGGCACCCGGCGCCAGCTTCATGACCTCGGCCGCCAGCCCGAGGCCGTCGCCCGAGATGTCAAAAACCAGTTTGTCGCCGGTGCCGCGGAAACGGGAATGGGCGGTCTTGAGCAAGGCCGCAAACGAAGCGGCGGCGGTGGCCGTCTTGGGCAGGGTCAGGTCGGGCTCGTTCTGAAAATCGTAGTACTGAATCTCCCGGCCATAAGTGGCCAGCACCCGGTCGATGTAGCCCGTGATCAGTTCCGGGGCGGCGGGAAACCCGTCCTTGCCCAGGGCCCAGGCGGGCGGCGGCACGGTCTGCATGGTCACCAGGGCGCCAAAACCGTCCTTCTTGACAATCTGCACCCCGGGCATGGAAAACTTGCCCCGCTCCGGTTCCGTCGCGTCCCACAGGGCGCCGCCGTGGCGCAGCCACTTGACGCCGATGGCGTGCAGCGCCCCGGCGCCGACAGCGTCCACCCCGTCAATATGCAGGCCGAAAAAGCTCCGGTCCACCGGCACGGCCGCCGGTTCCCGGACCACGGCAATCGGATAGTCCATGCTTTTGAGTAGCGCGCCGGCGCGGTCGCGCAGAACCAGCTTGGCCACATAATAGCCGGGGCGCATCCGGGGCAGCAGTTCCAATTGGGTGGCCACGGTCTGGCCGGGCGGCACGCGCAGCGACAGGGCGGTCGTGGACACCGGTCCGGTCGACAGCTCCGTGACCTGGCAGTAGAGCGACAACGGCTGGGCCGCCTCTGGGCAGCGGGCGTTGTAAAGGCCCACGGCGAGCTTCAGCGGCAACGTTTCCTGAACCCGGATGATCCCGCTCACGCCGCCGGCATCCGCTTGCAGGCAAACCGGATCGGCATCCTCATAGGGCGTGGCCGCGGCGCCCTCCTCCACCTGGATGCCATCCAGCCACATCGTGGCACCGGGCTGGGTAAAGCCAAAACTCAGAGTGGCCCCAATCGGATGCGCCTGAGCCGGGATCGGCAGGGTGAAGCGCGTCCAGGCGGCCGGCACCCGCACCGTCTGGTTGAGAATGCAGGAATATCCCATCCAGCTGTTGAGGTGCAGGTCGGCGCCCGGCGTCGCCTTGGCGTAAAACGACAGCGTATGCGGCCGGTCCGCCCGCAGCACTCCGGTCGGCAGGATCCGGCTGGCGCCGCCCGCGTCCGTCCATTTCAGGCTGCGCCGCCCCACCGCGCCGGTGGTTTCATCAACCCCGCCGGTGGCGCGCCAGGAGCCGGTGCCCGTCTCAAAGCTGCTGTTGCCGGCCAGCAGGTTCCTGGCCTTGGCGGCGCCCGCCGCCGGCCGCCCGGAACCGCCGGCCGCCTTCACAAACTCCACCTGGTCGATCGCCAGCGTGAACGGCGCCTGATGATAGGCGCAGATCTGGAGCATGAACACCTGTGCGGGCGCCAGCACCGGCTTGCCATTGCCGTAGACGTGGACGAATTCCCGGAACGGCAGCACCACCCGCGCCCACTGGCCGTTCTCCGGCACCGGCAGCACGGCCCGGAACCCGTCGGCGTCCTTGGGGGACCGGTCTGCGCTCTGCTCGAGCACCAGATGGCAGCCGGGCGCCCCGGCCAGCCGCTTGACCCACAAGGCCACCGCATCGCAGTCCGGCGGGATGACGATGCCCTTGCGGGCGATCAGCGAGGTGTCGCCGCTCTTCGGAAAGGTGGCGACCAGCGCGCCCGTCCCCTCGGCGGCATCCGTTCCCACGGCCAGGGCCGGCAATTCCACGGCCGTGGGCGCCCAGGTCTCCCACGTGACGCCGCCGCCGTTGAAATCATCCACCAGCCCCGGCTTTGGGGCGCCGGCCTGGCAGGCCCCGGCCAAAACGGCCAGTCCAAGAATATACAATATACTCCCGTGCAAAAACATACAACATCTCCCATGTAAGGTGGCTCGTTGTGGCCAAAGAAATCACGATCAAGGCCTCGGCGGAGGGGCCTCGGTGAGGACAAATTTCTTGTAGAAGACCGGCAGCTTGGCCTCGGCGATGCCGGGGGTCAGGCCGATCCAGAACTCGCGGCCGACACTGTCACTATCAACAACAATGAAGTTGAAACCGAAGACGCGCCCCGGCCGGGGCTGAATGCCCAATTCTTTCCACGGCAACACGAAACGATAGACCACGCGGGTTCCGGTCCGCTCCACCCGCACGTGGGCGTTGGCAATGGGGCCGGTGGCGGTGCCGGCAGGCGCCTGCCAGCGCCAGACCACCGGTTGCCCGGCGGGGCCGAGGGCGAGGCCGTACTCGCTGTCATTGTTGTCATAACCGCGATTGGGCTGGGCATCATTGCCGCCGTCAACGGCCAGCTGGATGGCGTCGCCGGTCCAAATCTCGAAACCGGCGTCTTTCTGCACGTGAATGTTGTCAATCACGTCAGCGGCGAAATAGAGATACTGTTCATCCCAGGAAATGGCCCCCTTGGCGCTGAGATTCTCCGGGCCCTTCCAGCCGATGGTGGGATCGGCCGGCAGCACCTGGTCGCGCTGGTCCAGCACCAGCAGCCGGGCGGCATCCGCCGGCAGGGCCGAGGTCAGAAAGGCCGCCGGATCCGCCGTGCCACGCGGGCAGGCCAGCATCGGCGGCAGCGTCTTGTTGATGACCACCGGCGGCCCGCCCGCGGCCGAAGCCAGGGTGAAGCGGAGGACGCCGCCGGCCGGGGTCACTGGCGGCTTCACGGCCAGCGTCAGCGGCAGGGCGCCGCCGGCCGGCAGCGCGACCGGCATTCCGGAGACCACCCTGGCGCCCGAACCACCGCCGGTTTTGGCGACCTCGACCTTCAGCGTGCCGGCATAGGGGACATTCAGGCCGTTGCGGAGCACCAGCGACAGGGTGTTCAGCTCCGGCAGCCCCAGAGCCACCGCGACCGGGCGCCGGGCT
>JBAZJM010000112.1:0-13328 GCA_041651315.1 Lentisphaeria bacterium | reverse complement strand
CCGCCCGTGGAGGTGAGCTGCCGTGATGACAGCGGCGGGTTGGCCGTGTAAATTGACAGGCTTTCCGGCTCCGCCGCCGCTTTGCCGGCAATGAGGCCGCTGGAACCATTCCAATGACGACCACGACCACGATTTCAATCTAACACAGCAGAACCAAAGACCGCCACATCGCCCATGGACACCTCCCTGATCGCCCGCCTCAACGACCCCCTGCGCGCCAACCGCCTGGCGGCCCTGCACCAAATCGCCGACGGCGGCCAGGCCAAAACGCTGCACGGCCCGGCCACCGTCGAGGTCAACAACCACGTCCACACCATCTATTCCTTCAGCCCCTACGCGCCGGCAATGGCGGCGCTGCAGGCGGCCAAGGCGGGGTTGCAGGCGGTCGGCATCATGGACCATGATTCGGTCTCCGGCTGCGCCGAAATGCTGCAGGCCGGCAAGAGCCTGGAGATCGCCACCACCTGCGGTTTCGAGGTGCGGGTCAACGCCACCGGCACCGCGCTGGAAGGCCGGAAGATCAACAATCCGGACTCGGTGAACATCCTGTACATGGCCGTGCACGGACTGCCCGCCACCCAGTTCGAGCGGGCCAGGACGTTTTTGGCGGGCATCTCCCGGGAACGCAACCTGCGCAACCGCGCCCAGGTCGAACGGCTGAACGCGCGCCTGACGGCGCTGGGACTGCGGCCGCTCGACTTCGACCGCGACGTCGCCGCCATTTCTTGCGCCGCCGAGGGCGGTTCCATCACCGAACGCCACATTCTCTGCGCCCTGGCCAAACGCATCGCCGAGAGCAAGGGCCGCGGCCAACCGCTCATCGCCTTCCTGCGCGACCAGCTGGGCATGGAACTGCCGGCCAAGCTGCAAGAGTACATGACCGACGCGGCCAACCCGCATTTCCTCTACGACCTGCTCGGCGTCCTGAAAAGCTCCTTCCTGCCGGCCTTCTTCATCCAGCCCAACGAGCAGGAATGCCCGCCGGTCGGCGAGGTGGTCAGGCTGGCCCTGGAGATGCAGGCGATTCCCGCCTATGCCTATCTCGGCGACGTCACCGAGTCGCCCACCGGCGACAAGAAGGCCGAGAAGTTTGAGGATGACTACCTGGACCTGCTGGTCGGCGAGCTCGGCCGGATCGGCTTCCGGGCCATCACCTACATGCCGCCGCGCAACACCCTGGCGCAACTGGCCCGCGTCCAGCGCCTCTGCCAGCAGTACAACCTCATGGAAATCAGCGGGGTGGACATCAACAGCTCCCGCCAGACCTTCTCCTGCCCGATCATCCTCAAGCCCGAGTTCGCGCACCTGGTGGAGGCGACCTGGGCTCTGATCGCCCACGAAAAGCTGGCCACGCTCAACCCGGAACACGGCCTCTTCCATCCGCGGAATCCGCTGGCCGGCCAGCCGCTTGCGGAACGGCTGCGGCTCTACGCCCGGATCGGCCGCAAGATCGACAACCGCGCCCCGGAACGCGCGGCGTTGGACCTGGCGTAAGGGAACCCTCACGCCAAATGTCGAATGTTGAATGCCGAAGGCTGAATATTGAAGTAAAATGCCCCGCGCGACGCACCAGCCACGCCGTGGATTTCACTTCGACATTCAAAAGTGAACATTCGAAATTCATGAATAAAGCTGGTTAGGGGTTGCTTCGTCCCGGAGGGACTGAATGACAATAGGCAGGGGCTTCAGCCCCTGTTCCGAGAAAATGAAATGATGGCGTGCCGTAGGTACGCCGCGATTCGCCGCGTACCTGACGGCACGCGACATGGGGGGGGCGGGCAAAACAGGGGCTGAAGCCCCTGCCTATTCCCGCCCCGTCCCGCTGGGACGGGAAAACCGTACCCGTTGAGTTATGCCAAACGCCAGTGGGGCGCTGGAAGCGCCCCCCGGTGGAGAACAACAGAAGGCGGCTCCGCCGCCAACCAAGGCGGCATTCCATGCCGCACTCCATGGCGCACCGCGCGTGGCGTTCCATAAACGGCAACCGAAACCCCGTGCCGGGACTTTTGAACAGGCCAGACCAACGCGAGCGGCCGGAAAAAACCTTGGGGACGATGACGTGACCACCGGGAATTCACCACCCGCCAGGATGTTTGTTCCGGGCCTGCTCCCGCCGGCAACAGCCGGGGCCAGGGGCTGGTGGTTTGTGTTTCATGACGGGCAGCTCCTGATCCGGGACGCGGCCGCCGGAACCGTCACGGTGCCCCGGTGCGGGACGGCGGCAGATTTTGGACTTGCCCCGGACACGGTCCAATGCCTGGGCACGCTGGACGGTGTCCCCTGTTTTGCCGGCGGCAGCCCCGACCCCGCCGCCACGCTCCCGCCGGGCTGCCGCCTGGCCAACCTGCGCGAGTTGCACAGCGTGCTGGACGACGCCCTTTACAGCGTGGCGGTGCGCGCCCGGCATCTGGTGCTGTGGGATCTGGACCACCGCCACTGCGGACGCTGCGGGCAGCGCCTGCAGTGGAAGACGGACGAGCGGGCCAAGCTCTGCGCGGCCTGCGGCCAACTCCAGTTCCCGCAGATCGCCCCGGCCGTTATTGTGGCGGTCAGGCGCGGCAATGAGCTACTGCTGGCCCGCGGGCCGCGCTTCCCGGCCGGCATGTTCAGCGTGCTGGCAGGGTTCGTGGAGGCCGGCGAAACCCTGGAGCAGTGCCTCCACCGCGAAGTCCGCGAGGAGGCCGGCATCGCCATCGCCAATCCCCGCTATTTCGGCAGCCAGCCCTGGCCCTACCCCAACTCGCTGATGATCGGCTTCACGGCGGAGTACGCCGGCGGCGAGCTCCGGGTCGACGGTGTCGAACTGACCGAGGCCGGCTGGTACCGCGCGGACCGCCTGCCGGCCCTGCCCGGCCGCCTCAGCATCGCCCGCGCTCTGATCGACCATTTTTTGCGTGCATGATGTTTTTTGCTGGACAATGTTGGGGCCACCCTTTTGGGAAAAGGGTGCTCCCCCCGCGCTTCGCGCTGTGCAGCCCCGGCTCTGCCGGGTCGCTCACATGTTCGCTCTGGATCCCCCTTCCCAAAACTTTTGTTGCTTGTTGCGGAGTCCGCAGGCCGGCTCGGATCGCTCCGGTGCTCCGCCTGCAAGAGACCGGCCTGCGGACTTCGCAACGAAACAAAAAGGTTTGACGGAGGGTTTGGGAACCGCCTTTCCTCAAAAGGGGGTTCCCAACATTGTTCCCCCAAAAACAGGCAGGCACTTAAAAATCCCATGCGGTTGCATTCATCGGGCTTTCCATTATCCTATGGGCCGGTTTCAGCTGTAACGCAGGAATAAGCCACCACCATGGTCCAAACGGGATCAGCACAAGCGTCTGACTGGGCAGTCGAAGCCACCGGCTTGACCAAGGTCTTCCGCGACTTTTGGGGTCGCCCCAAGGCCAAGGCGGTGAACGGCGTCGACCTGCGCATCCGCCGTGGCCAGGTGTTCGGCCTGCTGGGCCCCAACGGTTCCGGCAAGTCCACCACCGTCAAGATGCTGCTCGGCCTGCTCTATCCGACCCGCGGCAGCCTGACCGTGCTCGGACAAAGCCCGCGCAATGTGGAAGCCAAGCGGCGCATCGGCTACCTGCCGGAAGAAACCTATCTCTACCGCTATCTTACCGCCGCCGAGACCCTGGATTTCTTCGGCGCCCTGTTCGGCCTCACCGCCGAGGAACGCCAGCGCCGCACCCGGCAGCTGCTGACCATGGTCGGGCTGGAAACCGCCCGCAACCGGCCGGTCGGCGAATTTTCCAAGGGCATGGCCCGCCGCATCGGCCTGGCCCAGGCCCTGATCAACGACCCCGACCTGGTCATTCTCGACGAGCCCACCTCCGGCCTCGACCCGATCGGCTGCCGCGAAGTCAAGGACCTGATCCAGCTGCTGGCCAGCCGCGGCAAGACCATCATCCTGTGCAGCCACCTGCTCGCCGATGTCGAGGACGTCTGCGACGAGGTGGTGGTGTTCTACGGCGGCCGGGTCCGCGCCCAGGGCCGGCTCGGCGACCTGCTGGCCATCCAGGACCGCACCCGCATCGAAACCCCGCGCCTGGATCCGGCCGTCCTGGCCCGGGTCCTCGACCTGCTCAACCAGACCGTCGGCGCCGACCAGGTGTCAGTGGCCCAGCCGTCCATGGATCTGGAAGATTTCTTCCTGGACGTGGTCCGCCAGGCACGGGAAGCCAGTGTCGACACTGCTGGCGCCCGCGCCGGCGGTCCGGTGGCCGACTACCTGCGCACCGGCACGCCGGCCGCCGGCGCCACCGTCCTCGACCTGCTGGCGGCGCCGGAACCGGCGGCCGCCGCGGCCGCGCCGGAACCGCCCCCCGCCGCGCCGGCGCATCCGGAGGCGCTGGCCAGCATTGCCGACACGCCGGCGCCCTCCAAGCCGGAAGCCGGCGCCACCACCACCCCGCAGGCCGCCGCGGCCCAGCAGGCTGCCAACGACCGGTTGAAGTCGTTGTTGGAATAACCATCGTCCCCGATCAAACGCTTAAGGAGCAAGCCCCATGGCCCATGGTGAAAAGCAAGCCGGTCCGATCCACCACCACCCCGAGCAGGTTGACCTCGCCGCCGAAGACTCGCTCAATTTCTGGACGCACCGGATCCGCCCGCATGTCCGGAATGCCGCCTACCTGCTGGCCGCCGTGCTGGTGATCCTGGCCGTGCTGGCCACCCTCCACAGCCGCCGCCAGGCCCGCAACATTGCCGCCTATGGCGCCCTTGACGCCGCCAGCACCCCCGAGCAGTATGCCAAGGTGGCCGCCGATTATGCCGACACCGCCGCCGGTGCCGAAGCGCTGCTGGCCAAGGGACGGAGTTTGATCGAAACCGGCAAGTACGCCGACGCCGCCAGCGGTTTCGCCGACTTCATCCGGCAGCACCCGGCCAGCCCGCGCTTGAGCGAGGCCCAGCTCGGCCAGGCCTATGCCACGGAAAGCGCCGGCAAAACCGCCGAAGCGGAAAAGCTGTTCGCCGCCCTCGGCGACGCCACGGCCACCAGCAACGCCACTGCCGCCGCCGACGCCTTCCTCGGCGCCGCCCGCTGCGCCCTGGCCCAGAAGAAACCGGCCGAAAGCGAGAAATGGCTCAAGCGCGCCCTGAGCTGCGGCGGCACGGAAGCCGTCAAGGCCCGCGTGCTGACCGCCCTCGCCGCCCTGCCCCCCACCGCCCCCAAGTGACGGATGAAGCCGGCACGGACTGACACAGACTAACACGGACCAGCACGGACTGGTCCCAACGTTCTTCCGTTGTTCCGTGCGCGCTGCCTGCTTCCCGCCCGTCAAGCCGTCGCCCAGGAGTCGCCGTGCCCGCCTCCCTCAATATTGCGGAGCTGCTGCCGGAGTGGGCCGTCCGCCAGCCGGACAAGCCGGCGGTCAAACGGTTGCACGGCCGGGCCGGCGACTTGGCCGGGGAGCTGACCTTTGCCGGCCTGGAAGGGCGCTGCAACCAGCTGGCCGCCCGCCTGGCCGCCGCCGGCGTCACCCGCGGCATGCGCGTGCTGACCCTGGTCCGGCCCGGCCTGGATTTCGTGCCCTTGACCTTTGCCCTCTTCCGCCTGGGCGCCGTGGCCGTGTTCCTCGACCCGGGCATGGGGCTGCGCCGGCTCGCCGCCGCCGCCGCCCAGGCCGCCCCCGAAGCCCTGGTCGGCGAACCCGCCGCCCACCTCTTCCGCCGCCTGCGGCCCGGCGCCTTCCGCGGCGTCCGCATCGCCGTCACCCTGGGCCGGCGCTGGGGCTGGGGCGGCCTGGCCATTCCCCCCCTGCTGCGGAGTCCGCAGGCCGGGGCGTTCCAGGGGGAGCCCGCGGTGCCGGTGGCGGCCGCCGCCCCGGACGACATCGCCGCCATCCTGTTCACCTCCGGCAGTACCGGACCGGCCAAGGGCGTGGTGTACACCCACGGCATCTTCACCACCCAGGTGCGGCTGCTGCGCCAGGTCTACGGCATCGGGGCCGGCGACACCGACCTGCCCTGTTTCCCGCTGTTCGGCCTGTTCTCCACCGCCATGGGCGCCACCGTGGTGGTGCCGGACATCGCCTTCTCGCACCCGGCCAAGGTGGATCCCTGGCGCATCATCAACGCCGTCAAGCGCCATGGCGTCACCTTTTCCTTCGGCTCGCCCGCCCTGTGGCGGCACGTCGGCGAAGCCTGCCGCGACCACGGCACACGGCTGCCGCCGACCCTGCGCCAGCTGTTCATGGCCGGCGCTCCGATCGCCCCCGCCCTGCACCGCCTGCTGCTGGAACACGCCCTCGCCCCCGGCACCGTCACCCACGCCCCCTACGGCGCCACCGAGTCGTTGCCGGTGGCCACCTTCACCGGCGCCGAAGTGCTGCGGGAAACCGCCGCCCGCACCCGCGAGGGCGCCGGGATGTGCGTCGGTCCGCCGGTGCCGGAAGCCACCGTGCGCATCATCCGTCTCAGCGACGCGCCGATCCCCGCCTGGGATGACGCCCTCTGCCTGCCCCAGGGCGAGATCGGCGAGATCGTCGTCCGCGGCCCCATGGTCACCCCCGCCTACTTCAACCAGCCGGAACCGACCCGGGCCGCCAAGATCCCCGCCCCCGACGGCACCCTGTGGCACCGCATCGGCGACACCGGCTACCTGGACGCCGCCGGCCGCCTGTGGTTCTGCGGCCGCAAAAGCCACCGGGTGCGGACCCCGCAGGGGACGCTGTTCTCTATTCCCTGCGAGGCCATCTTCAACCAGCACCCGGACGTGGCCCGGACGGCGCTCATCGGCCTGCCCGGCGCGGACGGGCTGTCCCGTCCCGCCCTGGCGGTCGAACCGCTGGCCGGCCGCTGGCCGCGCACCGCGGCGGCGCGGCGGCGCTTCGCGGCGGAACTGCGGGAACGGGGCCGATCGTCGCCCCTGACCGGCGACATCACCGCCTTCTTCTTCGTGCGCGCCTTTCCCGTGGACGTGCGCCACAACGTCAAAATCGGCCGCGAAACCCTCGCCGCCTGGGCCGCCGCCCACCCCCGCCGGGCCGTCATGGCCCCGCCATAAGCCGGCCTCCCGCGAATCCAGCCGCTTCCTTGGGAACCCCAACCGGATTTCCCTGTCATAAGCAGGATAATATCACCAACCCGAGGACGCCATGACCGGAAAAAACAGCATTGCCAAGCTGCGCATCGCCTTCACCGTCCTGTTCGGCCTCGTCATCGGCGCCAGCCTCCTGGTCACGGACAGCCAATGGCCGGACAACAACGTGTTCTGCCTGCTGTTCTGCCTGCTGGGCTATGTGCTGGTGGGCATCGGCACCCTGGGCCGGCTGTGGTGCATCCTTTACATCGGCGGTTACAAGTCCCGCTCCCTGATCACCGCGGGACCCTATTCCGTCTGCCGCAACCCGTTGTACTTTTTCAGCCTGCTCGGCGCCGTCGGCGTCGGCCTGAGCACGGAAACCTTGACGATGCCCGCCATCATCCTGGTGATGTTCGCCGCCTATTATCCGGCGGTCGTCCGCAATGAGCAGAACGTGCTGCGCGACCGGCACGGTGCCGAGTTTGACGCCTATTGCCAAACCACCCCGGCCTTCTTCCCGCGCTGGTCCCTCCTGCATGAGCCGGAGGAATGGACGGTGCATCCGCGCGTTTTCCGCCGCTGCGCCTTCGACGCGCTGTGGTTCATCTGGCTGGTCGGCCTGGCCGAGCTTGCCGAAGGGTTGCGCGAAGCCGGGCTCCTGCCGGTGCTCGCCAAGCTGTGGTGAGCCCGAACGCCTTTCGTAGCGGAACCGCCAAGCACGTCATAGGGTGGCGTGGCTAAGGCATTGTCACTATTGGCATTTTCATATAGACCATGGTAATGTACCATAGTAGCTACCAAGGAGATGCCCGTGCAAACCGTTTTAGTCGCCAAGGCCAAGCTTAAACCAAAGGTGTTCGAGTACTTGCGCCGTGTCGAATCCGGCACCACCGAGGTTTGCATCACCGACCATGGCGAGCCGGTGGCCAAGATCGTGTCCATGCGGGCCGATGAAGACCGGGAACTGGCCCTGCTGCGCGGCCTGGTTCTTCATTACGCCGATCCGTGCGAACCGGTTGAGGCGGCGTGGGAGGCGCTTTCATGATCGTGCTTGACACCCATGCGTGGATTTGGTACATCGACGCGCCTGAGACGCTGTCGTCGCGGGCGTTGTCCGCGATTGAACAGGCACGGCGTGACAAGAGCGTGTTTGTCTCTTGCATCAGCACCTGGGAAATCCACATGCTGGCGCAACGCGGACGGTTGCGCCTGTCGGTGGAGCCGCAAGTGTGGGTGTCCCGCTGCGAGCGTCTTTCCTTTTTCCGGTTTCTGCCCGTCGACAACGAGATCTCGCGATTGGCAGTCAACTTGCCCGGCGAGTTTCATGCCGACCCGGCGGACCGCTTCATTGTCGCCACGGCCCGCTACCTTGGCGCGCCGCTGGCCACCAAAGACGCCAAGATCCAGGGCTATTCGCATGTTACCGCGCTCTGGTAGGTGACGACGAATCCCCGCACACCTCGGAAATCGCCGCGCCACTGGCGCACGGCTTCGGTTCGACGTGGGGCCACACTTGGACGGCCTCCCCGGCAATGGCCTCCCGGAACGCGACCGACAGCGTCCCCCCGTCCATCACCTCAACCCGGAACGGCAGGATAGACTCTTCAAAGGCCTCTTCCAGACGGTTGAGGCGGCGGCGCTCCAGCTTGACCGTCCCCGTCACCACCAAATCCAAGTCTGAATAGGGCTTGGCCGTCCCCTTGACCCGGGAGCCAAACGCCCGGACTTCGCATTCCGGAACATGTTCCGCCAACAGACGCCTGACCAGCGCCAGTTGCTCCGGGCGGAGGTCAATCATTACGGCTCTCCAACACCGCCAACAACCGCTTCGCTTCGTGACAAAAACGCCGGGCGGCCTGGTAGGCATCCTCGGCCGCCGCGTCACTATAGGTATGGGAGGTCAAGTTGCGCGCCTTGTGGAAATCCATCCACAAATCCACATCCTCGATCAAGAGGTGCTCAGCGGCCAACCGGAAGAGTTCACGCCGGGACACGCCGTCCACATACGTGCCACCCACCTGCCGTTCCAGCCAGCGTTTAATGAACTTCCAGGCCAGCTCATAGGTGAACTCGAAATATTGAATGCAACCGGCCTTCAAGCCCCGCCGGGTCACCTCGTCCAGTGACGCCAAGACACCGGGATCTTCCGTTTGCGCCAAAAGCCGGTCAAGCGCGGTCACCGCCTGGTCAAAACTATCGAGCACAAGTCCGCCGCCGGCCGTCATTCCTTCTGCCTCCCCATGGGATAGGGCAGCGCTTCTTCGGGAGTGCCCTGGTTGAGGGCGGACAGCAGGTCGCCGAAGTGGTAGAGGTCGCGCAGGTGCCCGTCAACCAGGGCCACCAGGAACAGTTGCGAGAGAATGCCCAGCCAGACGTCCTTGGACGAGCAGGGGTGGAACTTGCCGTTCTCGCCGAGATGGGTCACATGCCAGCCGGCGGCGGGGTCCACCAGCAGATGATGGCGGTCAAGGAGGCAGAAACGGCCTTCGTGGAGGACGATGGAGGACTCCCAGCCGGCCTCGATGCCGGTCTGGTGGGCCAGGGCGCAGAGCATGGCCGGGCTGCCGTAGCGGGTCTCAAACACCCGCTCGATCAGGTACAGGTCGACGTCCAGGGTGTCCTCTTCGGGCACGCAGAACTCCTGCTCCCGCATCAGGGCGGCGGTCTTGGCGGCGGTCGCCGTGGCCCGGCGCAGGCCGAGGCGCGACACCATCACATGCAGCTCGTCGTCGACCTTCTGCCGGTTGCACTGCGGGTCGTAGAGGCTGTTGATGGCCAGCACGCCTTCCCACAGGCTGATGCGCTCCTGGGACACCGCGTCCAGGAACTCCTGGCGGGCCCGCCGGCGCGACAGGATGGTGCCGAGCTGGTGGATGCGCTGGCGGAGCTTGGGGTCGTGTGCCTCCTGGAACTCGACGATGGCGGATTCCGCCCAGCCGCGTTCCAAAAACTGCTCCATGGCCAGCGAGGCCACCTTGTCGTCGTCATCCTGCAGAAGCGTCAGCAAGGCGGCCACCGGCCCCTTGCCGGCCTCATTGATCAAAGGCGTGTTGCCGCTCATAATTCCGTGCGTACTCCAGTACGTTCTTAATATACCGGCGGGTTGACGGAAAACGAACGCGCTCATAGAGCGAGCGGGCGGCGTCATCGCGCCCCCAGCGGGCGGCGTTGGCGGGGCCGGCATTGTACTGGGCGAGGGCCATCTCCCAGCGGTCGGCCCGGCCGTCCCAGCGGCGCATGGCGAGCGCCAGGTACCAGCAGCCAATCTCCAAGTTGAGCCGGGGGTCATAGGCCGCCCCCCGGCTTTGGCAGCGGCGGCCGGTGGTTCGCTCCCAGTCCTGGATCGCCCCCGGCATGATCTGCATCAGGCCGATTTCGCCGGAATGCCCGGTGGTGTCGGCCCGGAACCGGCTTTCCTGGCGGATCAGCCCCTTGACCAGGCAGGGCGGCAGCCCGTACCGCCGGGCCGCCTCGCGGATCAGGGTGTCATAGGCATGGGAGCGGCGATATTCCTCCCGCCACAGCCAGCCGCCATACAGCAGGGCGCCCAGCAGCAGCAGCGCCGCCGGCAGGCCGATCAGCAGGCGCGGCCACGGGTTGCGCCGGGCGGGGTCGCCCCGACGCAATGGGCTCAAATGCATCATGCCGGTCTTGGGGGATTGCATGTCCGGCTCAATTTACCCCGCCGGACGCGAAGCTCAACACCACGACCAAATCCCGGCGCCAAAAACGGCGCGGGCGGCGGCGGCCACGGCGGCGGGGGTGCCGGGCCGGCAGATGGCGAACAGGGTGGGGCCGCTGCCGCTGACCTGGGCGCCCAGCACCTCCGGCCGGGCGCGCAGAAAGCCGAGCAGCAAGGCCAGCAGCGGAAACTTGCGGGTGGCCGGGTGTTCGAAGGCATTGTAGCCGGCCGCCGCCACCCCGGCGGCATCGCCGCGCGCCAGGGCCTCCAGCAGCGGTTCCACCGGCGGGGCCGGCGGCCGCGGCGTGCGGGCCAGGGCGCCATAGGCCCAAGCGGTGGGCAGCGGGAAGCCGGGATTCAGCAACAGCAGCGGCAGCTCCCCGGCGGCGGGCACGGGCGACAGCCGCTCGCCAATCCCGGCCGCCAGGCAGGGCCGGTCTTGCAGGAAAAAGGGGACGTCGGCGCCCAGCCCCGCCGCCAGGCGCGCCAACGCGTCCGGGGCGAGCGCCCCGTCATGCGCCGCGTTGAGCAGCCGCAGCGCCGCCGCCGCGTCCGAACTGCCGCCGCCCAACCCCGCGGCCACCGGAATCCGCTTGGTCAGGGTGAACCGCCAGCACGGCGCCACCCCGGCCGCCGCGGCATAGGCCGCCGCGGCGCGGCAGACCAGGTTGTCCGCCGACTCGGGCACTCCGGCCGCGCCCCCCGTGCGGAGTTCGCACCCGGGCTGGGCCGCCAGCTCCAGGCACAGCCCGTCGGCCAGGCCGGGCAGCGGCCAAAACAGCGTCACCAGGTCATGGTAACCGTCCGGGCGGCGCCCGGTCACCTCCAAATAAAGGTTGACCTTGGCGGGGGCCGGCCGGAAAAATGAATGTGGCGCACGATCCGTCATGGTCCTCTTCGTCCTCCGCGATTGGCGTAGTATATTGGGGGCATACGCTCTTGCCCAACCCAAACGCTTCGGCCGGCCGTCTGCCCGCACTTGTCCGGACGTCTGCCGCGCCCTCCCCGCCAACCCGGGAAAGCCGCGCCCCACTCCCCATGGAACATTTGAGCCCGCTGCCACCGCCGCCGTCCCGCCTGCCGGAGCCCGACCGTTTGCCGCCCAAGCCGCAAGGCCTGCGGCTGGCGGTGTTTGGCGGTTCCTTTGATCCCGTTCACAACGGCCACCTGCTCCTCGCCGGCCACCTGTTGCGCCAAAACCTGGCCGACGAGGTGCTGTTCATCCCCTCGGGCCAGCAGCCGCACAAGCCGGACGGCGCGCAAGTGCCCGCCCAACAGCGGCTGGCCATGCTCAAGACCGCCCTGGCGCCCTTCCCCGCCTTCAGCGTCTCCGACATCGAGATTGCCAAGATGCCCGAGCCGGCCTACACCTTCGACACCCTGGAGACCCTGCGGCTGGCCTTTCCCGAGCACCAGCTGATTTTCCTGATGGGCGCCGACTGCCTGGGCGAACTGCACACCTGGCACCGGGCGACCGAACTGGCCGCGCACCACGAATTCCTGGTCTACCCGCGCCCCGGATATGAGCCGCCCAGCCTGGCCGAACTGGTCGGCCATTTCGGCACCAAGGCGGGCCGCAAACTCCGCGCCGCCATCCTGCACGACCCCCCGGTGTTACCCGTGTCCGCCTCTGAAATCCGCGCCCTTTGTGCCCAGGGAAAGTGCCTCGCCGGCCTGCTCCCGGAAGCCGTCATCGCCCATATCCAGCAACAGGAACTCTATGGCCATCCGAAACCCCGCGAACGCCGCACCCGCCGCTGACACGCCGCTCGACCCCCACGACACCGAAGCGGTGGCCCGGCGCGCCGCCGCCCTCTGCGAAGATGACAAGGCGGAAGAGATCCGCGTCTACGACGCCCAGGGGCAGTCGATCCTGGCCGACTACTTCCTGATCTGCACCGGCGCGTCCGATCCGCATCTGCGCGCCCTGCGCAACCACCTGGACAAAAGCCTGACCACCGCCGGCGTCCGCCTGCGCAACGCTTCCGGCACCCCGGAAAGCCACTGGATCATCCTCGACTTCGGCTCCGTCGTCATCCACCTCCTCAGCCCGGAGGCGCGCGAATATTACCGCCTCGAAACCCTGTGGAAGGGGATGCCCGTCATCTACGAAGGCGGCGCCTGAGCATTGGCATTTTCCGGCCGGTACACGTATAGTAATTCCGCCTTAATGCTGCGGTTTAGGGTGCAAGATTGAATTACCTTCAGCCTGCAGCCCCACAAGTTTCAGCCTGACCAAGTATAAATTAGGATGATTCCGCCACGAGGCATTTCCCATAACGATGGCGCCCTACCCCGACGCCTCCCTCCCCCGATTGGATTGTTGGTTTCCTTATGATTCGCCGTTTCCTGCACATGATCCGCCGGTTGACCGGCGGCCCGTCCTCCTCCCCCACCGCGTCCCATCCCAAGCCCGGCCATCCCGCCACTCCCGCGGATCATCCCCGGCACCGCCGGCCGCCCGCCCACAGCGACGCCGCCGTCCCGGCGGACACCGCACCCCATCGTGCCGCCGCCCGGCACGGCGCCCCGGCTTCTGCCGCCGGCCGCCCCGCCGGCAGTTCGCCGCGCAGCAGCGGCCGCCCGCCCCCCCGGCGCGGCCCCGCCCCCTTCCCCGCCGGCGCCGACGACCTG
>JBAZJM010000111.1:0-13400 GCA_041651315.1 Lentisphaeria bacterium | reverse complement strand
CACGGGCGACACGCCCATAGCCATCAGGTTAAGGTTTTTCAAGCGTGCGTTGACCGGTGTTTAGGCAGGGCCAAAGGCCCGATTTTATAATAGCCTGGGGCAACGCCCCAGGTTTGCGAGAATGAAGAAATCAAGGGCTGAAGGCCCGCTCCATGAAACGCCCCTTCAGGGCTGAAACGTTATCTTTTTCTTTTCCTGGGGCGTTGCCCCAGGCTGGTATGAATGCGCGCCGTTGGCGCTCAAAAACGGCTTAACCTGATGGCTATGGGCGACACGCCCGTGCCTACAGGAACCCATTTTCTTCCTGTAGGCGCGGGGTTGCACCCCGCGGAGAGGCGCGGCCGGTCAGGGAGTTGCCAAACGGATCACCAAGGAACTCCCTGCGGAACGGACAGACGCCCGCCTATGGGAACGGAGGTTGCGCGCGGGGCGCCGAAGTGGTATTGTGCAGCATCAGCGTGCGGGGTGTATTGCCGCCGTTGGCGCCGGTGTCCGGGCGCGGTAGCGTCCGCCGGCAAGCTTGCCTAATGCATGAGAAGAGGTGTGCAAATGAAGAAGCTTGTGACTCTGTTGGCGGTGGCGGTGGTGGCGGGTTCCTTCCTGGCGGCCGGTTGCGGCAAGAAGGACGCCCAGGCTCAGGCGAAGGAAGATGCGGCCTCCGCGATGGCTTCCGCCGAGAAGCAGGCGGCGGCGGCCCAGAAGGAAGGCGAGAAGGCGGCGGCCGGTGCCCAGAAGGAAGGCGCCAAGGCGGCCGATGACGCCTCCAAGGCGGCGGGCAACCTGCTCAAGTAAGGCCCCCAGTCGAAAAAAAAGGCGCCCTCCCCGCGGAGGGCGCCTTTTTTATGGCCAGCCCCATTTAAGCTTTACTTGATTCCAGGGCGTGGAACAGGCCGGCCGCCAAGGCCTGGCGCAGGGCATTGCCACGATGGCTGAGCTGGTTCTTGACCGTGCCGCCGAGCTCGGCGAACGACTGGCTGAAACCGTCCGGGAGAAACAGCGGGTCGTAACCGAAGCCGTTGCTGCCCCGGGGGGCGTCCAGGATGCGGCCGCGCACTTCGCCCTCGGCGGTGCCGGCCAGCCGGCCGTCGGGGAAGGCCACGGCGATCACACAAACGAAGCGGGCGCGGCGGTCCGTGGCGGCGGCCAGGTCGGCCAGCAGCTTGCGGTTGTTGGCGGTGTCGTCGCCCTGCTTCCCGGCATAGCGGGCCGAGAGCACGCCGGGGCGGCCGCCGAGGCAGAACACCTCCAGTCCCGAGTCGTCGGCCAGCACGGGCAGGGCTTTGGCGGCGGCGGCGGCCAGCGCCTTTTTGATGGCGTTGTCGCGGAACGTCGCCCCGTCCTCGACCACCTCCGGCAGGCCGCCGACATCACCGGCCCCCAAAATGCGGAGTCCGCACGGGGCCAGGATGCTGCGGATTTCTTCGAGCTTGTGACGGTTTCCCGTCGCGGCGAGCAGGGTGTGCACGGCAGGGCGTTCCAGGTGTGGGGGGACGATTATTTCGCCGGGGCAATATCCGGGAGCCGGCCCAAGTCTTCGACCAGCTGCATGACGGCGCGGCGGATGGCGGTGTCGGTGGCGGCGGCAAAGTTGGCTTCCCGCGGCACCCGGCTCTTGGCTTTGGCGAGGCCGGTGACCCGGTAGGTCCGCTCCAAGGCCACCGCGCCGGTGGCCTCATAGATGGTGACGAAAAGTTCAACTTCCGCACGGTATTCACCGCGGCCTTTGGCCACGGCGTCGTGGCTGCACGTGAAGTCGGTGATCTGCGGGTGGACGGTATAGAGGGCCTTGCTGAGGCCGGGATCCTTGAAGGGGGGCTTTTCGGTGACCACGACCAGCTGCACCGTGCACCGTTTCAAGGTGTCGGTGAGGATGCGGGCCGACACTTCGCCCAAGGGGTATTGCAGGTAAGCCATGCTCATGGTCGACCAGTCGGTGACGCTGTGGGCGGCAAACTCCGGATCGATCAGCAGGGCAAAGGTGGCGTTGAACGGTTTGGCGGGCAGTTCGCTTTCGGGGATGGCCGTGGTGAGCGGAACCCGGGTGGTGGCGCAACCCGCCACGCCCACGCCGGCCGCCAGTGCCAGGAGCATTCGGAAGAGTCGTCGGGTCATGGCATCATCTCCCCATCCCAAATCCGTGGTGGTGTTGTCCGGCGGTCCGCTGCTGTCGCGGCCAAGCTGGGACGTAGCATAATTCCGGAGCGGAGGGGATGCAAAAGGGGCGGCCGACTTCATGGTTCCGCGGTCCGTTAGTCGTCAATCCGCCGCTTCTCTCAATCATAAAAAAGGGCGGGCCGTGTCCGGCCCGCCCCTTGGTTTGGCGCGGCATGCCGCGCGCGGTTGCGGTTATTTCAGCTTGATGCCGGTGCCGGCCGCCTGGTCGATATAAATACCGATGAAGAACAGCGGGAAGCCGGTATAGATGCCCTTGGGCGGGTGGGCGTTGATCATATTGTCAGCGCCGTGGGCCTTGGCGTCCTTGCCGACCTGGGCCATCTGTTCGGTGTCGCTCTGCTTGGGATAGAGTTCCATGAGCTTGAGCCCCGGAATGCCGACGCCGATGCCGATTTCCGTGCCGGTGTGGTAGCCGGTGGCGTTGTAGTTGGCGAAGGTGCCGTCGCCGGTGGTGATGTTGCCGAGGCCGGAGTCCTTGGCCGCCTGGGTGAGGTCGGTCTGGCCGCCGAGGTGGGCGCATCCGGTCACCAGTACCGCCGCCGCCGCCACTGCCAACCCTTTGAGAATCGTCTGCATCATAAGTCGTCCCTCCGAAACGGTGCTGTGCCGGCGGGCTGGCGGACGGCTTCAGGCCGCCCGTTCCGCCGTGGCTTGAATGTACTGTGCCGGGCGCAATTCCACAAACGTCCCCGTCACAATTCCAAAAAGACGGGGGCGCGGGTGAGGGTGTCGCAGCCGGTCTCGGTGACGGCCACCACGTCTTCGAGGCGGATGCCGCCCCAGGCCGGGTCGTAAAGGCCGGGCTCCAAGGTGATCACGTGGCCGGCCGCCAGCGGCTCCACGGCGATCCGGTTGCAGCGCGGCGGTTCATGCACCTCCAGGCCGAGGCCGTGGCCGAGGCCGTGGATGAAGCCAACCGGCGGGTCGGCCCGGAGGTCGGTGGCGAAGCCGGCGGCGGCGAGCGCGTTGTCGGCGGCCTGATGGACGTCCCGGCCCGGCACCCCGGCGCGAACCGTACGCCGTGCCGCGTTCTGGGCGGCCTGGACGGCGGCGAAGGCGCGGCGCACCACCTCGCTGGCCCGGCCGTAGACGACGGTGCGGGTGAGGTCGCCGTGATAGCCGGTGGCCTCGACCCGCGGAAAGATGTCCATCAGTATCGGCTCCCCGGCGCGCAACGGTCCCTCGCCGCGGCCATGGGGGTCGGCGGCCTGCGGACCGGGGGCGACAATGGTGTGCGCGGCCAACCCGCCGGCGCGGGCGATGACGGCGCAAATCTCACCGCGCACCGCCTCGGCGGTCAACACCTCGCCGGCCAGTTCGAGGAGGCCGTCCGGGCGCGGGACGGCCGTCCGGATCATGAGCAAAGCGGCATCGAGTCCCCGTTCCGCCAGGCGGACGCCGTCGCGGATGGCGGCGATTTCCGCCGCTGTTTTGATGGCGCGTTCGGGAAAGAAGGGCTGGACCGCCTCGAGCGTCAGCCCCTCGGCCTCCAAGGCACGGGCCAGGCGCAGCGGGCAGTCGGAGCTGGTCTCCCAGTGGTGAATGTTGTGCTGCCGGGCAATGGCGGCAAGCAGGTTGGCGGCGCTGGCGGGCCGGCTGTCGGGCAGGGCGAAGCGGCTGCGGGCCTCATGTTCGGAAAGCACGGCCAGCCCCGGCTTGGCGAGCTTGCGGCCGCGCCCGATCTCCAGCGGGTTGAGCACCACCACGGCCGGTTGCTCCGGCAGTTTGAACCACAGGAACGGATCCGGCGTCGGAATGCCGGTGGCATACAACAGGTCCGGATGGCTTTCACCCGAAGCGAACAAAAAACGGCCGGTGGCGGTGTTCATGGGGCCAATCAGTAACCAGTAATTTGGGACGTGGCGTGGGGCGGGTATTCTGGTGCCGAAATGTATGGTGAAGGGACGTCTTGGTTGACGCCCTTCGGTAACTTCCGTCTTCCGTGGCGCCGGGGGGAGACGTCAGGGGGCGGAGGCCGGGGGCGGGATGGCGTCGGGGTCGGGGAGTTCCGCCAGGGAGCGGCGGACCAGGGAGCGAAAGTCGCCGGGGCCATACTGGAGCAGGCGCGACCCGCGGGCGATCTTGCCCAGGCTGATCCCGAGCTCGCCGGCAATCTGCCGCTGCGGTTCGCCTTGCAACAGGCGGCGGAGCAGGCGCCAGCGCTTGACCAGCTCCTCGACTTCCTGCGGGGTCAGCAACCCCTCCAGCAGGCGGTCCAATTCCTCCGGCGTGCGGGCCAGGCCGAAGATGTGACCCAGTTCATGGCGGCAGCGGTCTCTCATGGGGCGGATGGGCTTTCGTATCGCAGCGTCGAAACAATATCTAGTGTTATCATAGCACAGAGTGCGGCATCTCGCGAGTAGCGGTGAATGATGTCGGGTATTTTGGGGCTGGTGGCCGGAACGTTGCCTTTCCCGTGCACTGCCGCTAAAGTGCAGTTCGGGATGGACGGAGACCGGGCTGGCGAAGCGTCCACAAGTGACATGAGGGGTGTATGAAATACCATCACATCGGGATTCCAACGACGGAGCGGTTTGCCGGCGAGATCGACCTGCCGCACCTGAAACTGACGGTCAGCGACCATGAAGGAAACCCCTTCGGCATTCAGTGGATGCGCTATTGGCCGGACGCTCCCTATCCCGAACGGGTGAAGCGCGTGCCGCATGTTGCCTTTGAAGTGGACGACCTCGCTCAAGCCCTTGCGGGACAGAAGGTTTTGATCGCACCCAACCGCCCAAGCCCCGGCGTGACGGTGGCGTTTATCGAGGTGGCCGGCGCACCGGTCGAACTGCTGCATTACGACCGGTGACCCGGTTGGCGGCGTAACGTCGCTTGCCGTAACGACGTCCTTTTCAGCACCGGGAGCCGCCCGGCCTCGGGCGGATGCCCCCGTCGTTGTCTGACTCACAATCCAGAGAAGGACAGGTGCCGGCTCCAGGCCGGCTCCGCCCGCAGGAAGGCGAGGGCACGGGTGCGCAGGGCGGGGATGTCGGGGGCATGCTGGGCGCCGGCATGCAGGGCATGGCCGAAACGGAAGTTGCGAGCGTACCAAAAGGTGAAATCGCGCAGGCGGAGGAACGCCTTCTTTGGGGAGAAATCTTCCTCCAGATAGTCCCGGAGCAGCTCCCACGGGGCGGCCGGGTCGGCGGGGCGCCAGTCGGGCTGGTTCCAGCGGCTGCACAGCCAGGGCTGGGCGATGGCCTGGCGGCCGACCATCACGGCGGCGACGCCGCGGAACGCTTCCGGATGGGCTTCCAGGGTTTGGCGGCCGGTGATGTCGCCGTTGGCAATCACGGGCAGGCGAGTGTGGGCGGCGGCCCAGGCCCAGCGGTCGCGCAACACCGGCCGCTTGAGCCGTTCCTCGGCGAAGCGGGGGTGGAGCGTGACCGCGTCCACACCGCACTCCTCAAACAGCCGCAGGTTGGCCAGGAAGCGTTCCTCCCAGCCGGCATCGGCGCGGAAGCCGAGGCGGACCTTGACGGTGAGCGGGCCCGGAAAGGCGGCGCGCAGGGTGTCCAGCACGCGCCGCAGCCGTTCCGGATCGATGAACAGGTGGGCGCCGCCGGCCACCACCCGGGCATCGGGGGCGGGGCAGCCGCAGTTCAAATCCAGGCCGGCGGCCTCAACCGCCCGCAAGCGTTCGACGATTTCCGGCAGGCGGTCGGGTTGCGGCGCCAGCAGCTGATAGATCAGCGTACCTTCCTCCGGCCGTCGCCGGACGAACGGGGAGCTGGCAAAATTCTCCACCAACAACGGTTTGGCGGCCAGCATTTCCGTGTACAGCGCGCCGTGGCCGCCAAAGCCCGCCAGCAGCCGGCGGAAGGCACTGTTGGTAATGCCGGCCATCGGGGCCACCAGCAGCGGCGGCGACAGGGTCAGGCCGCGCAGTTTCAGCGCCGGCCACTGGGTGATGTCGGGGGAGGGGAGCATGGTGGGAAAAGCAGAAATGGGGAAAGCAGAAAGCTGAAACCTGATGCGTAAAACGTAGCGCGTGAGGCGTGAGGTGTGAGGCGGGGGGGCGCAATTGTCGATTGCACTCGACTGCAATCGGCCGCACTCGACGGCAATCGACTCGCGGCATCACGTTTCACGGGTCACGTTTCACGGGTCACGTTTCACGAGTCACGTTTCACGAGTCACGTTTCACGAGTCACGTTTCACGAGTCACGTTTCACGAGTCACGTTTCACGGGTCACGCCGTGCCGCGGACGAGGGCGAGAAAGTCGGCGGCGAAGGCATCGTCGCCGGTCAGCACCCGGTCGGCGGCTGCGGCCAGTTCCGGCGTCCACGTGCCCGGCGCCAGCTGGAGCGGATCGTAAATGGCGGCGTCCAGGCCGGCGGCGCGGGCCAGCTCAAGAAACCGGTGGTTCAGCAGCCGGCGCTCCGGCATGCCGTAGGAGACGTTGCTGATGCCGCCGACCACGTGCACGGCCGGGGCGTGCTGCTTGCGAAGTTCGCGGCAGGCGTCGAGGAACGCCATGCCTTGGAGCGGATCCACGCCGATCGGCAGGACCAGTGGATCCAGGAACAGGCGGTCGGCGGAAATTCCCAGCCGGTGCGCCGCCGCCACCACCGGGTCCAGGGCGGCTACCCGCTCGGCGGCGGTCTGCGGCAAAATTTCGGCCCCGGCGCCTGAGCAGAGCACCGCGGTCCCCGCGGTTGCCGCCAGGTCCAGCACGTCCAGGCGTTCCATGCTGGCGCTGTTGAGCAGCCATTTCGGCCCGGCGGCCGGCGCTACCTCAATGCCGGCCTGGAGAACGCCGGCGGCCGAGGAGTCCAACGCCAGCGGCAGGCGGGTGTGGCCGGCCAGGAACCCCGCCAGCCAGCGCATGGCGGCGGCGTTTTCTTCCTTGCTCAGCGAATATTCGTCCACGTTGACGTCCAGATAGTGGGCTCCGGCGGCTTCCTGCTGGCGGGCCAGCCAGATGAAATAGGCCTGCGCCGTCGCGGACTCCGCACCGCCGGCGCGGGCGACCTGAAGGGCCGCGATGATATGCTTGACCTTGGCGCCCGCCAGCTCCGCCGGCACGGCGAAGGAGGCGCCGTCGCTTCCGGCCGCTCCCCAGGTGATGCGCAGGGAGCCGTCCGCCGCTTTGGCACAACGCGGGCCGCCGGCCTTGACAATCCGGCTGCAATGGATGTTTTCACCGATGATGATCATGGCATAACATAATCCGGCAACCCGCCGGTTCCGCGGGGTACAGTATGCGGTGAAATTTAGTGCCTTGCGGGTGAAATCAGTATGGAAAAAGTTCACCCACGTTTGGGTGATGACATCGTTGTCGGTATCGGGGTCGGAATCGGAATCGGGATCGAATGGCCTTGGTTGTTTGATAAGCCAGGGGACGGAGAATTTTGATCGATACCGATACCAACCCCGACAAAAGCTTCGTGATTTTGTGTCTTCGTGTGAGATTTTAGTTTGGTTCCGGCTATGCCGGGCCGGGAATCACCTGCGGGAACGTGGAGTTGCCATGCGCTTTGACCAACAACTGATTCCCGGCACCCTGATCGAACGCCATCACCGCTTTCTGGCCGAGGTGCGGCTGGACGACGGGACGGCGGTGACCGCGCACTGCCCCAATTCCGGCCGCATGACCACCTGCGCCGAGCCGGGGTTCCGCGTCCTGCTCAGCCGCGCCGCCAATCCGGCCCGGCGCCTGGCCTACACTTGGGAACTGGCGCACAACGGCCGGTGCTGGATCGGTGTCAACACCGGCTGGCCGCCCAAGGTCGCCGCGGAAGCGATCGCGGCCGGCCGCATTCCGGAGCTGGCCGGGTATGCCAATCTGCGGGCGGAGGTGCCCTATGGGCGCCGCCGCAGCCGCATCGACCTGTTGCTGACCGGCGGGGCGCGGCCGGACGCCTATGTCGAAGTCAAGAACGTCACTCTGGTCGCGGACGACGGTTCCTGGTGCTTTCCCGATGCGGTCACCGAGCGCGGCCGGAAGCATCTGCTGGAACTGATGGACGTGGTGCGCGCCGGCGGCCGGGGGGTCATGCTGTACGTGATCCAGCGCGCCGACGGCGCGTTTTTCCGGCCGGCTTGGGAGGTCGACCCCGAATACGCCAAAACGTTGCGGCGGGCGGTGCGGGCCGGTGTCGAAGTGCTGGCCTGGCGCGCCGGGGTTGGCCCGGCCGGGATCGAACTGGCCGCCGCCGTGCCCTGGCGCTTGTCCGCCCCTTGAGGGGCGCGGTATATTTTCGTAAAAACGCCGTTCGCCACGAAGCGCGGTTTTCCCGGCGCATCAGGCGTCCGTGCGAGTCCGTGCCGGTCCGTGTTAGTCCGTGCCGCTCATCCTGCCATAACGTCCCCGGAGCTTCTCCCATGAGTTGGTTTCTCGGTTTTGATTCCAGCACCCAAAGCCTCACCGCCATTATTCTCGACACCGGCACTGGAACGGTGGTCCGCGAGTGCAGCCTCAATTTTGGCCGGGATCTGCCGGAGTATGCATCGCCGAAAGGGGTGCTGGAAAACGCCGACCCGCTGGTGTACCACGCCAACCCGTTGATGTGGGTGGCGGCGCTGGACAAGCTGCTGGCGCGGCTCCGCGCCGACGGGGTGGACTTGGGGCGGATCCGCGGCATCAGCGGCAGCGGCCAGCAGCACGGCACGGTGTATCTGGCTCCGGCGTTTGCCGCCGGCCTCCTGCCGCTGGATCCGGCGCGCGACCTCGCCGCCGCGCTCAAGCCGTTCCTCACCCGCGCCACCGCGCCGGTGTGGATGGACAGCTCAACCTCGGCCGAGTGCGCCGAGATCGCCGCCGCCGCCGGCGGTGCGGAAGCGGTCCGCACCCGCAGCGGTTCGCCGCCCATCGAACGTTTCTCCGGCCCGCAGATCCGCCGCTTTTACAAGACCGAGCCGGCGGCCTACGAACGCACCGGCGTCATTCATTTGGTGAGTTCCTTCATGGCTTCGGTGCTGGCCGGGCGGAGCGTCGGCATTGATCCGGGCGACGGCGCCGGCATGAACCTGCTCAACCTGGCCACCGGCGCCTGGGATCCGGTGCTGCTGAACGCCACCGCGCCCGGACTCGCGGCCAAGCTGCCCCCGGCCGTGCCGGCCACCGCCCGCGTCGGCGAGATTGCTCCCTATTTTGTGGCCAAGTACGGATTTGCCGCCGGCACGCCGGTCATCGCCTGGTCGGGCGACAACCCGTGCAGCCTGGTCGGCGTCGGTGCCTGGCAGCCGGGCACCGCGGTGATTTCCCTGGGAACCAGCCATACCTATTTCGCGGCCATGCCCCGGCCGGTGGTGGATCCGGACGGCTACGGCCACGTGTTCGGCAATCCCGCCGGCGGGTTCATGAGCCTGATCTGCTTCAAGAACGGCGCCCTGGCCCGGGAAAAGGTGCGCGACCAGTTCAAACTGGACTGGGACGACTTTGAACGGCTGCTGACGGCCACCCCCGCGGGAAACCACGGCAATCTGATGCTGCCCTATTTCGTGCCGGAAATCACGCCGCTGGTGCTGCAGACCGGTACGGTGCTGCGGGGGGCGCCTGACTTTGTGGCCGGCCGCGATCCCGCCGCCGCCGTGCGCGCCCTGGCCGAGGCCCAGGCCCTGCGCCTGCGGCTGCATGTCCAGTGGATGGGCCGGCCGCCCGCCGTCGTGCGCGTTACCGGCGGGGCGGCGGTCAGCCCGGGCGTGCGCCAGATCCTGGCCGACGTCTTCAAGGCCCGGGTGGAACGCCTCGAAATCGGCAACTCGGCCGCCCTGGGCGCCGCCCTGCGCGCCGCCAACGGAGTGGCCGGCACCCCGTGGGCCGGGCTCAGCGCCACGTTCTGCAAGCCGGTGGCCGGTGAGATCGCGGAGCCCGTTCCCGCCAACGTGGCGGTCTATGAGCGGTTGCTGCCCGAATACGCCGCCTTTGCCCGGGCCGGAAAGTGACCGCACCCGAACCGTCAGAAAAGAACCCGCCACCGGCATCCCGTGCCGTCTGTCCGCGGTGCGGCCGGCCGCAGGTCGTCTGTTATTGCGCCCATCTCCACGCCCTGCCCACGCGGACCCGGGTGATTTTGCTGCAGCATCCGCGGGAGCATGAGACCGGGGTGGGCACGGCGCGGATGGCGCACCTGTCCCTGCCCAACTCCGTGCTCCGGGTGGGGGTGGATTTTTCGCGGGACGCCGTGGTCCGGGCGGAGCTCGCGAACGCGCCGGCGGCCTATGTGCTGTTTCCCCAGCCCGGGGCGCGCGACATCCGTGAGATGCGCGGGGTGCCGGACGCCAAACTGGTGGTGCTTGACGGCAGCTGGCGGGAGGCCAAAAAGCTGTTGCACCTGAATCCCTGGCTGCACCCGTTGCCGGTGGTCGCGTTCACGCCGTCACACCCCAGTGAGTACCACATCCGTAAAGAACCCGCGGCGCACTGCGTGTCCACCATTGAAGCTTTGGCCGAGGCGCTCACCCTGATCGAACCCGAATGGGCGGGCGCCGGGAAGCTGCTGGAACCGTTTCATGCCATGGTGGCGCGGCAGCAGTGGTACCAGACGGAAGTGCGCCGGCGGCGCAACTGGCGGGTGCGGCGGCACCAGCCCCGGACGCCGCCCTTTGCCCGGCTGGTCCGGGACTATGGCCGGCTGGTGTGTGTCCAAGGGGAGGCCAATGCCTGGCCCGTGCGGGATCCGCACTATCAGGAACCAAGCCTGGTGCACTGGGTCGCCCACCGGCCCGTCAGCGGCGAAACCTACGAGGCGTTTATCGCCCCGACGGGGCCGCTGGCGCCCCTGGCCTGCCTCCATGCGGAACTTTCCGAGAGCCAGTTGCGGGCCGGCGTGTCGCGGCCGGCCTGGTTGCGCTCCTGGCAGGCCTTTCTCCGGCCGGATGACGTGCTGGTGGAGTGGGGGTCTTTTTTCACCGCCATTGCCGGGCGGGAAGGGTGGGTGCCGCCGGCGGGCACGGTGGTCGACCTGCGCGTCCTGGCCGCGCAGGCGCTGCAACCCCGCAGCGGAACGGTGGAGGCCCTGCTGGCGCGCGTGAACGCCGGCGGACCGGTGCCGGATCTGGGCTTGCCCGGCCGTGCCGGCCGCCGCTTGGCAACGCTGGTCGCCGTGGTCAACCGCCTGGCCTCCGGTGCCGTCTTGGACCGACCTGGGGCAGGACCGGGTGAATAGCGGGAAAACGTCCGCGGTACGGCATACCCTGAACGTCAAGCCTAAAATCATAAAATGCTTAGACATAAATTATGCCAGCATTTTTCGCGTCTAAGGCGGTTTTAATGGTCAAATTTAATTGTTATTATTTGTGAATCAGCAAGTTGCTTACGTACGTCCCCAATTCGATAGTGAATCAGCAAGTTGCTTACGTACGTCCCCAATTCGATACCAATTCGATAATGTGTCCAATCGGATATTTTTCTGGTAGCATATAATAATTAGCCGGTTTTTGCGTTAATGTGTGTAGGATATACCCGTTCAGGATGTGGATATGCGACAGTCTGCGAAACATACGAATTCATTATGACTAATTTACAACCAATTGATATGCATGATGTTGCGCAGTATTGGAAAAGCCGGGGATTGGTGGCGGAGCGCCACTTGCCGTGCTATGTACGATGGCTGCAGCGGTTCCTGGCCGGGCCGGGCGGCGATCCAAGCCTTGCCCCAGGGGACGCGCAGCGGGCGTTTGTCGAACAGTTGGAGCGGGAACAGGTTCTGGAGTGAACGCTTGGGGACGGGTGAATTGTGGACATCCGGGGTTCGTCCGAGCCCGGAACGTCAGTGACGGGTCAACTGTTGCACCTGATTGGAGAAGGTTTCCGGTTTGACCGCTTACTGACGTGCACGGCTCGGATAATACACGGCCCGCTTGGGGACAGGGAATTGTGGTGTCCCGGCTGTTTTTCTCTCACGGAGTCCCAGGGCGCGCCAAGAGATCCATGAATATGCGCTTCGGGGAGGCATTTTCTTTGTGTCTTCGTGCCTCCGGTGCGACGAAGGCGTGAGCCGTAATGCGTAAGCGCGTAAATCCCACATTGGCCTCGTTACACCAGTGGAAGCGGCCAAGCTACCGGAGACGCTGAAGCCACCACCGGCGGCGGTGAACGGATAACAGCCATCGGGCTTCCCGGGGTTAGCAGGGCCGGCGTATGCCGAAAGAAGTCATCTGGGAACTGAGAGACCCTTCCGCGCCGCGCACGCAAGTAAGCGGTCATTCATGCCAGGGCGGCGTCGAAGCCGCCGACACTCCGATGGAGGCTGCCGCCTCAGGATAATCCAGGCTAGCGTGGCGGTGGAGTGAAGTTATGGTGACGCCATGAACGCTTCCCCAGTTTCCGGGCCGGCATTTCCGGCCGCCCTGTCCGCCATCAGCGCCCGCGTCGACCGCCTGCTGGCGGCGGATCCGTTCCCGGCGGCGGTCAACCCCGGGTATCTGCGGGAGGCCGTGCTGGCTTATCCCCGGCGGGGCGGTAAACGGCTGCGGCCGGCGCTCGCCCTGTGGTGCTGCGGGGTGGCCGGCGGCGACCCCGAGCGCGCCTGGCCAGCGGCCCTGGCGGTCGAGTTGTACCACAACTGGACGCTGATTCATGACGACATTATTGACGGCGACGTCACCCGGCGCGGCCAGCCCTCCTGCCATGTGCTGCTGGAGCAGGCGGCCGGTGCCTGGCCGGGGTTGCGTTCGCGGCGGCGCCGGGAGCGCTTTGGCCGGGACCAGGCCATTCTGGCCGGGGACATTTTGCACGGCTGGTCCCAGGCGGTGCTGGCGCGGGCGCCAGCATACGGGGTTTCGGACACGGTCTCCCGCGCCCTGGTCAGCCGGCTGGCCGGCCGGGTGACGCCGCTGCTGATCAGCGGCGAGGCCCAGGACGTGGAATATGCCGGCCGCGCCGGGGTGCGGCCGGGCGAGGTCTGGCGCATGATGATCCGCAAGACCGGCGTGCTGCTGCAGTTTGCCGCCGAGGCGGGAGCCATGATCGGCGCCGGCACCGCCGATCCGCGGCATCCGGCTCCGCGCCGGCTCGGGCGGCTGGCGCGGCAGGCCGGCGTGGCCTTTCAGCTGCGCGATGACTGGCTGGGGATGTTCGGCGATGAGGCGGCGCTGGGAAAACCGGCCGGCTCTGATCTGCGCGAAGGCAAGAAGACGCTGCTGTTCACCACGGCGGTGGCGGGGCTGGCCGGCGCGGCGCGCCGGCGCCTGCTGCAGCTGGCCGGGCGGCCCGGCCTGTCCGCCGCCGAACTGGCGGAGGCGCGCGGGCTGATCCGGCAGAGCGGCGCCGAAGCCG
>JBAZJM010000110.1:0-13485 GCA_041651315.1 Lentisphaeria bacterium | reverse complement strand
CCGGCTTGCCGACCGCCAGGAACCGGTGGAAGGCGTCCGGCAGATCCTTGCAGACGCCGAGGGCCACCAGCTCCCGGGCCAGGTGCGGCCGGCCGATCACCGCCCCGCCGGCTTGCGCCGCCACACTGTCCCAACGGATCGCCACCCCCAGCTGCTGAAGCCGTTCCACCATGCGCCGGTTGCGGTCGTCGCGCGACAGCTGGATGCGTTTCAGCAGCGACGCCAATTCGGCCGCGCCAGGATCGATGAACAACCCCACCAGGTGCATGACGCCGGCATACCAGCTGCACGAGAACTCGACGCCCGGCACCGCCTCGAACGGCAGCCCCCGTGCCGCCGCCTGAAACTCGGCCAGCCCGTCGGTGGTGTCATGGTCGGTGAGCGCCAGCGCCGTCAGGCCGGCCCGCACCGCCGCCGGCGCCAGGGCGGCCGGGGCGAGCAGGCCGTCGGAGGCGCGGCTATGGCAATGCAAATCAATCATACCGTGATGATGAACCGTTCCGGCGGTTCGCCCCCGGCCGGCAGGGCGGCCGGCGTTTCCATCACCCGCTCGACCCACGCCAGGTCAGGGCCCTGGGTCAGCGCAAAATGCAGGCGGTCCAATGCCGCGGCCTCGCCCACCGCATAGACGCGGACGCTGCCGTCCCCCTCGTTGCGGGCCCAGCCGGTGACCCCGACGCGCCCCGCCTCGCGCATCACATGCCAGCGGTAGCCGACCCCCTGGACCCGGCCGAACACCTGAAATTCCCGTGCCTCCACCATGGGTGCTTATTCCAATCAAAGTTCAAACTGATCTTTTATTCTACCACAAAGAACGCAAAGAACACAAAAGATAAATTGCTCATTTTTAGATTGTTTTGTCTTTGCGATCTTTGCGGTTAATTTTTGCATCAATTTGAAGTGTGATTTGGGATTACACCCGTTTCAGGTAGATGACCTTGTCGTCGCCGGGCGCGTAAAATTCATGCAGGCGGGCCGCCTCGGCATAGCCGATGTGACGGTAGAAGGTCCGGGTGGACTCGTACTCCGCCCGGCCGGACGTTTCCACCACCGACAGCCGCCCGCCGGTTTCGCGGATCCGGGCTTCGGCGAACTCCATCAGCAGCCGCCCAAGTCCCCGGCCCTGGCACGCCGGCGACACGGCCAGCCAGTAGATGTCATGACTGCCGATGGTACAGGCGATCGGGCCGTGGCAGACCCAGCCGACCGCGCCGTGACCGTCGTCAAAGACAAACGACTGGTAATGGTCGGCCGGCCCCTTGGCCAGCGCCTCGTCGAGCACTTCCGCGGCCACGGTCAGTTCATCGGGCCGGAAAAATTGGGTGCCGGCGACCAGTTGCATGACCGCGTCGCGGTCGGCCGGCACGGAATACCGGATCGCCTTGAAAGCCGGATCCGTGGACGGCCGCGGCGTCACCGCCGCGGCGAAGCGCCGCTCCGAGCCCGCCCCGACCGCCGAACGGCGGGCCAGCGCGTTGGCCACCGCGGCGGCGACAAACTCGCGGTAGGGCACTCCGCCGGCCGCGGTGGCCGCGGCATAGCCCCCCGCCGGCGAGATGTCGGGATTGGGATTGACCTCCAGAATCACCGGCCGCCCGGTGTCGCTGAGCCGCATGTCCACCCGCACATAATCATGGCAGCCCAAGGCTTTCCAGGCCCCCAAGGAAATGGCGCGCACCGATTCCGCCTGGCCCGGGGTGAGCGGCGCGGGAATGACCCGCGGGGTGTTCTGGTATTCGAAGGAGCTTTCGAGCCATTTGGCGGCATAGCTGACAATCCGCGGCTTGCCGGCCTCAAAGGCGGAAAAGTCGATTTCGGCGATCGGCATCACCTCGATCTTGCCGTCGCGTTCAATCAGCGACACGTTGAGCTCGCGCTTGCCCACGTACTTCTCAATCAGCACCGGCTGGCGGAACCGCTCCTGCAGTTTGGTCACATATTCGGCGACCCGGTCGGCATCAGCCCCGTCGAGCACCCCCTCCTCCTCAATTCCCTCGCTGGCATCACTGGCCACCGGCTTGATGATGACCCGCCCCTGGGGCAGCCGTTCCTTGGGCACCGGCTGGCCGGGCAGGACCAGGACGCCGTCGGGCACCGGCAGCCCGGCCTGCCGCAGCACCCCCTTGCAGCGCCACTTGTCGAGGGCCAGCTGCAGCGCCGGGGTGTCGTTGCCGGTGCACCCCTTGCCAAAGGCCTGGCAGAGGGCCGGCGCCAGCACGGCGTCTTCCGGCCGGTCATGGAACGCCTCAACCAGGTTGAACACCACCGACTGGGGCGCCGCCTGCAACACGACGGGAATCTCCGCCAAATACGACACCGCCTGCACCTCGTACGGAATCCCGAGGTCGCGCAAGGCCTCACCAACCGCCGCCGCCTGATCCAGGACGCTGTTGTCGCTTTCCAGGTAAACCCCGGCCGACCCCGGCTCGGTGCGCGGCTGGTTGTGAAGGATGAGGACGGAGGTTTCCCGTGGTTCCATGCGTCTTGACTCCTTGTTCGTCTGCCGGGGGGGTGCGATGGACACGTGGAGCGCCGGGAAGCCGGAGCGGAGTCACAGGCCGTGACGGGCCCGGGCGCTGTCCACAATGCCGCCGATCAGGGTTTCGTAAGACATGCCTTCGGCGGTGGCCACCATGGGCAGGTCGGAATGGAACGGGTGCAGGCCGGCCAGCGGGTTGACCTCGAGGAAGCACGGCTCGCCGGCGGCGTCCAGCCGGATATCCACCCGGCCGCCGTCACGGCATTCCAGCGCCCGGTAGGCTGCCACCGCCAGCGCCTCGACGCGGTTGCGCAGCGCCCCCGGTTCCAGGCGGGAATAGTTCACCAACGACTCGCAGAACTCCTTGTTCTCGTAGGAATAAATGCCGGTGGCCGCGGCGTCGCGCACGGCGATTTCCAGGGTGCCGATGGGGTGCGCCGCCGGGCCGGTGCCGAGCACGCCGGTGGTGAATTCGCGGCCCGGCAGGTACTCCTCGACCAGTACCGGCTGGCGGTGCTGCTCCAGCAGCGCCCGGCAGCGGCCCGCCAGTTCCGCCGGCGCGTCAATGCGCGAGCGGGCGTCGATCCCCTTGCCGGTGCCCTCGGCCAGCGGCTTGGCGAACAGCGGGAAGGCCAGTCCGCCGTCGCGGGCCAGGGCCTCCGCCTCCTCGGGCGAGGCCACCACCCGGAACGCCGCGGTGCGGAGTCCGCACGCCTGGACCAGGCGCTTGGCCGCCGCCTTGTCCAGGGTGACCGCGCTGGTGAGCGGGTCGGAAAAGGTGTACGGGATGTCGTAAACATCTAGAATGGCAGGAACTTGCGCCTCCCGCGAGCGGCCGTGCAGCCCCTCGCAGATGTTGAACACCAGGTCCCAGCGCTCCCCGGCGACCAGCCGCCGGCACAATTCGCGGGCATGGCCGATGACGTCGGGCTCATGGCCGAGCGCGCCCAGGGCGCGGACGATCGCCTGCAGGGTTTCCTCCGAGTCAAACTCGGCCACCTGTTCCGCGGTGAAACCGAGGGCCAGGTAGTCTTTGCGCAAGTCGCAGGTGATGCCAATCCTCATGATGTTGACCGTCCTGAAATGGGTGCCCAAACGCCCGAACCGCCGGGGCATTTCGCAACATAACGCCGCGGCCCGCCAAAACAACAACCGCTTGACGCTCCGCCAGGCGGGGGCTATGCTGTGTTTTTACCCATCACCGGTTCCCCATGTTGTGGAGCGCTGCCGCCATGACCCCCGACACCGCCACCAAGGACTCCCTGTTTGCCCTGCTGCAACCCCATGGCCAGGAGCATCTGCTGCACTTTTGGGACCAGCTCGACCCGGCCGCCCGCCGGGGGCTGGCCGCCCAGCTGCTGGACGTCGACTGGGCCGGCATGGACGAGTGGATCCGCGACTATGTGCTGAGGACGCCGGAAACCGCGCTGCCGCCCGGCCTTGAACCGGCCCCGCATTATCCGCTGGCGCCGCGGACCCCGGCCGAGTCCGCCCTCTACGACGGGGCGCGCCGCCGCGGCGAGACGCTGCTGCGCGAAGGGCGCGTGGCCGGCTTCACCGTCGCCGGCGGCCAGGGCACACGGCTCGGTTACGACGGCCCCAAGGGCACCTTCCCGGTGTCGCCGGTGCGCCACAAGACGCTGTTCCAGCTGTTTGCGGAACACCTGGTCCGGGCCCAGGAGAAATACGGCGCCGCCATCCCCTGGTTCATCATGACCAGCCCCGGCAACGACGCGGCCACCCGCGCCTTTTTCGCCGAGCACGCCTGCTTCGGGCTGAAGCCGGACGACGTGTTCTTTTTCATCCAGGGCACACTGCCAGCCATCGGCCTGGACGGCAAGGTGTTGCTGCAGGCGCCAGACAGCCTGGCCCTGTCCCCCAACGGCCACGGCGGCAGCCTGCTGGCGCTGCGCCAGTCCGGCGCCCTGGACCGCCTGCGCAAGCGCCATATCGAGCACATCAGCTACTGGCAGGTGGACAATCCGCTGGTGCAGATGTTCGACCCGCTGTTCCTCGGCCTGCACGACCTGACCGACTCCGACATGAGCAGCCGCGGCCTGGTCAAGACCGGACCGCTGGAGAAGCTCGGCAATTACTGCCTGGCCGGCGGCAAGGTCACCATCATCGAATACAGCGACATGCCGGAGGCGCTGGCCGGCGCCAAGGGCCCCGACGGCCGGCTGCGCTTCCGCGTCGGTTCCCCGGCCATCCACCTGCTGCGCCGGGACTTCATCGAGCGCCTGACCGAGGGCGGCCGGCTGCGCCTGCCGCTGCACCGGGCGGTCAAGAAGGTGCCGTGCGTGGATGAGGCGGGGCAGCCGGCCAAGATCCACCACCCCAACGCGGTCAAGCTGGAGATGTTCATCTTCGACGCCCTGCCGCTGGCCAACCGGCCGCTGATCCTCGAAGCCGACCGCGCGGAGCAGTTCGCCCCGGTCAAGAACCCCACCGGCGTGGACTCGGTGGAGAGCAGCCAACGCCTGCAGCAGGAGCGCAACGCCCGCTGGCTCGAAGCCGCCGGGGTCGCCGTCCCCCGCCAGGCCGGCGGAGTTTTGGACTGCACGCTCGAACTCTCGCCGCGCCGTTTCCTGGACCGCGAGGACGTGGCGGCCGCCGCCCCCACCCTGACCCCGCCGGCCGCCGGTGCCGCGGCCTACTACGAATGAAATGGAAGCACTTTCGGCGGCGTTGGTTTCAGGAGCCGTTGCTCGCGGGAGTCTTCCTGGCGGCGCGGGCCGTCCTGGTCCGGCTGCCCTTGGGCGGTCTCCGCACGGCCGCCCGGTGGGCGGGCGCGCTGGCCTGGTGCTGGCCGCCGGCGCGCCGCCTGGTCCTGGCCAACCTGGCCGTCGTCTTTCCGGAACGCTCCCCGGCTGAACGGCGCCGGTTGGGCCGCGCGAGCTTGGGCAATGCCTTCCTGACGCCGCTGGAGCTGCTGTGGTTTTCCCGGCACCCGGAGCGGCTGCGCGTCGCGCTCGACCTGTCCGACGCGGTGGTCAAGGCCACGTTTGCGGAGATCGCCGGCGGCGGCGCCGGCTGCATCTTCCTCACGCCCCATCTGGGGAACTGGGAGTTCGCCGGCCAGTCGGTGGAACTGAGCGGGATTCCGATGCATGCGGTGGCCGCCCGGGTCCGCAACGCCGTCACGGACCGCGCGGTCAACCAGGTCCGGCAGAGCTGGGGCATGCGGATCATTCCCGCCCGCGGCGCGGTGCGCGGCCTGGTCGGCGCGATCCGGGCCGGCCATGGGGTGGGGTTGCTGGTGGACCAAAACACCCAGCCCGACCAGGGCGGCGTGTTTGTGCCGTTTTTCGGCCTGCCGGTGGCGGCCACCCGGGCGCCGGCCTCGCTGGCGCGCAAGCTCAACTGTCCGGTCGTGCTCGGCATCGTCCTGCGCACCGCCGGCGGCGGCTTCCGGCTGCAGATCGAGGCCGTGGTGCGCCAGCCGGCCGCGTTCGCCTCCGACGAGGCGCTGACCGCCGAGCTGGTCCGCCTGCAGGAGGCGCCCATCCGGCGCCACCCGGAACAGTACCTGTGGTTCTACGACCGCTGGCGCCTGATCCCACCCGGCTGCCCCGAGGCCGACCGCGCGCGGTTTCCGTATTATTCCTGGGAATGGAATCGGTGACGGCAGAACGCCCTGGCATTGCGGCGGGTCCCAGGCAGGCCAGCATGCCTGCCCCACGCTGAAACTGGCCGCGGAGCGGAGTTCCACGCTGGAGTTTGGCACAAGTACGGGGTTTGGGAACGGCTTCGTCCCGGAGGGACTGAATGACAATAGGCAGGGGCTTCAGCCCCTGTTCTGGGAAATGAAACGATGGCGTGCCGTAGGTACGCCGCGAGTCGCCGCGTACCTAACGGCACGCGAAATGGGGGGCGGGCAAAACAGGGGCTGAAGCCCCTGCCTATTTCCGCCCCGTCCCGCTGGGACGGGAAAATCACACCCGTTGAGTTTCGCCAAACTCCAGTGGCAGGCAAGAATGCCTGCCTCACGCTGAAAACGGCGGCGGGCCCGCGTCTGATTTTGGGCGCCGGGAGGGCGCCCAAAATCAGACCATGTCGAGCTGGCAGACCCGTGCCACTTCGGCCGCGGTGGTGACGCCGGAACGGACCTTGATTTCGCCGTCCTCGCGCAGCGGGCGCATGCCGTGGCGGCGGGCAATGCCCGCCAGTTCGGTGGCATCCTTGCGCTCATTGATGGCGCGCCGCAGCTCGTCATTGACCGGCATCCACTCGAAGATGCCGACCCGGCCGCGGAACCCGCTGCCGCCGCAGGTGCGGCAGCGGTGGGTCCCGGTGCCGTCGGCCGGCGTGGCGCCGGCCGCCGCCGCCGCCCGGCCGGCCCCCTGACAGTCGGGGCAGAGCCGGCGCACCAAACGCTGGGACAGCACGCCGAGCAGGGAGGAGGAGATGAGGAACCCCTCGACCCCCATGTCGAGCAGGCGGCTGACCGCGCCGGGGGCGTCGTTGGTGTGCAGGGTGCTCAGCACCAGATGGCCGGTGAGCGCGGCGTGGATGGCGATCTCGGCCGTTTCGCGGTCGCGGATCTCGCCGACCAGAATGATGTCCGGATCCTGGCGCACAATTGCCCGCAGACCGCTGGCAAAGGTCAGGCCGATCGACGCCTTCACCTGGATCTGGGTCAGCCCCGGCATCTGGTATTCGACCGGGTCTTCAAGGGTGATGATTTTGGCCGACTCATGGTTGAGCAGCTTCATCACGCAGTACAGCGTGGTGGTCTTCCCGGAGCCGGTGGGGCCGACGACCAGGATCATGCCGTGCGGCATCTGCGCCGTCTCCTCAAACGGCCCGCGCAGGGCGGCGTCCATGCCCAGGTTGCCCAGGTCGAAAATGGAGACGTCCTTCTGCAGCAGGCGCAGCACAATGCTCTCGCCGTGCATCGAGGGAACGGTGCTGACCCGCACATCAATGGCGTTGCGGCCGATCTGCAGGTCGATGCGGCCGTCCTGCGGCAGCCGGCGCTCGGCGATGTTCATGCCGGCCAGCAGCTTGAGGCGCGAGGAGATGGCCGCGTAATGCGCCTTGGGGGGGGTGAGCACGGTCTGCAGGACGCCGTCAATGCGGTAACGCACCGCCAGGTCGCCCTCGCTGGGCTCGACATGGATGTCGCTGGCGCCCATTTCGGCGGCGCGGCTGAACATGTCGTTGACCAGGCGGACGATGGGCGCCTCGCGGGCCAGGTCGCGCAACGCCTGCTCACTGTCGGCGCCGCCCGTCTCCAGGCCGGCGCCGGGGGCGTCCAGGTTTTTCTCGTAGAGCTCGGTGAGCTGGCGTTCGATCCAGCTCCGGCGGCCAAGCACAAAAACGGCCTGGCGGTTGAAAAAGACCTGCCATTGCCAGGCCAACTCGCCGAGGCGCCGGGGGCTGGCCACGGCCAGCCGGACGCCATGGTCGTCCCAGGACAGCGGCAGGCAGCTCCAGTGGTTGAGGAAATCGAAGGCCGCCTCGTGGAACACTTCCGGCTTGCCCTGCTGCTCCTCGTCCAACGCCGGCAGCCCCGAGGCGGCGGCAAAGACGCGCAGCAGATCCGCTTCGGTGAGGCGTCCCTGGTGCACCAGCGCCCATTCATCGGCGGCCGGCACGGCCGCCGGCGGCGCTCCGGCCCCTTCGGCGCCGGCCGCGGCCGCCAATCCGGCCAGCCCGGCGTCGATCGCCGCGGCCAGCGCGGCCTCGGCCCCGGCCACCGGCAACGGCGGCGGAACGGCCGGCGCGGCGGCGGCGGCGGCATCCAAGATGGGAGGAGTTTCGCTAGTCATCACGCCTCACTTCTTCATCTGTTCACGCATTTCATGGACGGCCGCCCGGTACCGGCTGGCCAGCTGGTCGACATCGCTGCTTTCATCCACCACGGTGGCCGTGATCACCACCAGCAGTTCGGTGCGCCGGTTGGAGGTGGAATTGGAACGGAACAGGACGCCCAGCCAGGGAATGTCCATCAGCAACGGCACGCCGCTGCGGTTGTCGACCTGCTTGTTGCGGATCAGGCCGCCCATCAGCACGGTGCCGCCGTCCGGCACCACCAGCTGCGTCTCCAGCTCCCGGTTTTGCTTGGTCGGGGAATCGATCTTCGAGGTGGTGGTCTGCACGGCGTCGGACACTTCCTGGTGGACATCCATCTTGACCACGTTGCCGGCGGTGATGTGCGGGGTCACCGTCAGCTTGATGCCGGTGTCCATGTAGGAGTAGGAGTTGGTGGAATAGGGATAGGAACTGCCGCTGGTGCTGGTCGAGGTGGTGGAACCGTCGTCGCCGGTCCGGATCGGCACTTCCTCGCCGACATTGATCATCGCCTCCTGGTCGTTGCTGGCCATGATCTGGGGGGCGGACACCACGCGCACATTGTCACGGCCGGCCACCGCCGTGATATAGCCCATGACGTTGCTGTTGGTGTTGCCGAAACTGAGGGCGAACCCCCTGCCGGTGGCCAGCCGCGCATCAGCCGTGTTCAACACGGGGGGCAGGGCCGTGTCGGTCTGCGTCAGGCTGAATGGATTGACGCCGCTCGGCAGCCCGTTGTAGAGATAGCGCGTGTCCTCGCCGTTGACCGTGGTCTTGGCCGCCATGGCGAAGCCGTATTCAGTGCTTTTGTCGAGGACGATTTCCGCGATGACGGCCTGGATCAGCACCTGGCGCGAGGGGACGTCGAGCCGCTTGAGCAGCGCCTCGACCATGGCGTAGGCGCGCGGCGTGGTGCGGATGGTCAGCCGGTTCTGGTCGTTGTCGGCGTACAGGGTCACCGGGGTATCAAACACGGTCTTCGGGGCGGCGCTGTCGCCGGACTGGCCCGACGACGTCGCCGACAGCCCCGACACCGCACGCCCCTGGCGGGAACTGCTGCCGCCGGTGCCGGAATAGCTGGTGCTGCCCGACTGGCGGTTGCGGCCGCTGGAGCTGGACGACGAGAAGGAGCCGCCCAGGCCGCTGCTGCTGCCACTGCCACCGGCCTTGCTGGAGGTGGACTTGGTGGTTTCCGTGGTGCTGCTCAAACCGTTGGTGTTGAAGAACACCCCCAGCGCCTCCAACAGATGGTCGGCGGTGCTGTGCCGGACATTGTAGAAGAAGACGTTCTCCTGCTCGGCCTCGTTCTCCTGGTCCAGCGCCTTGATCCAGCGCTCCACTTCGGCCAGCACCTCCGGCAGGGCGGCGGAAACGATGATGGCCTGCAGCCGCGGCAGGGCGGTGATCTTGATCTCGCCGCCGCTGGAGGCCTTGTCGGTCACCGGCAGGCCGATCACCGGCAGCAGCGTCATCAGTTCGTCGCGCACGCTGGCGGCGTCTACCTTTTGGCAGCGGACGCAGATCTGCGGCCAGCCGGTTTCCCCCGTGCCGTCCAGCAGCGCCGTCAGGCCGCGCAGTTTTTCCATGTTAACCGGGGAATCCACCACCAGCAGACTGTTGAGCCGCGGGAAGTCGGTGATGGTGGCCCCCTCGCTTTTGAACGGGGCCAGGGCGGTGGCGAGGTCGGCGCTTTTCGCCCGGTAGACCGGCAACAAGGCGACCGCGACGTTGGCCGACGGTTCAAAGCGCCCCAGCAACCGCCGCTCCTGCGGCATCTTGGCCAGCGGCAGCACATGCACATAGCCGGGATTGCGCGAGGCGTAGGCGCCGGACAGCCAGAGGATCTCCTCAAACATGGCCCACACTTCGCGGGCCGTCATCTCGCTGTCCACGGTCATGGTGACCGACCCTTTGACCGCCGGATCGATCAGGTAGTTGAAATTGAGCAGGGCGCCAAAGAGCGGCACCGCCTCGGTCAGCGGGGCGGCGTCGAAATTGAACAGCACCTTGACCTTGGCGTCCGGGTCCTTGATCCCTTTGACCAGGCTGCCGGGGTATTCCGGAACCAGCGTCGCGGGGGCGGTGCCGGAGACGGCCGCGCCGGTGCCCGGGGTCACCATCGGCACGGTTGGAACGGTCGCGGCAGCCGCGCGGGCGGGCAGGGTGGACCCCTTGCCGCCGGCCTTGTCAGGGGCAACCTGATTGACCATGATCGGCGTCTCATCCAAGATCTTGGCCTTGCTGGCTGCGCCGGTGCCGGCCTGGACGGCATCGGTGACCTTGGCGTCCTTGGACGCTTCGTCCTTGCCGTCCCGGGCGGTGTGGCAGCCGCCCACCAGCAACACCAGGGCTCCCAGCAGCGCCAGAACCGGCCGGAAACGGTGTGTCCACGAGATGATCCGTTGCGTCATGGTGATACCTCAACAATTCAGGCCGGCCGCCGCCGGCGGGGGTCAATGGGTGGGCGGGGTGGGGGTGCTACGCGGATTTTCCAACTGGCGCCGCCGTGCCTCGAGGGCGGCACGAATGCGCTCCTCCCGGCCCGGGAACATGCCCGGGGAGGGGGCACCGGCGCCGGGCGCGACAGGAGAGGCGCCCGGGGCGCCGGGCATGCCGGGAGCGCCCGGCATCGGGGGCATGAGGGGAAGATTGGCGGCGGTCCGGGCCGCCGGATCGGTGGGCTGGGACGGGGCGGCGGCCCGGGCGGCCACGACCTCCCGCGCCGCGGCGTCCCGGCTGGCGATTTCCTGGCGCGCCCGGCTGCTGGCGTCGCCCGCATCCAATTTCAACAAGCGCTCCTCACCGCCACGGACCAGCAGCACGGAGTCGAGGCGGATTTCCTTGACCACAAATCCGGTTCCGCCGACCCGCTGGTTGACCCGGAACACATGGGTTTGGCCACTGCCGGGGCTGGCGCCCGCCGCGCCGCGGCGCCCGGGCAACGAACGGCGGCCGGCCGCGGCGCCCGCGCCAAACCGGCGCCCGGCGCCCGCCACCGCGGGACCGTCCCCAGCGTCCGGGCGGCGCATGGCCATGGCGCCCGGGACGACGGGGCCGGAGTTCTGCAGCAGGATGATGGCGGCCCCTTCGCCGTTGATCTGGCCGATGCCGACCAGCTCCATGTCGCCTGCCTGAGCGGTGTCGCCGCCGGCAACGGCTTCAGCGCCGTCCTCGCCGCGATCGGGCCGGAACAGCGATTGCTTCCAAATCGTGTCAACCATGCTTGGGGACGGTCCGCGGGTGGCGGTGCGGCTGTCCTGGCCGGCCCGCCGGCCGGCGGCGCCGCGCGCCGGGCGCGCCTCGTCGCCGGTGGCGCCAGGCCGGGCCGACGACGACGGGGCGGGTTCGAAACGGTAGGCCACGACGGTCATCAGCAGGGCGGCGGCCAGCAGGGTGCCATTGAGCAGCCAGAAGAAGCGGTTCATTTCGCCCCTCCTTCCGGCGGGTCGGCCAGGAACTCGGCCGCCTCCGGCGACAGCTGCAGGGCCTGCAGCCGGCCGTCCAGGATGATGCCCTGCGGGTCGCGCGGGTTGTCAGGGCGCAGGGTGCAGGAGGCCCAGGTGAAGGCCGGCTGGCTGCGCTCCAGTTCGGCCAGGAACTTGGCCAGGCTGTGCATGCCGCCGGTCACCCGCAACGACAGGTCGGTGGACGACAGGTTGTCGCTGATCCGGGCCGTGCGCGGCGTGCCGGCGTTCTGCAGGGTCACGCCGGCCCGGCGGGCGGCCTGGTCCAGCCCCCCCTGCACCAGCACGGCGGTGTTCTTGTCCGGCTTGCGCCACAAGGTCCGGCCCTGGCGCCGCAAATCGTCCATCCGGCGCTGCTGGGCCCGATCCTCCCGCTCCAGGGACGCCAGTTCGCGGCGGAAGGATTTGAGTCGTTTTTCGGCGTCCTGCAAATGCCCCGAGGTCGGCCAGTCACGGACATGCCAGTCGACGCCGGCGACCAGGAACAACAGCCCGAGCAGGCCGGCAATGGCCAGCAGGCGCTGGCGGGGCGTGGCATGGCGCCAGAAAGCGGTTTTCATGGCTGGCCCTCCCCGTCATCGGCCGGCGCCCCGCCGCCCGGCGGCGGCGGTGGGGGGGGGGGCGGCGGCGAGGCGGCCGGAACCGCCGGCGGAGTAGCCGGAGCGGCCGGAGCGGCAACGGCGGGGGCGGCGGCGGGGACACTGCCGGCGGGCTTGTCCATGGCCTCGGCGCGCACGCGCCAGGACACCTGCTTGTTGGCGTCCACGCTCTTGCGCACCGGTTCCACGTTGCCCAGCACGGCGGAAGCCTCGATCAGCGGCAGCGGGTTGAAGGTGTCGCTGGCCGTCACCAGTTCGGTCTCGAGCCGCCCCTCGGTCCAGCTCACATTTTGGCTCCAGGCCTCCTTGGGAATGACCCGCGTCAGCTCGGCCAGGCAGGCCACCAGACCCGGGCGGTCCAGCCGGGCGTCGCGGAATTCCCCTTCCAGTTTGGCCAAAAATTCCCGTTCCTGGCTTTTGGCCTTGAATCCCTCAATCTTCTTTTGCACCTCGGCCAGCTCGCTTTTGAGCTGGGCCAGGTGGCGTGCATTGTCCGCCACCCGGCGCCCCACCGCCACTACGGTGACCAGGGCCAGATACGCCGCCAGGCAGACGGCGGCAATCCGGCCGGCCCGGTGCCGGTGAATGCGCAGTTCGCGGGGCAGCGGCAACCAGCTGCGCCGGTCGACGGCCAACTGGCGGCCCAAACCGTAAAGCGCCAGAATCAGCGCCCCAGCATAGCGCGCCTGGGCGGCCGGCTCCAGGGCGGCCAGTTCCGGCGCCAGCTCGACTCCGGCCAGGGCCAGGCTCCCCGTGGGCGAGCCGAACAGGCCGTCCGGAGCGGCCGCCACCTGTTCCATCGTGCGGTGGCCGGCCCCGTCCGGGCGCAACACAAAACCGGCCCCGGCCGGCTGGCTGGGATCCGCGGGAAAGAAAACCGGTTGGCCGGCCAGCACCGGATCCAACGCCAGGGCGGGCGGCAGACAGGCGTCCACGCCGGCCCCCATGCCCGCCAAATCATCAAGAATATGACGCCAGTCCGCCTCGCGCAGAAAGCCCAGGCGCACCCGCTGGCCGGCCACGCCTTCGGCGGCGGTGGCCCCCGGCAGTTGCCGCCAGCCCCAGGCCAGACGGTCCGGCGGCAGCGGCGAACGACGGCCCAGTTCAAACGCCAGGGCCTGGCGCAGTTCCGCCACATCCAGTTTCG
>JBAZJM010000109.1:0-13494 GCA_041651315.1 Lentisphaeria bacterium | reverse complement strand
AGGCTTGTGGCACCATCCAGCGGCATCACCATGACAACCTCCTGCGTGTACGGCTAGAATCAACACCTCCTTTTCAATGTACTGTTTAAACGGTGAAAAACCAACTTTATCTTAACGCTTATGGGGCAACGCCCCAGGAAAAGAAAAAGATAACGTTTCAGCCCTGAAGGGGCGTTTCATGGAGCGGGCCTTCAGCCCTTGATTTCTTCATTCCTCGCAAACCTGGGGCGTTGCCCCAGGCTATTATAAAATCGGGCCTTTGGCCCTGCCTAAACACCGGTCAACGCACGCTTGAAAAACCTTAACCTGATGGCTATGGGGTGCAACCCCGCGCCTATCAGGAAGGAAAGGGGTTCCTGTAGGCACGGGCGTGTCGCCCGTGGAGGGGGGCTGCCGTGGCAGACGGGGATGAGGAATGTCCTCGGAATCGGGATCGCATGAAAACCCTGCTCGCCCGCCGCCGCACTCCGAAGACAGCCTGAAGGCTGAACTCAAACCCGGAGCGCGGGTCGTTTGAGTTCACGCTGTAGCGTGTGGCGGTTTGCCAATGTCCAATGAATGGGTTTTGCCTGTCGTCACTCGGCGGTTCGCGCCTCCAGGTAACGGCTCAGCGCCTCCAGGGTGTTCCCGAGCTGTTCGCGGGTGTCGAGGAAGCGGTCCGGATCCAGAGTGTATTCGGTCAGGGAACGCACCACTTCGGGGGGGACCTCGAGCAGTTCGGCGGCCTGCATCAGCAGCGTTTGGGGAACCGGCGGCGCCTCGGGCCGGCGGGCCTGGCGCACCCGCTCCGCCAGCAGCGCCAGGGTTTCATAGTCCTCAATGCCGTCGCGGATGCATTCGAGGCGGATGCTGCCCACCGGTTCGCCGCCAGGCCCGGGGTAAACCAGCTGGCCGTCCCCGTTGTATTCCCAATAGGTCCAGCTGTTCCACGGGATGTCCGGCCAGCGGCGGCCCTGGGCAACCGCCGCCTGCAGGATCGGGTCGCCGTGCGGTTTCAGGAACGGCGGCAACCCCTCGCACTGGCGGTTGCTCTGCCAGTTGTTGATGCTGTAGTACAGCACCCCCGGCACCCGGTACTTCCAGTTCATCCAGAACAGCAGCCGCCCCGGCAGGGCCGGGTAATCGACGAACCAATTGGCGTAGGGGAACCACGGGAAGCAGCAGACATACCACCAGACCTGTTCGCCGCGGGCCCGGCAGTCGCGGGCGTCGGCCTCGCGGTAAAAGGCGGTCAGGGGCACCCACACGTCCACCACCCCGGCCAGGCTGCGGTCGGGCGCCAGGGTGCAGGCACGGGGCAGGCCGGGCAGACGCTCGTGCAGCCGCAGGAACTCGTCCCGCAGCAGCGGATGACGGTCCGGCGGCGCCTCGTCATAGCCCAGGGAGAAGACAAAGGCCTCCGGCGCCTCGGCGGCCAGCCGGCGCTGGTAAGCGGCGGCGACGCCGATCCGCCGTTCGAACGCGGCGGGCGTGAGCTCCTCGACATAGCCGGCGCTGGCCGTGTTCAGGCCGCGCTGGCGCAGCCGGGCCAGGTCGGCCGCCGCCGGGGACGGCTGGGCCGCAAAAACGTCCAGCGGATTCAGCCGGTGTTCCAGCAAAAAGTCCTGCCAGCGGCGGCGCAGGCGGCCGTCGAAGCGGCCATACCAGGCCTCGGCCTCCTCCTCATGGAAAGCAAACGCGGTGCGCAGACGGCCAGGCACGGGCAGGGTGAAATCCCACACCCGCACGGCCACCGGCAGGGTCGCCGGCGGCGCATTGGCCGGGGTCACGGTCACCAGGCCGCGGTAAACGCCGGCCGGCGTGTCCGGCGGAATGCGCGCGGTCAGCCACACCGCCCGCACCCCGCCGGCGGCCACGGCAAAGGGGCGCAGCGGCAGCAGCGGATCCGGCCAGCGCCCCACCCGCGACACCGGATAGACCGGCCGGCGGGTGGTCACCCAGTCCACCAAACGCAGCGACACCGCCCCGGCCGGCAACCGCACGCCGCCGGGTTCGCGCAGCGCGGACAGCTCCACCTGCACCCCGGCCAGCGCCCGTTCCTGGGCGGCCACGATCAGCTGCCCCGCCTCCGCCTCCTGGCGCCCCAGGCTGATGCGGAGTTCGCACAGGTTGTCGGCCGGCGGCGCCAGCACGTCCGGAAAGCGCTTGCGCAGAGAACTATCCGGAAAAATTACATAGCCGCGGCCGGCGCCGTCCAAGGCGGCGCACCGGGCCCGGCCGCGCTCATCCCGTTCCGCCCGCGCCGCCGTGGGCGGCCCGGCGGCCGAGGGGGTCGCACCGGCGGCGCGCAGCCAGGCCGCCGGATCCTCGCCCCAGCGGGGCAGGAACGGCCCGGTGGCGAACGGCAGGTCGGGGGTGCGCGCCAGCACTTCCCCGCCGGTGCCGGTGACCTCGACCCGCAGGGTCTGGTAGCCGCCCTCCGGCCGGAAGGGGGCCGACAACGGCCACACCGTGGTGCCCGGCGGCGCCGCCCGGTGAAAGGCGGCCAGCCGTTCGGAACCGGCGTGGAAGGCGGCCCGGAACCAGGCCGCATCCCGCCGCGGATTGTCCAGCAAGACCCGTGTCCGGACCTGCCCGGCGCCGGTCCATTCGGGATAGCCCACGGACGCTCCGGCCAGCCCCGGGGCGGCAAACCGCAACTGCCCGAAGAACTCCGGACGATGGAACGATTCGTCCGCCACCGGCGACCAGCTGCTGTACTCGCGCCACCCCGCCGCGTTGCGGCCGAAATTGCCGCGCCACCGGGCGCCGGGCCGCGGGGCGGCCCCCGCCTCCGAGAAGGGCAGCCGCACCAGCACGGACCAGCCGGCGGCGGTCCGCCGTGTCCGGGCGGTCCAGCTGCCGCGCCAGCCGGCCGGGTCGCGGCCGCGTTCCTGATAGGCCAGGCCGCTGCAACTGGCGATGAGATGGAGATAACCGCCCGGCGGCGTCCCCGGCGGGGCCAGGAACAGCTCCACCCCGTCCTCGCGGGTGGCCGCCGGCGCCTGGTCCGCGCCGGGCGGCGGTCCGGCCGCCGGGGCCGGCCCGGGCGGCAGCCGGCAGCTGAACGCGGCGTACAGCGCCGCACCGTCATAGGCCAGACGCAACTCGGTGCGCGCCAACGCCAGGTGTTCGCCGCGCGCCACCACGAACGCCGGCACGGCCGGCGGCAGCGCCCAGACGGCGGCTTCGACCGCCGCCGAATCGTGCCGGCCGGCTGGCAGGCACGGCACCGTCAGCACCGGCGGCACAAATTCCTGGGCCGTGGCCGCCGCGCAGAGGAGCACGAAGAGCCGCACCGCTCCCCAGCCCCGCCCGCCGCCTGTCCCCGGCCGTGTCATGAGATGACCCCCCGTATGGCAACGCAAAAACCGTTTCACCCGTCGCTAGACCGAAGCTTTTTAGGCGGCAGGCTGAAGGTAATTCCCAATTACGTTCTCACCCTGACGCCGTATCAGCCTCCCGAACGTTCCGTACTTCCGTGCTTCCGTGTTTCCGTCACGCGTCACGCGTCACGTCTCCCGCCTCCCGTTCGCCAAGGTCATGGGCAAAGGTGATCTTCGGGTTGGGGTCCGCATGCCCGACCAGGAACACCGCCTCGCCCAGGGCCTCGACCGCCTGGGCGTCATCGGTCACCCGCCGGCCTGCCGTGTGGGCGGCGGCCAGGGCCCGTTCCAACAGGACGCGCCGGAACACCTGCGGGGTTTCCGCCGCCCACAGGGCGGCGCGGTCGGGGGTCGCCACGACCCGGCCGTCCGCGCCGGCCACCTTGATGGTGTCGGTGACCCGCCGGGCGGCCACGCCCGAACCGCGCGTCCGTGCGGACTCCGCACAGGCTGCCAGGAGCGCCGGCGGGGTGAGCGGCCGGGCCGCGTCCTGCACCGCCACCACGCCGGCCGCCGGCGGCAGCGCCCGCAGTCCGTTCAGTACCGAATCCTGGCGCTCGGCACCGCCCGCCACCAGCCGGAGGCCGCAGGCGGCCAGGCCGGCCGCCGCCAGCGCCGCCTCAAAGGCCGCTTGCTGGCCGGCCGGCACCACCAGCACCGCCTGGCCGGGCGGCACCAGGGGCAGCAGCGCCGCCAGGCAGTGGATGAAGACGGGGCGGCCGCGCCACACCTCCAGCAGCTTGTTGCGCCCGGCGCCGAAACGCCGCCCGGCGCCGCCCGCCGCCACCACCAGCCCTAAATCGGGGAACACCATGATGCCTGACCCTTCATCGGGGATCGGCCGCCACCGGGGGCCGTGTTTTTCTGTGTCTGTCCGTGCTAGTCCGTGGTCTTGTGCCGTTTCAAGGTGCGAGGACGCGGTCCAGGCCGGGATCGGGGGGCAGGCCGAGATCGCGGGCCTGACGGTAGAGGCGGCGGGCCTCGTCCAGGGCGGGCGGCTGCCGGCTGGCCAGCAGCACGGCCAGATTGAAGGCGGCCTCGCGGTCCTTGGCGTCAAGGGCCAGGGCGCGGCGCAGCTGGGCCTCGGCGGCATCCAGCCAGCCGAGGCTGGCGCAGGCGATGCCGTAGGCGCGGTGCAGGGCGGCGGCGTCAGGCCGCAGGTCGACGGCGCGGGCAAGCATGGAGAGGGCCAGGTCGGCCTTTTGTTCGCGGACCAGGGTGTGGCCGAGGGCGACCAGGACATCCACATCGTCGGGATTGGCGTAGAATGCCAGGCGCAGCTGCTTTTCGGCCTCGGCGGCGTCGCCGGCCTGCACGGCGATCAGCCCCAGGCGTTTGAGCGCCAAAGCGTTGCGCGGTTCCTGCTCAAGGGCCTGGCGATAGTTCCACACCGCCGTCTCGGAACGCCCCTGGGACTCGGCCTGGGCCCCCTGCCGGAGAAATCCGGCGACCAGGGACGCCCGGTCCGCCGGCTGGCCGGCGGCCGGGGCCGGCGCGGCGGCGGGCCGGGCCGCAGCGGTCTTGGCCAGCGCCGCCTCCAGGGCGGTGCGCTTCTCGCGCTCGGCATCGAGCTCGCGCATCACCCGGCGCAGTTCTTCGCTGAACGGGTCGGCGCCCGGCAGCCGGCGCTGCCGTTCCTCGGCCAATTCCCGGCGGGCCCGGTCGCGTTCGGCCAGGCTTTCCTTGAGCCGGGCCTGGCAGTCGGCCAGTTCGCCCCCCCCTTGGGCGGCGGCGGCCGGGGCGCGCGTTCGGGCCTCCAGTTCGCGCAGCATGACTTCCTGGCGCCGGACCGTTTCCCCCATGGCCGCCTGCTGTTTCTGGAGGTCGGCCAGGGCGGTTTCGGCAGCCGTGGCACGCGCTTCGGCGGCCCGGGCCTGTTCCAGGCCGTTGCTTTGGACGGCGCGGTCGCGCTCCAGCTTGGCGCGGGCCTCCGCTTCCTTCAGCGCCTGGTTGCGCTTCTGGAGGGTGTCGAGCTGGGCATTGAGGCGCTCCATCTCCGCCTGACGGGCGGCGGCCTGGGCTTGCCGGTCGGCCTGGGCAGATTCCCCGTCGGCAAGCTGCCGTTCCACGGTTCCAATCCGCTGGCGGAGGGTGATGCATTCCTGGTCGCGCGCGGTCAGGGTGTCGCGCAACAGGGAGAGTTCGTCGGCCGGGGCGGCGCCGGGCGCCGCCGCGGCCCGCCGCGCCCGTTCCTGGTCGCGTTCCTGGGTCAGCCGGCGTTGCTCGGCCACGGCCTGCTCCGCCGCGGTGCGCTGGCGGGCCAGTTCGCGCTTCAGCGTGTCCAGCTCCCGGGCGGTGGCGCCGGCCTGTTTTTCCTGCTCGGCGAGGCGGGTGGCGGCCGTCGCGCCGGCCGCCGCGGCTTCGGCAGCGTCCCGCCGGGCGCCATCCGCTTCCCCGCGCGCCTCCTCGGCCTGGCGCCGGGCCTGGCGCAACTGGTCGGTGGCATGCTGCAGGGCGGCTTGGGTCGAACTGGCCTTTTGCTCCGCCGCGGCTTGGCGGGCTCTGGCTTCTTCCAGTTCCACGGTGAGGCGGCGCAGCCGCGGGGCGTCATCGTCCGCGGCCGCGGCGGCCTTGCCGGCGGCGGCTTTCAGCGCCGCCTCGCGCCCCTCGGCCGCCTTCACGGCCTCGCGGGCCTCGCGCAGGCCGCGCAGCAGGGTGTCGCGTTCGGCCAGGGCCGCACCGGCGGCGGCGGCCTCGGCGCGGGCGCGCTCCAAGGCCTGCGCCGTCAGTTCGAGTTTCTGCTTCTGCCCCTGGTTGTCGCGCTCCAGTTGCTGGAGCTGTTGCCGCTGGGTGGCAACCAGGGTGGTCAGGGCTTCCCGGCCCAGCGTCGACTGCTGCGCGGCCACCCCCTGCTCCAGGCGCCGGCAACGCTCGGCGCAGTAATTGACCCGGTAGTCCAGCAGGGAACGGTTCCACTCGGGATAGGCGGTCCGCACCCGGGTGAAAATCCCGCCCGCCTCCCGGTACAGCTGCAAGGCCGCCACCGGATTGTTGGCGTTTTCCGCCCGCATGGCCTCCTCCAGCTTGACATAACCGTTCATCCACTGTTCCCGCGCCCGGTCCTCCGGAGCGCCGGCCCACAGGGGTGAAGACGGCCAGGCCAGCAGCAGCACCAGGAAGCCACACCGTGCCAGCTGACGACCGAGGCCTTGTGATTTCACACCATCGCTCACGTTGCAAACCCTCCCGGATGCCGGTAAATTGCCCGGCGTTTTCACGTTGCCCATAGTATAGAAGTTGCCCCCGGATAAATCCACGCATGAAATGGCCCCTCCGAATCGGCTTGTGGCTGGCCGGCCTCTTTGCCATGCTGCTGGTCGCCGGCCTGGCGTTCTTGATGTTCGGCCTGGGGCCGCTGCTCAAGCACAGCTTGGAACGGATGGCCCGGGAACAGCTCCATGGCGAACTGACCATCGCCAGCATCAGCATCAACCCCTTCAAAGCGTCGTTCACCATGAACGGCCTGACGGTCAGAAACCCGCCCGGTTTCGCCAAGGACGAACTGCTGGCCGTTCCGTTCGTCATGGCGGACCTGGACCTGTGGGATTCGCTCCGCCAGCGGCGCTACCATTTCTCCCGCGTGATTGTCAACGTCAAATGCTTCGATTTCGAGCGGCGCGCCGACGGCATCTCCAACCTCGACGCCTGGCTGGCCATGGCCAAGGAGGAACAGCAACGGAAAAAAACCGCGGCGCGGCCGGCGCCCGCCGCCGCCAAGCCGTCCGTTGCCACCGCCACCCCCCCGGCCGCCGACCAACCGCCACCGAAAGACGCCCCCGTCCCGGCCGTGGCCGACTCCGCCCCCCACCAGTCCGCGCCCAGGGCCGCCCGCCGCCCGCCGCCCGACCTGATGATTGACCGGCTGACCCTGACCTTGGGAAAAATCTACGTGCGCGACGCCACCAATCCGGCCATGGACAACCTGGAGTTGGACCTGGCCATCCGCAACCGCGAACTCTACAAGCTCAAGAGCCGGAACCAGGCCGCCACCGCGGTCATGGCCGAGGTGCTGCCCGCCCTGCTGGCGGCCCAAAGCCGCGCCCTCATGCAACGATCGGCCACCAGCCCCAATATCATGCCCTGACGCCCGCCGCCCTCCCCTCCCCCGCCAGGCCGGAAAGGACCGGCCCCACCACAGCCAGGAGACGCCGCCATCATGACCGAATCCGACATTCTCGCCACCTTCACTGAAACCAAAGCCCTGCTGCACGGCCACTTCCTGCTGCGCAGCGGCCTCCACAGCGACCGCTATTTCCAGGCCGCGCAGGTCTTGCAGCACACCCGCATCGCCGCCCGGCTGTGCGCCGAACTGGCGGCCGGATTCCAGGGCCAGGGCATTGAGCTGGTGATCTCCCCCGCCCTGGGCGGCCTGGTGGTCGGCCAGGAAGTCGGACGGGCGCTGGACGTGCGCGCCATTTTTGCCGAAAAGGACGACCAGTCCAACCTGGTGCTGCGCCGCGGCTTCACCATCCGTCCCGGAGAGAAGCTGCTGGTGGTCGAGGACGTGATCACCAAGGGCGGCCGGGTGCAGCAGACCATCGACCTGGTCCGGGCGGCCGGCGGCGTGGTGGCCGGCGTGGCCGTCATGGTGGACCGCAGCGGTGGCGCCAAGCTGTTCGACGTGCCGGTGCGCAGCCTGGTCCGCCTCGACCTCCCGACCTGGAAACCCGAAGACTGCCCGCTCTGCCGCGCCGGCAAGCCCGTCGAAAAGCCGGGCTCCAAGTAAGTCCCCTGTGATGCGTAATCCGTGACTCGTGATGCATGGTTTCAGCTTTCTGCTTTCCCAATTTCTGCTTTTATTGAGTCGGGTTTTAGGAAACGCCACCCCATGCAATCCCCCCGCCTTCCGGCCAAACTGCCCGGCCGCCACCCGCTCCGTGCCGCCCAGTGGATCTGGCCGGAAGCGTACATGTACCTGTACAACCATTACGCCCAGTTCCGGCGCGATTTCGAACTGGCCAAGGTCCCCGCCAAGGCCCCGTTCTACATCACGGCGGACAAGGCCTACCGGCTGTATGTCAACGGGCAGTATGTCTGCCGCGGCCCCGCCCGCGGCTACCTGGATCACTGGCCCTTCGACGAGGTGGACCTGAAACCGTACCTGACGGCCGGGCACAACTGGATCGCCGTGGAGGGCTACACCCCCGGCATCAGCACCTTCCAATACTTGCACCTGACCAAGGCCGGCCTGCTGTGCGCCGCGCGCTGGGGCCGGTTCGAGCTGGTGTCCGAGCCCCAAAACTGGATAATGCGGCGGTCGCCCGCCCAGGCGGTCCACACCGCCCGGCTGTCCGTGCAGATGGATTTCCAGGAGCACATGGCGGCACGGTTCGACGACCGCTCCTGGATCACCAGCCCGCAGCCGCCGGCCGGCTGGCAGGCGGCGATTTTTGACCCCCAGCACGGCCACAACCTGATGAGCACGCCGTTTGGACAGCCGCCCTACGACAGCGTCGAACCGCGCGGCATCCCGCTGCTGCGCGAGGAGGTGCGCCACCCGGTGGCGGTCACCGCCCACGGCGAGGGCGCCTGCGGCGAGGGGTACCAGACGTGGCAGAATGTCTCCTGGGGCTGGGTCCGCGAAGGCCGGCAGGTGACGGCGTGGGGCGACGGCCGCGAGGTGGCCGCCACCGTCCGCGACAACGCCCTGGAGCTGATGGTGGCCCCCACCGGCCCCGGCCGCTGGCGCGCCATCACCCTGGACCTGGGCGAGTATGCGGTGGCCACCCTGCGGGTCGAGGCCGCGGGCGCCGCGGGCGGCGAAATCCTGGATTTCCAGACCTACCAGTGCCTGCGCGACGGCAAGCCGGCGTTCGTCGAACCGGGCGGCGGCTGCCTGGCCGCCATGGCCAACCGGCTGCGGCTGGCGCCGGGCGCCACCCGGCACGAATTCTTCCACCTCCTGGGCGGCCGGCATGTGACCCTGATCGCCCGTGACCTCTTGCAACCGCTCACCGTGCGCCTGCAATACCGCACCGCCGGCTATCCGTTCGCCATGCGCGGCCGTTTCACCTGCTCGGACGACACGCTCACCGGCATCCACGCCATCTGCCGGCGCACCCAGCAGCTCTGCTCGCTCGACGCCTATGTGGACACGCCGTGGCGGGAACAGGCCCAGTGGTGGGGTGACGCCCGCGTCCAGGCCCGGAACACCTTTTATCTGGACGGCGACGCCCGCCTGCTCGCCCGCGGCATCCGGTCCGTGGCCGGCCAGCGCGGCCCGCACGGCCTCACCTACGGCCACGCCCCGACCTCCTCCGGCTGGTGCATCCTGCCCGACTTCTCGCTGACCTGGATCCTCACCGTGTGGGACCACTACTGGCAGACCGGCAGCCTGGCCGTGTTCAAGGAGCAGTGGCCGCGCATCCGCGACGTGCTCGGCTACTTCCAAACCCGCGAGGCACGCGCCGCCAACGGCCTGCTGCGCCATGACGGGCGCCTGTGGCTGTTCGAAGATTGGTCCACCCTGTACAAGGGCGAAGTGCCGACCTTCCTCAACCTGTGGTACCTGCTGACGCTGCGGCAGCTGGCCATCCTCCTGGCGGCCGCCGGCAAACCCGCCGCCGCCGACCGCCTCCGCCAGCAGGCCGCCACCCAGGAACGGCAGTGCATGGAGCTGCTGTTCAGCGCCGCCGACCAGGCGTTCATCGCCGGGCTCGACGCCAGCGGCGCGCCCGCCGCCGACGCCCCGTCCGTCCACGACCAGGCCCTGGCGCTCATGCTCGACCTGGCCCCCGCCGCCCATCCGGCCATGATCCGGAACCACTTGCTGCCGTACCTGGCGGGCGACCCGGTGCCGGGCGCCAAACCGTCGGCGTTCTGGGCCGCTTATGTCCTCGATGAAATGGGCCGGCGCGGTTACGCCGCCGCCTGCGCCGCATTCATCCGCCGCCACTGGGCGCCCATGCTCGCCACCGGCACCACCTGGGAGGATTTCCGCTGGCAGGAAGACTCCGGCAGCTCCTGCTGCCACGCCTGGACGGCACACCCGAGCTGGCTGTTCGTCAACCAGCTGGCCGGGCTCCGGCAGACGGCGGCCGGCTGGACCGCCATCACGGTGGCCCCGCAGGCCATTCCCGGCCTGGACCACGCCGAAGCCCTGGTGCCCTCACCCCAAGGCGACATCGCCATCGCCTGGCAGCGGGACGGTACCCAGGTCCGCGGCACCCTGACCCTGCCCCCCGGCGTCACCGCCACCCTGGAACTGCCCGGCCACCAAACCATCCTCGACCAGCCCGGCACCCACCCGTTCGAGTTCGCCCCGTAAGCCGCGGCGGCCGGACAGTTGGGAACCCCCTTTTGAGGAAAGGCGGTTCCCAAACCTTCCGCCAAACCTTGTTGTATCTTTGCGGAGTCCGCAGGCAGGCCCCGCTCGCTCATGGCATAGCCACCTGCGCAAAGCCTGCCTGCGGACTCCGCAAAAGCAACAAAAGTTTTGGGAAGGGGCTTGGGGAGCACCCTTTTCCAAAAGGGTGGCCCCAACCTGTTTGCGGCAGGGGCGGCGGCGGTTACATTCACCGCCAGGAGGCGTGACGATGCCGCCATTCATCAAGGCGTTGCTGGTCAGCGGGTGTTTGGGGGCGTTCATCGGGCTGGTGCGCCAGTGGAACGAACAGCGCGCCGGCCGGGAGGACGCCGAGTTTGCCGGGGTGCGGACCTTTGCCTTTCTCGGCCTGCTGGGCTGCCTGGCCGCCTACGGCATGTGCCAGTGGACGCTGTGGGTGATGCCGGTGACAGTGGGGGCGGTGGGGCTGTTCTTCGCCGCCGGCCTGGTGTCGCCCGCCCCCACGACGCCCGTGCGGATGGGGTACGCGGCCTTCATGGCGGCGCTGCTGACCCTGTTCATCGGGGCGCTGGTGTACAGCGGGGAACAGCAGGCCGCCGTGCTGCTCGCGGTGGGAACCGCGGTGGTGATCGCCCTCAAGACGACCATCCACTCCTGGACCACCCGGCTGACCACGGAGGACATCCGCAGCACCCTGCAGTTCGCCGCCGTGACCGGCGTCATCCTGCCGCTGGTGCCGGACCATGACTACGGTCCCTATCTGGCCTTGAATCCGCACAGCATCTGGATGATGGTGGTGCTGATCAGCGGCCTGGGCTTTGCCGGCTACGTGCTGATGCGGCTGCTGGGCGCCAACGCCGGCATCCTGGTGACCGGCGTGGTGGGCGGCCTGGCCTCCAGCACGGCCACCACCCTGGCCATGAGCCGCCAAAGCCACGACACCCCGCTGCTGTCGTCCGGGTTCGCCCTGGCGGTGGTCATGGCCTGCACGGTCATGCTGGCGCGAGTGGCGGTGATGGTGCTGGCCGTCAGCCACGAATTCGGCCTGGTCCTGCTGGGGGCGCTGGCCATCATGGCGGCGCCGGGGTTGCTGTTTGGACTGTGGTTCTGGCTGGCCGGCCGCACCAGCGGCGGGCAGCGCGTCGCCACGCCGAAAGTGTCCAATCCCCTGAGCCTGAGCCTGGCCATCAAGTTCGCCCTGCTTTACGGCCTGGTCAACCTGCTGGTCAAGGCCGCCTCGGCCTGGGGCGCCAACGAAGGGCTGCTGGTGGTCAGCGCCCTGTCCGGCATGACCGACATGGATGCCATTGCCCTGTCGGTGGCCAACAACGTCAAAAACGGCACGCTCTCTTCCACCCAAGGGGTCCAGGCCATCTTGGTCGGCGCCATCAGCAACACCCTGGTCAAGGGCGGCATGGCGGTGGCCCTCGGCTCCCCCCGCTTCCGCCGCGCCATCGCCCTGGCCCTCGGCCTCACCGCCGCCGCCGCCGCCCTCGCCGCCGTTTTGGCCCGGTAAGCCCCTTAATTTTTTATCGTTATCCCGTTGAATCCGATGTGGAGTGCGGTGCCTCGGCGCCGCACTCCAAAATTAAACCATTCACCCTAACGCAGTATAACTGTTTTTTGGGGGGGAGGTTTCGTCCCGGAGGGACTGAAAGACAATAGGCAGGGGCTTCAGCCCCTGTTTTATGGCACACAAAATATGGCGTGCCGTTAGGTACGCCGCGATTCGCCGCGTACCTGACGGCACGCGAAATGGGGGGCGGGCAAAACAGGGGCTGAAGCCCCTGCCTATTCCCGCCCCGTCCCGCTGGGACGGGAAAACCGCACTTGTTCTGCCAAACTCCAGGCGCGGGCAGGAATGCCCGCGACAAGTTTCCAGCAGGCAGGATGCCTACCCCACGTTCTTGGCGGCCATCATGAATAATCCAAGCAAATTTAATGCTGCCGGGTAGCAGGCGGACCGGAAAGCCAGGCACTTTTACTCCCGCCAGGGCTGGCCGCGCTCATAGGCGGCCAGCCGTTCTGCCAACTTCTTGTCCGGGTTGATGCCGGCATCCCTTGCCAGCCGGATCGCCTCGCGCATCGCCGCTACCGCCTCGGGAAAGCGGCCGCCTTCGGCCAGGGCGGCGCCCAAAGTGTTCCAGGCGGACGGGCTGGCGCGCCCCTCGGGCGACTCGCAGACCGTCCGGGCCAGCCGCACCGCCGCCGCACCGTCGCGCCGGGCCGGATCGGGATCGGTGGCCAGCCACCAGGCCAGGATCAGGGCCGGTTCCGCCACCTCCGGACGCAGGCGCACCGCCGCCTTCAGGGCCTGCACCGCCTCCTGGCGGCGGCCCGTCCGGTACAACTCCATCCCGAGCAGCTGCTGCGCCTTGGCGTCCTCGGGCGTCATCAACAGCACGCGCCGGCATTCGCGGACCGCTTCCGCGTGGCGGCCCTGCCGCGACAGGCTGACGGCCAGGGCGTAGAAATGGCCGGGGAATTGCGGCGCGATGGCCGCGGCTGCGGCGAGGTGCGGTTCGGCGTCTGCCGGCCGGTCCGCCTCCACCAGGGAAATGCCCAGGGCATAGCGGGCCATGTAATTGCCCGGCCAGGCGTCCACGGCCGAGGCAAACAGGGCAACGGAATCCCGCCAAAACCCGGCCTGCACCCAGGTCATGGCCGCCAGCACGACGGTCGCCGTCGCCACCGCCGCGCCGCCCCACAACCGGGCCCGCACCGGTTCCGCCCAGCGGGCCAGCAGCGCCCGCCCGCTCCACACCCCGAGCAGCAGCAGGCCGATCTGCGGCAGGTAACTGTAGCGGTCCGCCTGGGCTTGGGCGCCGATCGGGATGATGCCGC
>JBAZJM010000108.1:0-13540 GCA_041651315.1 Lentisphaeria bacterium | reverse complement strand
TTTCGACTATGGCTATCAGCGCGATGGTGCCACTCACGGCGATCATACCCTGCGGTTCGCGCTGTGGGACACCACCACCAACGTCGAATTGGCGGGGCAGAATCTCACGATTCTCGATCCAGGCGTCGGAACTAACTCGCTTAGCGCCGGAAGCGTCCATTTGACATACAACACCGCCGGGCTGAACGGCACGGGGTTGGCGTTTCGTGTCACGAGCATGAGCAGCGACCTGGGAGACGACGCCTGGGAACGCACCGCCATGGTGACCGACTTCGCCATTACCGCCATACCGGAGCCAGCCTCGCCAATGCTACTGGCTACTGGTTTGCTGGCGCTGTCGGCCTATGCGCAACGGAATAGGAAAAAGATGCTTCTTGGATAGTGGATAAGGCGGACAAGCCGCTCCGCCATTCACTGTTCCAACATCACATTACCGTTGAGGGACTGGCCCCCGCAATACGGAATCGCCAGGAGATGTATTATGCGCGCAAATCCATCATCCCAAAGCCGCTGGCGAAACGATTCTTCACAATCTTGCCAGAACCGCAGTTTTGGGGGCGTTATTCCTTCGCCCGGCCCAATCCATGAAATCAAAACTCCTATCAGATAAGCCATGAAAAAGCAGTCGGAGCAATTCGTAGCCGGAACCCATGGCTGGAGGTTGTGCTCGCGATTCACGCTCATTGAGCTTCTCGTCGTGATTGCGATCATTGCAATTCTGGCGGCGATGCTTCTGCCGGCGCTGAAGAATGCGAACGAAGTGGCGAAGAGGGCGGTCTGTGCCGGAAGCCTTAAGCAGATGGGGCTTACATCAGCCATGTACACCTCCGACTACAATGGATGGATTGCCCTCTGTGTTGACGCTCCTTGGGCAACTCATTGGTATGATTATTTTGGTCCTTACGGCGAATCACTTTACTTTCAAAGATATAAAGAGGGATCGTACCAAAATAAGGCATATGCCAATTGTCATTGTCCGTCCTACTATTTTTCTACAGACTATGCCGATGATGGTTATAGGTTGGACAGTGAGGTGGGTGGATACGGCTACAACTACTTCTTTGGGTTCATGCCAACCGGAGTTGCAGAGTCCATTCAGAGGTCTATGGATAAAATTCAGTCGCCATCCCAGACTCTTCAAATCTCCGATGCCAACGGATGGTTTAATATCAGCAGTCATGTGGAATATACATGGGGTTGGCAGCGTGCAGCCTTCCGTCATAATTATAGCATGAATGTGCTTTTTGTGGATAGTCATGTTAATGCAATCCCTGGGAAATGCTGGCAGACCGTGTCGCCAGATGTCGTTAAATGGTGGTGAACGGGATCCGGCGGAAATACGTAATATTTCTATTTCTTAACCACATAAGAAGGATTGGCATTATGAATCTTAGACTAGGACAAGGTAGGCTAGAACTGGCATTGTTTTTGATGTTTTGTCAATTGACTGTTAATTCCGGGAATCTTGACGGTCCCGCCCCAAATGAGATGGCATCGACAAATCCCATTCCAATATCGGAGTTCGTCCCCATTGATTATTGCGAACAGTTTTCCGACATTTCACAATGGGTGGCAATGCCGCAATGGCTTGCCAACCCCTCTTCTTCGGCGGCTTTGGAGAAAAACGGAGCCGGGGTTACCTTTCAAGTCAAGGAACCGGGAAAAGGAATGAAATGGCATCATAAGTTCGATCCTCCGATTTCCGCCGACTATTCACGCATTTTGATAAAATACCGCGCCTATGGAGTCAACGCCGTCCAGGATTATTTCATCTCATTGCATGACTTGGCTGGCGGGGAGCATACCGTCCTGACGCTTGACAAACTCATATGCGATGGGAAGAGCCGCCAACTTTCCGCAACTCTCTCAGGGATAAGCGACATCTCACTCCAGATGCAAGCGACAGACAAAGGCGATTCAAAAGTTGTCATCGAAGAAATGCGTTTTACTACGGAAGAGAATGAGGCTGCCGTTTCCGAGTTATCAATTGATTTGAAGCGGCTTAAATGGGATGCCAAGACAGACTGGCTCTACAATGCAACTGAGAAATATAAGGCCAGTATAAACGAGGAATTTTCTTCATTCCTTATCGGACAAGCCGCGCAGGGGATGAAATGGGCTTGTGATTTCGGTAAAAAGATTGATGTTAATCGCTATAACACATTGAAATTGCGATACAAGGCTAAAAATGTAGCGGATCGGGAAGGCTACACGTTGTGCCTCATGGAAGGAATGGATGGTGCCAGCAACTCGGTCGCCGTAGTAACTCCTGGCGACTTGAATCGGGATGGGAACATCCACACCTTGACAGTGCCACTGGACGATGCCGTGAGGAAGCTGCCTGTTGCTATCGGGCTGGCCCTGCAGGTCCAGGCGGTTGACGACAAGGATGCGGCAAGCCTGCAAATCTATGAAGCGACATTTCAGTCCGCCCAGAATGCCAATTCTCTTGAAGCCGCACTGTCCCTTGCCGCCTCGGAATGGAAGGATGGCTACGTTGCAGTTAAGATGGAATCACTATACAATTGCGATGCTAGTCCCATCTTGAACAGATTACATTATTGCAAATGGTTTGAAAACGACGTTGTCGCATGGAACGGAATCCCTTTTTCCGTTTCCAAGGAGCCTAAACTACTCAGCTCGACTTTCAAAGGGCGGGAGCGGTTACGAATCCCGTTCTCCGGGAAAGCAGGAGGCGCATATGTGCTTCTGTTCGGCATTTTCCGCGGCATGGACGAACCCCTGTACAATTCCTTGACCGTCATGCCTCTGAGGATCATGCGGGATGTCGACCGCTTCCGCATGCGTGTGGCATATGATGATGGCACCGTGGATGAATGCATGCCATATAACTGCACATATTCCGATTATGCTATCCATTCCGGGCCCCAGATAGTCTATGTGGCATGCGACGGAAAGCGGAAGGTGAGCGAACTCGTCCTGTGCGATGACTCCTCGCAGGCTGCCGCATTTGCCGTTTCAAGCGTGACATTTGCAGACACGGAAAAAGCGGAGGTCGAGAAGCCTCTCAATCTTCTCTGGACGAGGTCCGGAAAGAAATGGGGGGCAGATACAAGGAAAGGTATTCCCCGCATAACGGTGAAGGATGGCGTGATGGAATTGGCAAATCATCATTACTCAATGCGGTTTGCAATTGATGCCTCTCCCAGGCTTCTCGAATTAAACGGTAAACGTCTGACGGATGCCTTCCTGATTGATGGATTGCGGCTGGACGGAGTGGATGTCAATCCTGGAGAATGGGAACTGCACTCCCAGCCCACAATGAATGATGCAGGTGGACGACCATCGGCATCCTTGATTTATCATTTGAAATTCATTCCGGACATCCACGTGGAAATTCAATTGTCCATTGACGATTCCAATGAAACGGTGATTAAGGGAAGACTTATAAATGCGGGGAACTCGGCAATTCTGGCGAACATGAGCCTTCCGGCGATTGGGCCCTTCATCCTCGGCGGGAAAGTCCGTGATATGATATACGCATATCCCTGCGACTCGGGAGTGCTCGGCAATTGCAATTACAGCTATCGAAGCCGCTATGGAGGGAAATTTCCTCTTCAGTTCATGTCCGTATCCGATCCGGTCGAAAATACGGGAATCTATCTCCGGACCGAGGATGGTATTGGGGACACCCAACGCTACTATACTTTGAACAAGAATGCTTCTCGTGGCATAACCATGAAGGTTGATTATGAATCGCTGAAGTTGCCTCCTGGCGGCGCCGTTGATTTGATTCCGGCCCGCCTTGGAATTACGGCAGGAGATTGGCATGATGCGCTTGAGGCATATCGCGGTTGGCTGAAAACCTGGTATTCTCCAGCCTCCCCGAGGCAGCAGTGGTTTCAGGAAGTTTTTAATTTCCGTCAAAGGTTTGTGTTTGACAGTTATTTTGACGCATTATATGATGAACGAAGCGGTACATTCAATCTCCAGGATGCGCTTGCCAAGGATAAGGAGGCCTTTGGCGGAGTGGATTATTTGCATTTATTCGATTGGGGGGAGAGAACTTACGGAAGGGCGGGAGACTGTCCGGCCTACGCCCGCATCAAGGGAGGTCGTGGCGCGCTCCGCGAAGCCATTCGTTCCGTACAGATATCGGGAATTCCTGTTGGGTTATACATTGAGGGGTATTTGCTCCATTCAGAAAAAAGCAGGCTGGCGTCAAAGTTTAAGGATTGGCGGCTTGCCGACAAAAATGGGAATACACCATTTTATCCTGGCTCCGTGGAAAACTATATCTGCCCATCCTCTAAAGAATGGAGAGATGTTCAGACGGAGACTTATGCAACCAAAGTGCGGGAACTTGATGTTGATGGAATGTACATCGATCAATTCGGAGCGGCGATAGATGACGGGCCAAATATAAGGGAATGTTGGGATGCAAGGCACGGACATGCTGTACCAAGCAATCCAGTGGTGGAGGAGAGAAAGATGCTTCAGGCAGTCCGCAAAGGAATCAGTGGCGTAAAACAAAATGTGTTGTTTTTGTCCGAATACACTCCTTGCGATGTCAACTCCCAATGGCAGGACGGTGCATTCTCCTACCAGATGTATATTACAATGCGGCGCGGCACATATATGACAATCCCGATCAATTTTTCCCGGTTTGCCTTGCCGGGATTTAAAACTGTCGAGGCCCTTGATGCAGTCCTAGGTAGCTCGGCTACATCTGTTAAATGGACCTTTTTCAATGGCGAGGGATTTTGGATTTGGAATACTACTGAACGTTATGAATCCCAGACGAAGGATGCCATCCGTAAATGCCACAGCGTATTCAGAGAACACCGTAAGGCCTTTGCGTCTAAAAGCGTGACCCCACTGGTTGACACTTTGCGTGAAGGCGTATATGCCAACCGCTTTGCCGGTGACGACGAGACCGTGTACACATTATACAATGCGCATCCAAAGACAGTCCGTGGTCCATTGCTCTTCATCGCCGACGGAAATGATCTGCAATGTTTCGATGCCTGGAATCGAAGGACATTGGCAAAGCATCCTGTCGAAGGAGGTGTTGAGGTGGAGTTGGAGGTCGGACCCTATGACATAGGGTGTATTGTAGTAAAACAACAGGTTGACAGACCTTATGCCAATCACACTTCAAATTGATTCCAAGTAGAGTGAGGCATCGCGGTCCCCCCCTCATCACAGCCCCGTACGAGCGCAATTAAGAACGCTGAGGGTTAAACCTTATACAAACGATCTCGACTTGATTTTTTATCGCCCCGGAAGCAGGTGGGGCTCGCCTAATCGAGACGGCCGGGGGCACACGAAATGAAACACGCCGAGCTGGGGCTCGGCGGTCCCAGGGGGGGCAATCACTGGACTTATCCGCGCAGATCCGCGCAATCCGCGGTAAAATTGGCTTTTTTCCGCTGATCGCGCGGCTTGAGGCGGATAAGACGGAACAAGAAAAAAGTGGCAAAGACACTGCCGCACTTCCAAACGATTGGCGCCTCTTGCTCCCCGTGACGCGCGGACAGGCACGATTGCCTGGTCTCACGTTCTGACAACCGGTGCCACCGGCCACGCGAGGGGGAACGGGAGGTTGCCGGCGCCGCCGCGCCGCGATATATCTCTTACATATCAAAAGAAATCTACTTACGCGAGGTTTTGTCGTGTATAAGCGAAATCTCTATGTAAAAAAGAATCGCGCCGTTTTTGGGCAAGCCCGCGGTAAAGGTCATCACCGGGATGCGGCGACCTGGGTTTGCGCACCGCCGTGCTCGGAGATCGTGCGGATGACCTTGGCGGGATGCTGGAAAACGTGGTCTGCCTGGAGTTGCTGCGCCGCGGCTACCGGGTGTCCGTCGGACGGCTCGGTGAGCTTGAGATTGATTCGGAATGTGGGAATGACGCCTCCCGTTTGGGCGCGGTTGGCGTCGCGGTTTCCCGTGACGCGCGAACCGGCACGATGGCCGGTCTCATGTTCAATCAGCCGGCGCCACCGGCAAGGGAACCCGCCGAGCTGGGGTTCGGCGTTTTCAGGGGGGCGGCAAACGCTCACAGTGATTGCCATTTGACTTCACGAGAAGTCTTGATATGGTGTGAAAAGTAAGGCTCCGTCCAAGAACGCCGGGGCTCGACCTTGCAGCCCACAGCCCAACTTGCTTCAACCGGATTCCGTGGAGGCACGCCATGATCAAGAGCATCAGTTATTGGAGCATGGACGGCGGGCTGGCAGGCACCTGCCCAGTGGAGACGGCGCTGGCGGCGGCCAAACAGGCCGGGTTCCAGGGGCTGGAGCTGTGCATTGCCGAAACCGGCGTGCTGACCCCGGCCACCGATGAGGCGACCTGCCAGGCATACCGCGCCGCCGCCCAACGGCACGGCCTGATGCTGGAGACGTTGGCCAGCGGCATGAGCTGGGGCTGCTCGCCGACTCATCCCGACGCCGCGGTCCGCCGGAAGTCCATCGACCTGCATGCGGCGGCCCTGCAACGCGCCGCCTGGCTCGGCTGCCAGGCGATGCTGTTCGTGCCCGGCGCCGTGGTTATTCCCTGGGACGCCACGTATCAACCGGTGCGCTATGACCAGGCGGTGGCCTGGGCGCGGGAGGCGGTGGCGGAACTGGGCACGGTGGCGGCCCGGGTCGGGGTCGACCTGGCGGTGGAGAACGTCTGGAACGGCCTGTTTTATTCCCCGGTGGAGTTCGCCCAGTTCATCGATTCGTTCGCCAATCCCCGCGTCGGGGTCTACTTCGACGTCGGCAACGTGCTCAACCACCAGCAGTGGCCGCCGCACTGGATCGAGATGCTCGGAAAGCGCATCCGCCGCATCCACCTCAAAGACTTCAAGATGTCGGTCGGCACGCTGGCGGGGTTCTGTGACCTGCTGGCGGGCGACCTCCCGTTCCCGGAGGTCATGGCCGCATTGCGCAAGATCGGTTACCAGGACACCCTGGTGGCGGAAATGCTGCCCCATGACCCCACCCTGCTCGCCCGTACCAGCCAAGCCATGGATAAGATCATGAAAATGTAGGGAGAACAGGCGGGGAAGGGAAAAAACTTTTGAGGAAAGTTTTTTCCCTTCCCCGCAGCCCCATCCTTTTTTCAAACCTGTTTGTATGTCATCTAATTGTGCTGCAATTAGATGAATTATAGAGAAGACGGCGCGCTGCCATCACCCGTCTCGCCCGGATTCCGAGATCCGAACACTGAACACTGACACCAACACAGTAACAACCGCGTTACGGAGGACACACTCATGTTAAAGGTAGGCGTGATCGGCATTGGCATGATGGGCTCCACGCACTTGGATGCCTATGCCAAGCTCAAGGGCGTGAAGGTGGCGGCGGTGGCGGACCTGATCAAGGAACGCCGCGAGGGCAAGTCGGTGGCGGCCGGCAACGTCAAAGGACAGTCCCAAGGCGGTGTGGATTTCAGCGGCTTCCGCAAGTACGGCGAAGGCATGAAGCTGATTGCCGATCCAGAACTGGACGTCGTTGACATCTGCCTGCCCACGCCGCTGCACGCCAAGTATGCGATCGCCGCGCTGAAGGCGGGCAAGCATGTGCTGACGGAAAAGCCGTTCGCACTCACCGGCAAGCAGGCCGACCTGCTGGCGGCGGCGGCCAAAAACGCCAAGCCGTTGCTGATGTGCGCCATGTGCATGCGCTTCTGGCCGGCCTGGGCCTGGCTCAAAGACGCGGTGGACAAAAAAACGTTCGGCAAGGTGCTGGCGGCCCAGTTCCGGCGCGTGACCAGCCATCCTGGCGGCCCGTTCTATTCCGACGGTGACGCCTGCGGCGGCGCCATTTTGGATCTGCACATCCACGATACCGATTTTATCCAGTATTGCTTTGGCATGCCAGCCGGCGTGTTCAGCCGCGGCTATGCCAAGGACACCACCCGCATCGACCATGTAGTCACCCACTACCTGTATCCGCAGATCCCACTGGTGACCGCGGAAGGCGGCTGGGCGATGACGCCGGGGTTCGGATTCCAGATGCAGTACACGGTAAATTTTGAGAAGGCCACCGCGGTGTTTGACCTAGGCGCCACGGATCAGCTCAAGGTCATTCAGAACGGCAAGACCAAAGCGGTCAAGGTCAAGGCGGGCATGGGCTACCGGCACGAGATCGCCTACTTTGTGGATTGCATTAAGAACGGCAAGCGCCCACACCAGGTGGAACCGGCGAGCGCGGCGCGCTCGGTCAAGATCGTCGAAGCCGAAGTCAAAAGCATCAAGACCGGAAACCTTGTCGCCATCTGAACAAGGGCCTGAAGCGTTCACCGCCTTCAACACGTTCAAGGAGTTTAAAATGACATCATCCTGGCGAATCAACGACCAAGAATTGACCTATGTCAAGGAACTGCTCGGCAGCGGCTTCCCCGGTTCGGCCGGCAGTAGTTTCGTGGGCCGGCTGGAAAAAGCGTTCACGGAGAAGTTCGGCTGTTCCTACGCGATTTCCTTCACCAACGGCACCGCGACGCTGCATTCCGCCCTGGTGGCGGCGGGGGTCGGAGCCGGCGACGAGGTCATTGTGCCGCCGCTGACCATGTCGAGCACGGCGTTTGCGGTGCTGCATGCGCAGGCCGTCCCCGTCTTTGCCGACGTGGATGCTGAAACGTTCCTGTTGGATCCGCAAAGCGTGCGGGAACGGATCACGCCGCGCACCCGGGCGATCATGCCGGTCTCACTTTACGGGCTGCCGCCGGACATGGACGCCCTGATGGCAATTGCCAGGGAACATCACTTGGTCGTCATCGAGGATGATGCCCAGTGTTTTCTCGGAACCTATAAGAACCGGTTGGCCGGCACGCTCGGGCACCTGGCGAGCTTCAGTTTCCAGAACAGCAAGCACATGACCTGCGGCGAAGGGGGAATGGTGATCACCTCAAACCCGAAATATGCCGAGGAGTTGCGTCGTTTTTCGAGCTTGGGTTACGGCCTGGTGAGCGCCGAGCCGGGCAAGTCGAAAATCGACAAGAAAACCATTGTGCATCCCAGTTTCAAGCGGCACGTGAGCCTGGGGTTCAATTACCGGCTTTCGGATATTTGCGCGGCGGTGGCGCTGGCCCAGTTTGAAAAGCTCGACCAGTTTGTCGAATGGCGCCGGAAAACGGCGGCGGCATTCGCGGCCGTAGTGAAAAACTGCCCGTGGCTCAAGCCCCAAAAGGTGCCCGCGGACTGCACAAGCTCCTATTGGGCCTACGCCGTTCGGCTGGCCGTGGACGACACGAAACTGAGTTGGCAGGCCTTTTACGACAAGTTCGTGGAATTTGGCGGGGAGGGCTTTTATGGGGCGTGGAGCCTGTCGTACCTTGAGCCGGTATTCCAAAGCGGGCGTTATGGACGCTACGCACCGGGCTTGTGTCCGGTGGCGGAAACGTTGCAGCCGCGGCTGATCCAGTTCAAAACCAATTATGGCGACCAGGAATCGATCGACCGCCAAGCCCAGGCGCTGGCCAGGACGATCCGCCACTTCGACGCGTGCTAATCGCGGGAGGATGAGATGAACCCTTCCTTGGATGACGACCGGACGGTGCAGGAACTGTTCCGGCTTGATGGCCAAGTCGCGCTGGTGACCGGCGGGGCGGGCCATTTGGGCCGGGCGATGAGCAGTGCCTTGGCGGAGCTTGGCGCCCATGTGGTGATTGCTTCGCGTGACGTGGAAAAATGCCGGGCCCAAGCGGACGAACTGCGGCGGCGGGGGTTCCAGGCTTCCGCGGTGGCGATGGATCTTGGCGACGAGCAGGCCTGCCAGGCGGCGGTGCAGGACATTGTGGCCGGCCAGGGACGGATTGATGTTCTGGTCAACAACTCGTATCCATTTCTCGAAAAACGCCTTGACGACATCACCACGGCGGAATTTGCCGGCACCTTGCAGGCGGCGGTGGTGGGGACGTTCCGGCTGTCGCAGTTGGTGTCGCTGCCGATGCGGCAACAGGGCGGCGGCTCGATCATCAATCTCGCCAGCATGTATGGCCTGGTCGGCAGTTACCCTGAGATGTACCAGGGCGTGCCGGCCTGCATTTCGCCCTCCTACCATGCCGCCAAAGGCGGGATCCTGCAGCTGACGCGCTACCTGGCGGTTTATTGGGCGGAGTTTGGCATCCGGGTCAATAGCATTTCCCCCGGCACCTTCCCCAAGGACGCCCTGCGGCGCGATCAGCCGGAGTTCTTTGCCCGGTTGGAGGAAAAAGTGCCGTTGAAGCGCGTCGGCCGGCCCGCCGAACTGAAGGGCGCCGTCGCCTTGTTGGCTTCGGCGGCAGGAAGTTACATCACCGGCGGCAATCTCGTGGTCGACGGCGGCTGGACGGCGTGGTAACCCCCTGCCCCAACGAGGGAAAACCCATGAAAAAAATCATGACCGTTTGCGGAGAAATCCCCCCTGCCCAGCTCGGGGTCACCCTGCCGCATGAACATATCGTCTGCGATCTTGCCCGCTTGTCCGGAACTCCCGATAACCGGCTTGACGACCTCGCGGCCTGCAAGCAGGAAGTGGCTTATTTTAAGCGGGCCGGGGGCGGCACGATCGTGGACGTCACCACGCCGGACATCGGGCGCAATGCCGCGGCCCTCCGGGAGATCTCCAAAGCCACCGGGATTCATCTCCTTGCTTGCACCGGTTATTATTTGGAACAGACGATGCGGGAATGGGTGGCCGACAAGAGGATCGATCAGCTTGCGGCGCAAATGATTCGTGAAATTACCGAAGGCATCGGGGAAACGGGAATCAAGCCGGGCCTGATCGGAGAACTTGCCAGCGCCGACCATTGGATCCGCCCCTTGGAAGAACGTGTCTTACGGGCGGCGGCACGGGCGCAAAAGGAAACCGGACTTGCCATTTCTCTTCATGCCGCCGTCGGCCGGCCGGCCCTCGACCAACTGGAGATTCTTCGGGAAGAAGGGGCTGTTCTCGAACGGGTCATCGTGGGGCACGTCGATTACGAATGGCACCGGCGGATGTTCCAGGACACGGATTATTACCAGAAGCTCCTTGATGCCGGCTGCTACCTGGAATTCGACCAGATCGGGTGGGGCGACGCCGGCATGCCCGAAGCCGAGCGCATGAAACGAATCCTTTTTCTCCTCGGGAGAGGATACGGGGAGCGGCTTCTCTTGTCCAGCGATCTCTGCCGCCGGTCGTTCTACCACCAGAACGGCGGCCGCGGCTACGACAATGTCATCACCTCGTTTATCGAACAGCTTCAAACCATCGGCGCCTCACCGTCGCAGATCCGATCCATGCTGATCGACGCTCCTGCCCGCGCCCTGGCCATATCATGATCGTTCCCGATGAGAAAAAATCCCGCGGATATATAACGGAGCCAATTGTGACTATGGGCAAACCAACCGGCGTGGTCATGGCGGCGGCGGCGCATCCTGACGACATTGAATTCATGATGAGCGGCACCCTGCGGTTGTTGCAGCGGGCCGGGTGGGCGGTCCACTACCTCAACATCGCCAACGGCAGTTGCGGTTCGGCGACGATGAACCACGATGAAACGGTTCGTACGCGCACGGCCGAGGCGCGGGAGTCCTGCCGCCGCCTGGGCGCGATGTTTCATGAGCCGCTGGTGGACGATCTCATGGTCTACTACACCCCTGAACTGGTGGCCCGCCTGGGCGCCGTGGTGCGCGCGGTGAAGCCAACGATCCTGCTGCTCCAGTCGCCCCAGGACTACATGGAAGACCACAGTAACTCGGTGCGACTGATGGTGACGGCGGCCTTCTGCCGCGGCATGCCGAACTTTGCCACCCTTCCGCCGACCTCGCCCTGGGGCGGCGACCTGGCCGTCTATCATGCCCTGCCGTATGGCCTGCGGGACAGCCTGGGCCAGCCGGTGGCGGCCGAATTCTATGCCGACGTGACGGGGGTCATGGCGGACAAGCGGGCCCTGCTGGCCTGTCACCGCAGCCAGAAGGAATGGCTCGACGTCAGCCAGGGCATGGACAGTTACCTCAATACCCTGACGGAGATGGGCGCGGAGGTGGGGCGGCGTTCCGGCCGGTTTGCCTTTGCCGAAGGTTGGCGGCAACACCTGCACCTCGGGTTCGGCCCCGCCGGTTTCAACCCGCTTGCCCAAGCCCTCGGTCCGCAACTGCTCCGCAACCCGCAATACCCTGCTAATACGTAACATAAAATCCTTCACCACGAAGACACGAAGAACACGAAGCTCGATCGAAGAATCAAAAATAGGATTCCGGCCGGCATTTACCGTGTGCCGCCACCGGGCGGCCGGTTGTCCCAAGAGTCCCAATGGTCTTACGGGTCCCAATGGTCCCATCTCATCCGGCCGCTCATCGGGAAGTCAAAAACCATTTTTGAACCACCGCCCATAAACAACCTCAAGGAGAGCAGCACATGGCCCGAGCCTTAAGCAAGATCGCCCCGGATTGGTGGGATTACACGACCCTGGACCGTGAGATTCTGGACGATGCCGCGCGCCTGTCGATGCGAGATTTGGCGCAGTTGGGGCGGCCCGGATTCACCATCCGGTTCTACGACACCGTCCAGGAATTCTATTGCGCCGAGGCGCTGGAATACCTTGACGCCTGGAAGCAGGCCACGGCGGATAATCCGTGCGGCATCTGCGGCCCCATCGGCCCGACCGAGCAACTGCCGCTGGTGGCGCAGATGGTCAATGCCATGGGGCTTAGTCTCAAGCATGCGCACTTCTGGGGCATGGACGAGTGGGTGCTGGACAACGGCCAGGCCGCCGGGGACGATTTCACGCTCGGGTTCAAGAAGGCCGACCTGGACTTGTGCTTCAACCGCATCGACAAAAAGCTGGCCATGCCCAAGGCGAACCAGCATTTCCCGACTCTCGACGTTGCCCGCTATTCCAAGACCTACGACCAGGTCCGCTGCGTGCTCATGCAGGGCGGTCAGGGCGAGACCAAGCACTGGGCGTTCAACGACCCGGTGCGGCGCGCCGGCAAATATAAGAACGCTCCGCCGTCCCCGGCCGAGTTCCGCCAGCTGTCCACCCGCGTGGTGGAGCTGCATCCGATCACCCTCAGCCAGAACGCCCGCACCTCCGGCGGCGGCGCGGTGCAGAACGTGCCCGGCCGCGCCCTGACCGTCGGTCCGCGCGAGACGTGGAAGGCGGAAAAAGTCTCCATCTGGCATCCCGGCCATCATGACAACGCCTTTGGCATCCGCCTGAGCACCCTGATGATCGCCAAGCGGATCATGGACAGTGCGGTGCCGATGAGCCTGCTGGCCGACCATCCCAACGTCCAGTTCAACTTCCTGCGCCCCGGCATTCCCGAGTGCGCGGTGGAAATGCACTAACGTGCTGCAACGCAACATAGACCAAATTCGGGTGGCGGTGGCGGGCCTCGGCAAGATGGGCGGCCACCACGTCCGGGCGTTGCGGCAATTGGCGGCGGGCGAGGCCGAAACGTATTACAAATCCGGCTTGGCTGCGCAAGTGGGCAAAACCCGCCTCTGCGGCGTGTGCGACACGGCGCCCGAGGCGGCGGCCCGCTTTCCCGGCCTACCGTTCTTCAACGACTGGCAGGCGCTGTTGCGGACGGTCCATCCCGACATCGCGGTGCTGGCCACGCC
>JBAZJM010000107.1:0-13548 GCA_041651315.1 Lentisphaeria bacterium | reverse complement strand
CCCCCCATTTCGCGTGCCGTCAGGTACGCGGCGAATCGCGGCGTACCTACGGCACGCCATCGTTTCATTTTTCGGAACAGGGGCTGAAGCCCCTGCCTATTTTCATTCAGTCCCTACGGGACGAAGCAACCCCTAACCAGCTTTATTCATGAATGTTGAATTTCGAATGTTCAATTTTGAATGTCGAAGTGAAATGAATAATCCAGGCTAAACCCCGTACTTTTGCCAAACTCCAGGACCAGGCAATCCTGCCTGGTCTTGAATTTATGGGATGCGCTCTCATGGCATGTTCGTCCTCAAGGCGGATTTGTGCCAAACTCCAGCGGCGCCTGTGCCAGGCGCCCCCAAACGGACCCCCCGCGCGGCTGGCACAGCCGCCGCTACAGCAGGGGAACACACGAGGTGCCTGAGTCATCCGTGTGTCCTCCGCCCATGACTCCTCCGGCGGTTCTCGGGGTCGGTATCGGTATCGTCTGGAAACCGATAGATCACGATCACGTCCAGAAATTGCCGGGAACCGGATCAACCAACCGTTATGCCATGCACCCGGCCTGCCGGCCGGTTTGAGTTGGGGGCAGTCCGGGGTTATACTTTAAGGCTGTCTCCGGCACGGTTTGCCGGCGGCCTTACGGTGCGTGACGGGGTGATCCCAATGCGGCATACCATTTCAGTGCTGGTCGAGAACAAGTTCGGCGTCCTGGCGCGGGTGGCCGGGCTGTTCAGCGGCCGCGGCTACAATATTGAAAGCCTGACGGTCGGGCCGACCCATGACCGGACCATCTCCAAGATGACCATCGTCACTACCGGTGACGACAATGTCCTGGAGCAGATTGAAAAGCAGCTCAACAAGCTGGTGGACGTGCTGAAGGTGACCGATCTCACCGGCAGCCAGTTCGTCGGCCGCGAGCTGATGCTGCTCAAGATGCGCACCACCCGCGAGAACCGCGGTGAAATCGTCCAGCTGGCCGACGTCTTCAAGGCCAACATCGTCAACGTCCAGGCGGGCAGCGTCATTGTCGAGGTCACCGGCCCGTCCGAGAAGATTGACGCCTTCATCGACCTGATGCAGCCGTTCGGCATCATTGAACTGGCGCGTACCGGCAAGGTGGCGCTGGCCCGCAGCTCGGAAACGACCGAAATGCTGGAGACCTTTGCGCCACCGCCGGAAAAAGTTGCCGTTACCGATGTGACGGAGCCTTAGGCCTCTACTTTTATGGATACCTCATCTCCACGCAAACTGACGGTTCGCGACCTGGCGGCCCGGCGGGCCCAGGGCGGCAAGATTGTCGCCCTGACCGCCTATGATGCGCTGATGGCCCGCCTGGCCGACGAGTGCGGGGCCGACCTGTTGCTGGTCGGCGACTCGATGGGCATGACGCTGCTCGGCTACAAGAGCACCATTCCGGTCACCCTGGAACAGTCGCTGCACCATACCGCCGCCGTCTGCCGGGGCGCCCGGCGCGCCCTGGTGATCGGCGACATGCCGTTCATGACTTACCAGATCAATCCGGACGAGGCGCTGCGCAATGCCGGCCGTTTCCTGCAGGAGGCCGGCGCCGACGGGGTCAAATTGGAAGGCGGGCGGAGCATGGCGGCGACGATCGGCCGCCTGGTCGGTGCGGGCGTGCCGGTGCTCGGCCATATCGGACTGCTGCCGCAGCAGGTGCTGGCGGACGGCGGCTACCGGATTCGCGGCCGGACCCCGGAAGAGGCCGCCGCCCTGCTGGAAGACGCGGTGGCGGTCGAGGCGGCCGGCGCCTTTGGCATCGTTCTTGAAGGCATTCCCGCCGCCCTGGCGGAACAGATCACCGCCCGGGTAAGCATTCCCACCATCGGCATCGGCGCCGGCGCCGGCTGCACCGGCCAGATCCAGGTGGTGTACGACATTCTCGGCCTGTTCGAAGAGTTCGTGCCGCGCCACACCCGCCGCTACGGGGCGCTGGCCGAAACCATCCGCCAGGCCTTCACGGCCTATGCCGGCGATGTTCGCGGCGGCCGCTTTCCCAGTGCGGCCGAGTCGTTCCAATAATCCATAATGCCAGTTTCCGGCTGGAGCGACGGCTCCCTCCCGCGAGGTCTCCCATGTTTGTTGACCGGGTCAAAATCAAAGTCCGTGGCGGCCATGGCGGCAAGGGCTGCTGCAGTTTTCTGCGTGAGAAATATGTGCCGATGGGCGGCCCCAACGGCGGTGACGGCGGCCACGGCGGCAGTGTCATCTTCCGCGCGGCGTCCGGCCAGCAGAGCCTGGTCGACCTCTACTACATGCCCCATTATGAGGCCAAGAACGGCGTTCATGGCAAGGGCAAGGACATGCACGGCCACCGGGGCGCCGACCGCGTGATTGAGGTGCCGGTCGGCACCCTGATCCGCGACATCGCCACCGGCGAGTTGCTGGGCGACTTGTGCGTCGTCGGCCAGGAATGCGTCGCCGCCAAGGGCGGCAAGGGCGGTTTTGGCAACACCCGTTTTATCACCTCCACCAACCGCGGCCCGCGCACCACCACCCCGGGCGAGGCGGGCGAGGAGAAGGAGCTGGCGCTGGAGTTGAAGACGGTGGCCGATGTCGGCCTGGTCGGCTACCCCAACGCCGGCAAGTCCACTCTGATCAGCGCCGTCTCCGATGCCCGCCCCAAGGTGGCGGCCTATCCTTTCACCACCCTGCATCCGGTGGTGGGCGTGGTCGAGTTCCCCGACTTCACGCGCCTCACCATTGCCGACATCCCCGGCCTCATTGACGGGGCCCATCTCAATGTCGGGCTCGGGCATGAGTTTCTGCGCCACATCGAGCGCTGCCGCATCCTGGTCTATGTGCTGGACACCGCCGGCGTTGACCAGCGCGAACCGTGGGACGACCTCGATGCGTTGCAGCGCGAACTGGAGCTGCACCAGGAAGGGCTCAGCCGGCGCGCCGTGCTGGTGCTGGCCAACAAGATGGACCTGCCGGAGGCGGCGGACAAGCTGGAACAGCTCCGCGCCCGCACCCCGCTGCCCATCCTGCCCGTCAGCGCCCGCGAACAGGAGCACCTCGACGCCTTCCTGGCCGAGATCCGCGCCCGTCTGCCGGCCCCTGCCGCGGCGGCGCCGGCAGTTGCGGCAGTGCCGCCGCCGGCGGATGATTTGGCGGAGCCCCAGGAGACGCCCGATACCGGGCGCTGAAGGGGGCGAGGGCGTCCCGCCACAGCTCCAGCTTGCGGGCGTAGGGCAGGGCGGCGTGCGCCGGGCTGGTGGACGGCAGACGCCGGACGGTGCACCCTGGTGGCAGGGTGAGGCCCGGTAGCACCCGCCGCCGGAACAGGGCCTCGGCCGTGGCCCCGTTAAAGCAGATCCGCCGCAGGCCGGGATGCGCCGCGAAAAACGGGCCGAAGTCATTGGCCATCCTGGACGCCGGGCAGATGTCGGCGTCCAGGCTGCCCGGGCGCGTGCAGGAGGCGAGCACGTCCCACAGCGCGATGCCGGCGGCCTGGAGGCGGCGCAACCGTTCCGGATAGGGCAGCTCCCGGCCGGCCCCCGCCAGTTCGCCCAAGATGCGCCAAAACTGGTTTTGCGGGTGGGCATAATATTGCGCCGCCGCCAGGGACGCCTTGCCCGGCATGCTGCCGAGAATCAGGACGCGGGCCCGGGCGGTCGCGACCGGCGCAAAACCGTGGAGGCGCGGCGGGGGTTGCAACCGCGGTTTCATGGGCTATGATATCTCTCCGTTTTGCGCCTCTCTGCGTCCCTATCGTCTAGAGGCCTAGGACACCAGGTTCTCATCCTGGTAACCGGGGTTCGAATCCCCGTGGGGACGCCATTCTTGCACGATTAACGAACTCCGGTCCACGGGGTTCGTTTTTTTCTACCCAAATTTGGGGATCCCGGTGGGGGGCGGTCGCGGGCTTGGATAAACTTCCGGCATTGGCGGAGCTGGTCGGTACAAGGGAGGGGGCTCCGCCGTTCCAGGACGATCCCTTGGGGGAGACGCGGGCGTAGAAGAGGCCACGCATGGGAAGGGGGCGTCAGGCGGGGACAAGTTCTTCGGCGTGGCGGCGGGGGGCGGCGTGTGCCTTGGCTTGGGGGCGGGGAGCCGTGGCGGCGGCGTGGTCGGGGAGCTTTCTGGCGCCGGCGGCAAGGGCGTCAAGCATGTTGCCCATGGTTTCGCGGAAGAAGTCGATGACGCCGTTCTCGATGTCGGGGTCGGAGTGAGCGAGGTTGGCCAGGTGTTCGAGGTGGCTGCGAATGGCGTCGGTGTGGATCTTGATGGCTTGGGCGGAGTTGAGTTTGGGGTGGAAGGTGATATCGAGGGAGAGGTCCAGAGCCTTGGCGTAGGCGACCATGTCGGCGTGGCTGATGGCGGAGGAGGGGGCGCTTTCGAGTTTGGATATGCGGCTTTGGGTGCAGCCGAGGCGGTGGGCCATTTCGGCCTGGGAGAGGCCGGCATGGTTGCGCATGACGAAGAGGGTGCGGGAGAGTTGACGGTTGGCGATGTTGTTTTCCAGCTTATCGCACCATTCTTTTTCTTCGGGCATGATGCCGCGCATCATGTCAACAACGTTGGTATAGGTTTTTCCGGTTAGTTTCATGGTGTTTGCCCCTTGCGGAATTGTTTGACAAAGGCGGCGCAGTCCTTGATGTCGTCGTGCTGGCTGTCCTTGTCGCCGGCGGTGATGGCGATGAGTTCTCCGGCTGAGTTGTCTGGGAAGGCGTAGATGCGGATGGCGTGGAGCTTGGTGAGTTTTCGATCTCCGCCCTTTTGGTCGACGGCGATGACGCCGCCGGGTTCGGGGTGAATGAAGCTTGAGCGGATTCCTGACGGTGGGGTTCCACGGGCGAATGCGTCGAACAGGCTTTGGAGGTTTGCCAGGGCGGCGCTTACCGCCTCGGGGTGGTTCTTGGCCAGCCGCTTGATCCTTCGTTCGTAGAGTTCCGTCGTTTGGAATTTCCACATAACTATTATTCCCCCGGGGAATATTTCAAGCTTCCGCGTCTACCTTGCGATGCGAAACAGCTTCAGACGGTGGCGCGTCAGGCTTCGGCGGCGCGGGCGCGCTTGTAGTGGATGCACAGGCCGAGGTCGATGCTGACCATGATCATGTTGAGCAGGTACAGCCAGATCACATTGTCCATGCGGCCGGTGATCTTGAACAGGATGCCTGACAGGTAACCGACCAGGACGATGATCAGGAAGGCGACGCTCTTGCCTTCGGCCCACTTGCTCTTGACCAGCCGGTAAATGGAGAACGGCCAGGCCGCACCGAAGCAGAGCAGCATGACGGCTTCAAAGAATTTCGCGGGCTCCATGGGGGCGTTCCTTAATTCCAATCACGATCCGATTTTTGAAAGCACCTCGTCAAATTGGAATTAGACCAGACGGGGGGGAAGAGACGGACGGCGCTTACTATAACTGCATTAGGGTGAGATCTTAATTGCCTACAGCCTAACCTGTTTCAGCCCAACCCGGCATAGCCGGAACCCAAACGAACATCGAACATTCAACGCTCAACATCCAACATGGATCGACGTTCGACGTTGAATGTTCGATGTTGAATGTTCAATTTAAAATCTTGCGCATCTTCCAGCAGATGTCATTGGTAAGGTACTAACGTCGTATAATCCCGGCGGAAACCGGCGGCCGTTCACCGGCATTCGGCGCGGCTGAGGGCGGCGTGGAGCCAGGCTTCCAGTTGTTCCCAATCCGGCGGGGCGGCGGCGGGGGGCGTCCGGCCGGCGCCGATGGCGGCCAGCAGCGCGGCGGCGGGGGGCGGCGGGGGGGCGGAGTCCGCCGTCCCCGGGAGGGACAGCAGTCCGTGCTCGTCCAGGAAGGCCAGGACGGCGCCGGTCCAGGCGGCGGGGGGAGGGGGCTGGCCGGGGGGCGTGTCCGCCAGCCAGCGCAGGGCCTGGCGGAGCGCCCCGCAGAAGCGGGGTGCCGGCAGGGCGGCCGGGGTGTTGGCCAGGGCGAACTTGGCCAGGCGCATCGCCACGGCATAGGCGTCCGGGTGGCGGGCGAGGCCGCCCAAGTCCTCGACCAGTTCGGCCTGCTGCCAGCTGTGCAGGTCGCCGCGGCCCGGGCGGAAGGTCACGGCCAGCACCCGGAACAGGTCGGCGACCGGGAAGTCGCGCCGTCCCCAGCGCCGGGCGCCACGGGCCATGAAATGCAACTGGCCATGCTCCGGCGACACTCCGGCCAGCACCAGGCTGGTTTCGGAGTAGAGGGTCTTGCGCAAGACCAGGAATTCACATTGCTGCCAGGGCGTGGTTGTCATGTCTGATCGGGGTCGGAATCGGTATCGGAATCGGTATCGAACTCCGGGCTTGGGGGGGCTGAATGAATCCCAAAAACGATCCCGATTCCGATGCCGACCCCGATCCCGACTGGAACGACGGCGGCGAAAGGCGTCTCTACCGCATCAGGCGATGGCCAGCAACTCCACCTCAAAGACCAGGGTGCTGTGGGGGCCGATGACCTGGCCGGCGCCGCGCTCCCCGTAGGCCAGCGCCGAGGGGATGACGAACCGGTATTTGCCGCCCACGCTCATGAGCTGCACGCCTTCGGTCCAGCCGGGAATGACCTGGTTCAGGGCGAAGGTCGCCGGCTCGCCGCGGCTGACGGAGCTGTCGAACTCGGTGCCGTCAATCAGGCAGCCGACGTAATGCACGGTCACGGTGTCGGTGGCCTGCGGCTTGGCGCCGCTGCCCGCGGTCAGCACCTCGTATTGCAGGCCGCTGGCGGTGGTGGTCACGCCGGGTTTGCTGCGGTTTTCGGCCAGGAACGCCTCGCCGGCCTTGCGGTTGCCCGCGGCCGCCGCCGGGTTCTTGCTCCCGCCGGCCGCCTGCTGCATCTGCTGCTGGAAGGCCTGCATGACGGCCTGGAACTCCTCCGGGCTCAGCTGGAGCGGCTGGCCGCCGGCGACATCCTGGATGCCCTGGCAGAAGGCGGTGATGTCCATCTTGAACGGCAGACGGCGGAAGGAGTTGCCGACATCGATGCCGAGGGCGTAGCTGGTTTTGGCTTCGGTGCTGGACAGGGCGACGGCCATGGCGGGAATTCCTGCTGGAAGTGGGCTGTGGGGGAGGCGCTCCGCGCCGCGGCGCGGCCGGCAGAGCCGGCCGGGCGGCGGGAGGTCTTAGGGAACCGGAACCATAGGGGCGTCACGGGAAATAGCAAGGCGGTTGCGGAGTCCGCGGGGGGTGAGGCCGGTTTCGCGCTTGACGAAGACGTTGAAGTATTCGGGATGGGCGAAGCCGGCGGCTTCGGCGACGCGCTTGAGCGGCCAGTCGGTTTCGGCGAGGAGCTGGCGGGCGCGGGCCAGGCGGACACGGTGGATTTCCTGCTGGGGCGAGCGTTGCAGGCAGCTTCGGAAGCGGCGTTCCAAAACCGGCCGGGAATAGGGCAGCTGGCGCAGCAGGTCCGCCACCCGGAGCCCCTGGCAGGCATGGTCGCGGATGAGGCGCACCGCCCGGGCCACCACCCGGTCGGCAATGGCCAGGCCGTCGGAGGACTGGCGGGTGGCCACGCCCAGCGGGGGAAACGGCCGGGCGGGCGGCGGTGTTTCGCCGGCCATCAGGCGGTCGAGCCGTTCGGCGGCCGCGAAGCCCAGCCGCTCGGCATCGGGAATGACGCTGGACAGCGGCGGGTCGCAGAGCTCGCAGAAGGTTTCGGCGTTGTCGACGCCGATCACGGCGATGTCGTCCGGAACGGCGGCGCCGAGTTGCCGGCAGGCGTCGAGCACATGCTGGCCGCGGACGTCGTTGCAGGCCATGACGCCCAGCGGGCGCGGCAGGGTTTCGAGCCAGCGCCGGATCCGGTCCCGTTCCTCCTGCCAGGGATGGTCGCGCAGCCCCAGCCACGAGGATTCATGGGCGGGGTGCAAGCGGCCGCGGCGGGCGGCAACCTCCTCGAAACCGCGGCGGCGCCGGGCGGCCCACAGCTCGTTGCTGAAGCCGCAGAAGGCCAGGTTGCGGAAGCCGCGTTCCAGCAGGTGTTCCGCGCCCAGCCGGCCGATGGCCTCCATGTCGGATTCGAGGTGGGGCTGTCCCAGCTCTGAATAACGGTCGCTGAGGTCGACAAAAGGGATGTTCCGGCGACGGAAGCTGTCGGCCAGCGCCCGTGTGGTGGGGCGGCAGATGATGCCGTCGCCGGCCCATTCCTGCAGCCAGTCCGGGGGCGGGGCGTCCAGTTCCCGTTCCTCCAGGAACACCGACCAGCCGCGGTGGGTTCGCAGATAACGGGCGATGCCGCGGAGAATTTGGCGGCCATACTCCACCGAGGTCTCCACCAGCAGCACCACATGCCGCGTAGCCGCCCGGTCCGCTCGTTGCGGGGCATGGTTCATGACCGCTTTTTCATCTTCCGTGTCCCCTGCGGCTTTCCTCTCACGCACTATAATAGCAGGAGAGCGTTTTTTTTGAAATGCCCCCCATGCCAGACCCCCGCCGGAACAATTCACGGAGGCGCGTCCCGCCCGGCCCGGAAGCCTCACGGTTTCCCCCGGCCCGGGCGGAGGAACTGGACGCCGAGCCGTTCATGCCGCCCCTGGCGCCGTGGCCGGAAGCGGAACCTGAAGCGGGGGCGCCACCGCTTCCGGAAGACCCCGACGAGATCGAGGTGGTGATTCCCGCCGGCCTGCGCAAGCCGATGCCCTGGCTGGCCGCCTTGGCGTCCGCCCGCTTGCCCTGCTGCCTTGAACGCGGTCCGGAAGGATGGGAGCTGCGGGTGCCGGTCTCCCAGGCGCTGCGGGTCCGGCGTGAACTGGACGCCTATCGGCAGATCAACCGCCAGTTCCCGCCACCGTGTCCCGCGGAGGCGGCCTGGCAGCCGGCGCGCGCCGCCGATCCCGGCGTCAGTTTCTGGCTGGCGGTGGCGCTGGTGCTGTTCTATTTTCAGACCGGTCCGTTCGCTGATGCCGGCCCGGTGATCCACCAGGGGGCGGCCGATGCCGATGCCATCCGGGCCGGCGAGTGGTGGCGCTGCGTGACCGCCCTGACCCTGCACGCCGACCTCGCCCATGTCAGCGCCAACGCCGTCTGCCTGGCGCTGTTCGGACGCTGGCTCTGCCGCGGGGTCGGTTTGGGACTGGGCTGGGCCGCCATCGTGCTGGCCGGCGCCTTTGGCAACCTGGCCGCCGCCTGTCTGAGCCAACCGCCGGACCATTCCGCGGTCGGGGCCTCCACCGCCACCTTTGGCGCGCTGGGCACCCTGGCGGTGTTTGCCTTCCGCCGCCGCTTCAGCGGCTGGCACGACCTGCTCTCGGTGTGGAGCCGGAGCTGGGTGCCGCTGCTGGCCGGACTGGCGTTGCTGGCTTTCCTGGGCACCGGAACCGGCAGCGACCTGCTCGGGCATTTCTACGGCTTTGCCTGCGGCCTGGGGCTGGGGGTGCTGCTGCTGCCGCTGCTGGACCGTTTGCTGCCCGCCTGGGTTCAGTTCGTGGCCGGCATGGTGGCGGCCACCACGGTCGCCATCAGCTGGTGGTTGGTCGGCCAGGCTCCGATCTGAGGCGTAATGCGTGATGCGTAATACGTGAGGCGTAAGGCGTGAGGCGTAGTGACGGGGCGCTGACGTTCCCGGCTCTGATTGGGACGGTCTTGGTTTCCTGTAGGCACGGGCGTGTCGCCCGTGGAGGGGAGCTGACGGGGAAGGCGGGGATCAGAATGAGGCGTTGATCACCGGGAAGAAGGGCAGCGGGCCGCCCTCGATGATGTTGACGACGCCGATCTGCACGCCGGTCATGTCCTGGGCCCAGTTGATGACGCCGATCTGCATGCCGACGATGTTTTGGGCGACATTAAGGCCGCCGATCTGCATGCCGCTGGCGTCGCCGGCGATGTCGATCAGGCCGATCTGGAAGCCGGCCATCACGTCGCCGGTGCCCTTGCCGGACTGGTTGAGAATGAAGGCCGCCTGGAGCCCCATGGCCGCGCCGTCGACGACGTTGAACAGGCCGGAGAACTGCAGGCCCCGCATGTCGCCGTCCACTTCGTTCCAAAAGGCGCCGACCTCGATGCAGTTCGCTTCCACGCTGCTGATGTTGACCAGGCCGATGTCGAGGCCGTTGACGCTGGCATTCTTGCCGGCAATGATGTTCAGGCGCATGCCGTAGACGTCAAAGGTCTCGTCCGGGATCTGCACCGGATAGAAGAGGCCGAGGGCGAAGGGGGTCATGCCGGTGGCGGCCTGTTGGGCGCAGGCCTGGTGGGCACCGGCAACGAAGGCAAGCAGGGCAAGGGCGACGAGCAATTTTTTCATGGTGGGGTTCCTCAACGCGGTTTTGCGCACGGCCCGGTCGGGCGTCGCCGTGCTTATGAAGTCCAATCTAATCCGCCTTGCCGCCGAAATCCATGCCGGTGGCGGACAACCGGGGAAACGCCGCTTCGCCCGGTTTTATTCATGGGCGGCCGGCCCTGGCAACGATCGGCGGCTCTCACCCGCCGGCCAGCGTCAGCTCCTGGGGGCGGCGGTGGCCGCGGGGGGGCTGGACGAACTGGAGGGTGCCGTCGCTTTGGGCGCGCAGGCCCATGGCGAACAGCACCGCGCCGGTGCCGGCGGCGGCGATGTTCTGGACCAGGTGCAGGCGGTTCTCGGGGTGGCACTCGCGGCTTTCCGGCTGGGCGGCCACGGTGACGGTGAGGTCCTCGGCGACCCACAGCAACCCCCAGCCGTTGGCCAGCTCTTCGGGCTGGATCAGGCCGGCGGGAACGGCCAGATAAAGCTGGTCGGCGAGGGCGGCCTGGCGGATGCGTTCGAACTGGGTGCCGCGGTAGAGCGCCTGCTCGGTTTTCTCGATGTCGCGCCGGACGTGATGGTACTCCCGGTTGCCGCTGTCCTCATAGCGCCATTGGGCGTATTCGTCGAACAGGGCGTCGCCGTCGCGCAACTCCGGCTCCTCCGTGCGGATCTGCTCCTCCAACTGGTGCAGGCGCAGTTTCAGATCCCGGAGGCGCGGCGCCAACTCGGCCGAACGCGACCAGTCGGGCCAGCACTCCTCACGGCTGAGGAAGCACTGTACGATGGCGGTGCGGGCCGGCTGCCAGAGCTGGCCGGGCCCCTCGTCGTGCGGATTCCGCATGGGCCGGCTCCAAAAGGCGGCGATGTCCGCCTTGAGCTTGGACAGCCGGGTGATGGTGTCGACGGCCGCGCCGGCCGGCTTTTCCGTCGCCAGCAGCCAGCGCAGGACGGCCCGGCGCAACGCCTGGCGGCGGCGCCAGTCCACGTCCGCGGCGGCGGCCGGGGCGTTGGCTGATGACGGGGGGGCATTGTCGGAGGCGGGGGTGCCCCAGTTCAGCCAGAGTTGTTCCGCAGGTGATTCCACGAGGTGGCCAGTCCTTATTGCGGTTTAGTGTATCACCACTCGGGCCGGGTTGCCAATTCAGGCGGTTGGCGGAGGCTGGGCGTCGTCGGCCGCCGGTTCGTTGTCGGCCTCAGGGGCCGGCGGCTCTTCCGCCGGGAAAAGTTCGGGGCGCTGTTCGCGGACGGCGTCCAGCAGGGTGTCCATGCCCTTGAAATACCAGTCGTCGAGGACGAGGCGGCAGCTGCGGCCGTCCACTGTGGCGTCAATCTTGGCGATGCCTTTGCGCTGCCACTTGGCGAGATCCACGGCGGTGATGGCCGCATAGGGGACCGGGGCGGCCCGGAACCCGTGCAGGCCGGCGGTGTCGGCGCTGAAGCGGCGGCGGCTGCGCAGGGCCAGCACGGTCAGGGCGCCCAAGCCCCAAAAACCGAAGATGCTGGCCATGATGAACTGGGTGCGGATGTCCCAGGCGTTGTGCGCCGCTCCCGGTTTCTCGGTTTTCCAGTCGTTGGCCTTGGCCACGGCCGGCCATTCCTCCTGGCGTTGGGCATCGATCAGCTCCTGGTATTTTTGGGCGCGCAGGTTGTGCTCGGGATAGCCGATGACCCCATCATAGAGCGACCACAGGCCGAAGCCGAGCAGCAGGGCGCCAAACAGCAGGCCGCGAACGGCATATTCCTTGTTCAGTTTTGCCTGGGGCATGACGGGGGCGGGGGTGGCGGCCGGTTCGGTCATGTGGCAACTCCTTGGAATGCAGAATGTAGAATGCAGAATGTAGAATGCGGAACGCAGAATGGGGGTGCGGAACGGGGGGCGGTTACCAGAAACCATAATTCCCCGAACCGATGACGTAAAGGCCGAGGAGGAAGTTGGTCAGCACATGGGCGATGATGACGGCCCACAGGTCGCCGGTCAGCAGCATCAGGCCCCCATAGGCGGCGCCGGCGGCCATGCCGACCAGCCAGCGGTCGTGCTCGAAGCCGAACAGGGCGACCATGATCAGGAACGGCTGCAGCTCGAACAGGCGCAGGGGCAGTCCGGTAAAGTCGCGCTGGATCAGCCAGCGGTAGAGGAAGCCGCGCCAGAAGAACTCCTCGCCGATGGCGATGACGAAGGCCGAGCCGGCCAGCCGGGTCAGGGTCAGCGCCCAGCCGCACACGTCCGGGCGATAGGGGGATTCGGCCACGTGCCGGAGGGTTTGCGGATCCACATAGGGGGGGAGCCGGCCGAACGGCATCACCAGGAAGCGGAAGTACGCCTCCTTAATGGAGGAAAAGGCGTCCATGAACCCCATTTCCGGCACGATCCAGATTAGCAGCACAAGGACGCCGACGCCCGCGGCCAGCGGCAGGTTCTTGAGTTGGAGGCGCGGATACCAGCGCCAGGGCCGCGCCCACAGCAGCAGGGCCAGGCCGATGCCGGTGCGCAGGGCGTATTTCCAGCCGGTCGGCGGCTCGCCCAGCGCCAGCATCAGGATCAGCCAGGCGGCGAATGGCACCACGTGGGCCAGCAACGGGCCGGGCCGGCCGGGAGCGGCCGGGACGATGGGGGTGGGGGCAGGGGATGGCGGCATGGTGGAGGGAAATATACCGCCGATAGCGAAGGCTGGATGATCTTGCGGCGGCAGCCTCCTTTGCAGGGGCGGCGGCGGCTAAATTTTTGTTGTGGCGGATTTGGCTTGCCAAGCCTCCGACCCGTGCTAGAGTACGGTCTTTGCGCTACAACTGCCCGGTGGTGTAATGGTAGCACAAGTGACTCTGACTCACTTTGTCTTGGTTCAAATCCAGGCCGGGCAGCCATTCTTCTCTGCTTTTTCTCCATCCAATCCAGTCAGTGATGCGGCGGCCTAAAGGTCCGGCAGGGTGTCCGGGCGGCCGCCGTTTCCATGAGGTGATGCGACCATGGAGTCTGCGAAACTGAACGTGCTGCGCGAAACGGTCGAACCGTGCCGCGTCAAGCTGAGTGTTGAAGTGCCGGTGGAGCGGAGCCGTCAGGCCTACGCGGCGGCGGCGGGCGAGTTCCGCAAGCATGCCCGCATTGACGGGTTCCGTCCGGGCAAGACGCCGCCGGCGCTGGTCCTGCGGCAATTCGGCGACAAGATCCGGAGCGAGGCCCTGTCCCGCCTGCTGCGCGAAGCGGTCGACGAGGTGGTCAAGCAGGAGAAGCTCACCCCCGAAACCCGGCCGGCGGTCGAGGATCAGGACAAGCTGACGTTCAAGGAAGACGCCCCGTTCAACTTCAAGGTGGCGTTTGACATTGCGCCCGAGTTCACCGCCCCGTCCTACCA
>JBAZJM010000106.1:0-13601 GCA_041651315.1 Lentisphaeria bacterium | reverse complement strand
TGGGAGCGGCTGGTGGCGGCCTGGCAGGCGGGGACGCCGGCCGGGCGGCTGGAAGCCGACGGCGTGCTGCGGCAATTGCTGGCGGGGCTGCTGGCGGCAACCCCGCCTTGCCGGCCGCCGGCGGGGGCGCGGGACCTGGCGCGGCTGCAGCCGGTGCTGGAGCACATTCAACGCCATCCCGAACGGCCGTTGACGCTGGCGGAACTGGCCGGGCTGCTGCACTTGCAGCCGACCTATTTCTCCAACCTGTTTTCCCGCTGCCTGGGCGAGGGGCCCATGGCCTATGTCTGCCGGCGGCGGATCGAACTGGCGCAGGGGCTGTTGCGCACGACGCCGCTGCCGCTCAAGGAGATTGCCGGGCGCGCCGGCTTCCGGGACGTTTATTACTTCTCCCGCATGTTCCGCCGGGTCACCGGAACGCCGCCGGCGGCCTTCCGGCGGCAGGCAGGGACGGTGGTGCCGTAACGAAAAACGGCGCCTCGGGAAGAGGCGCCGTTTTTTGCGGGGATAGGGCGGACACGGGGGTCCGCCCGTACATTCGGAGCGGGCGGTCAGCGACGGCTGCGCAGGTGTCCCTTGGAGAGGAAGCCGTCATAGTGGCGGCTGATCAGGAACGCCTCGACCTGGCGCATGGTGTCGAGCATGACGCCGACCATGATCAGCAGGGTGGTGCCGCCGAAGAACTGGGCGATCATGTCGGGGATGTTGGCCTGCCGGGAGAGGATCATCGGCAGAATGGCCAGAACGGTGAGGAACAGGCCGCCGGCGATGGTGATGCGGGTCATGGAGAAGTCGAGGAACTCGGCGGTGGGCTGGCCGGGGCGGACACCGGGGATGAAGCCGCCGTTTTTCTGCAGGTCATCGGCGATCTTGGTCGGGTTGAACTGGTTGGCGACCCAGAAGAAGGAGAAGCCCATGATCATCACGCCGTAGAACAGCATGTACCAGAAGCTGCCGTAGGCGAACAGCATGCTCCAGCCGTGCTCGCGGGTGTAGGGAATCCAGTTGACCAGCATGGCCGGGAACATCAGCACGGCGCTGGCGAAAATCAGCGGCATGACGCCGGAGTAGTTGACGCGCAACGGCATGTAGCTGGTTTGGCCGGCGGCGACGCGGCGGCCGCCGACGGCGCGGGCGTACTTGATTGGCACCTTGCGCAGGGCCTGGGTCAGCGCCACGGTGGCGGCGCAGATGGCAAAGAAGCCGGCCAGGATGACCAAGACGTGGATGATGGTGAAGTTCTGGGTGCCGGTGCCGCCGGCGCGCACCAGCGACACCATGCTCCACAGGGAGGAGGGCAGGCGGTCGATGATGCCGATGGTGATGATGATGGAGGCGCCGTTGCCGACGCCGCGCTCGGTGATCTGCTCGCCGAGCCACATCAGCAGCATGGTGCCGGCGGTGAGGATGATGATCGTCGTGACCATGAAGGCGGGGCCGGGGTTGAGCACCGGGTGGGCGCCGCCCGGCAGGCCGAGCATCTCGGGGTTCACCATGGTCTTGGCCAGCATGCCGCCCTGGATGATGCAGATGACGACCGTCAGGTAGCGGGTGTACTGGTTGAGTTTCTGGCGGCCGGTGTCACCCTCGCGCTGGATTTTTTCCAGGGTGGGGATGACGGGGGTCATCAACTGGATGATGATGGAGGCCGAGATGTAGGGCATGATGCCCAGGGCGGCCACGGCGAACTTTTGGAGCGCGCCGCCGCTGAACAGGTCGAACATGTTCAGCATGCCGCCGCCGGAGCCCTTGGCCATGGAGGCGAAAAGGGCGCCCAACTCATGCGGATCCACCCCCGGGCAGGGAATGGTGCTGGCGACCCGGCACAGCGCAATGATCCCCAGCGTGAAGAGGATCCGCTGGCGCAGGTCGGGAATCTTCATGCAGTTGGTATAGGCGGACAGCATGGCAGGCGCGCTCCAGATACCGGTGCGGGTGGAACGGCGGTTCAGGACACCTGTTCGCAGGTGCCGCCGGCCGCCTCAATCTTCTGGCGGGCGGACTGGGAGAACTTTTCCGCCTTGACCTTGAGGGCCTTGGCCAGTTCGCCGTCGCCGAGAATTTTGAGTCCGCCGTTGGCGAGTTCGCGGCCCACCAGCCCCTTGCGCTGGAGCAGTTCGGCCGTGACCTCTTCGCCGGCGTTGAAGGCGCTGTTCAGCTCCCCCACGTTGACCACGGCGTAGGCGACATGGTTGGGGTTGTTGAAGCCGCGCTTGGGCAGGCGGCGGAGCAGGGGGATCTGGCCGCCCTCAAAGTGGGGGCGCCATGGAACGCCCGCCCGGGCGCCCTGACCTTTTTCGCCACGGCCCGCAGTGCGGCCGGTACCGGATGCGTCACCACGACCGACCCGTTTGCGGGACGGCCGTTTGACGGTGTTGTGCAAATCATGGAGCTTCATCGTATGACCTCGACGCAGCTTGGAAAACGGATGGAGAGGCGGTATTAAAGAGTGGTGAGACCGCGCTTGGCCAGGATCTCATCGCGGGTGCGCAGTTTGAGGATGGCGGCCACGGTGGCCTTGACCACGTTCACCGGGTTGCTGGACCCGAGCGACTTGGCCAGGGCATCCTGGACGCCGGCCAGCTCGAGCACGGCGCGCATGCTGCCGCCGGCGATCAGGCCGGTGCCGGTGGAGGCGGGCCGGATCATCACCTGGCCGCCCCGGAAGTCGGCATGGGTGGGATGCGGCAGGGTGTGGAGGCGGAGCGGCACGGTGATCAACGACTTGCGGGCCTTTTCGCCACCCTTGCGGATGGCGTCCGCCACTTCGTTGGCCTTGCCGAAGCCGACGCCGACGCGGCCCTTGCGGTTGCCGACCACGACCAGGGCGCTGAAGCTGAAATTGCGGCCGCCCTTGACCACCTTGGCGCTGCGGTTGATGGCCACCACCCGTTCTTCGAACTCGGGGGCGGGGCCGGCATCCCGGTCGCGCTCACGGCGACGGGGGGGGCGGCGGCCGCGGTCGTCGCCCCGGCTATGGGCCGGCGCGCTGGCGGCGGGGGCCGGCGCACTGGCGGGGGCCGGCGCGCTGACGGCTTCCGGAGCGGCAGCCGCTTGCGGCGCCGCCTGAACGGAGGTCACTTCTTCCTGCTTTTTCATGATCAAGTAAACCCGTGGTGTGATGCTGGAAACTTCAGGGGGAGGGCGCTCAGAACGTGAGGCCGGCCTGGCGGGCCGCATCGGCGATCGCCTTGACCCGGCCGTGGTAGCGGAAGCCACCGCGGTCGAAGACCACCTTGGCGATCTTCTGCGCCGTGGCGCGTTCCGCCGCCAACTTGCCGAGCAGGGCGGCCCCGGCGAGGTTGGGCTTGTTCTTGCCCTGGCGGAATTCCTTGTCCAGGCTGGAGGCGGCGACCAGGGTTTTGGCCTGGGTGTCGTCCACCAGCTGGATGTAAATGTGCTTGGTGGTGCAGCAGACACACATCCGCGGCATGTCGGCAGTGCCGGAGACCGTCCGGCGGATGCGTTCATGACGGCGGACGCGCGCCAATTTTTTATTGTGGGTGCTCATCGGGGAACTACCTCAGATTCGGTCAGCCGACCGTCTTGCCTTCCTTGAGGGTAATCTGCTCGCCGGCGTAGCGCACGCCTTTGCCCTTGTAGGCATCCGGCTTGTGAGTGCGGCGAATGCTGGCGGCCACTTCCCCGACCAGCTGCTTGTCGATCCCCTCAACGGTGATCTTGGTCTGGTCGGGCATGGTGATTTTGATGCCGGCCGGGATGTCAAAAACCACCGGGTGCGAATAGCCGAGGCTCAGGTTGAGCTTGGTGCCGGCGACATTGCCGCGGAAGCCCACGCCCTCGATCTGCAGCTCTTTCTTGTAGCCGGCGGTGACGCCGATGACCATGCCCTGGAGCAGGCTGCGGGCCAGGCCGAGGAACATGCGTCCGTGGCGGGTGTCGTCGGCCGCGCTCAAGGTGAACGTCCCGGCATCCTGGGCCAGGGAGATCCCCTCGGGCAATTCGTAGGCGAGCGAGCCTTTCGGGCCGGAGACGGTCACCGTGCGCCCCTGCAGGGCCACTTTGGCGCCGCCTTCCAGTTTGACCGGTTTCTTACCAATGCGGGACATGGTCGGGAATCCTTTCCTAAGTCGCGGGGTGCCGAAGGGTTACCAGATCTCGCACAGCAGCTCACCGCCCAGGTTCTGGCGGCGCGCGGCCCGGTCACTCATCAGCCCCTTGGAGGTGGAGAGCACGGAGATGCCCAAGCCGCCCATCACCCGCGGGATTTCATCACTGTGGACATAGACGCGGCGGGCCGGGGAGCTGATGCGTTTCAGCCCTTCGATGACCGGCTTTTTGCCGCTGTACTTGAGGTCGATGAGGATCGACCGCTTCTGGTCGCCCTCGGTGCGGCAGTCGGCAATGTAGCCGGCTTCGCGCAACACGGTGGCCAAGGCGGCCTTTTCCCGCGAGGCGGGAATGGTGACCGTGGGCCGGCCGGCCTGGCCGGCGTTGCGGATGCGGGTCAGCATGTCGGCGATGGGGTCAATGATTGCAGCCATGGGGCGTCGTCTCCGTTACCAGCTGGCCTTCATCACACCGGGGATTTGGCCGTTGGCGGCCAGTTCCCGGAAGCAGATGCGGCAGAGTTTGAATTTGCGCATGTAGGCGCGGGCACGGCCGCAGCGCTCGCAGCGGAAGTAGGTGCGGAACTTGAACTTGGGCGTCCGCTTCGCTTTGACCATCAGACATAATTTGGCCACGGGTGGACCCTTTCTCAGTTGCTGAACGGCATGCCCAGGAGACTCAGGAGTTCCTTCGCCTCGGCATCGGTGCGGGCCGTGGTGACCACGGAGATGTTCATGCCGCAGGCGTGCTTGACCTTGTCCATGTCGACTTCGGCAAAGACACTGGGCTCGCTCATGCCGAGGGTGTAGTTGCCGGCCCCGTCAAACGCCTTGGGGGAGACGCCGCGGAAGTCGCGGACGCGGGGCAGGGTGACATTGATCAGGCGGTAGAGGAAGTTGTACATCGTCTCGCCGCGCAAGGTGACGCAGACCCCGACCTGCATGCCTTCGCGCAGTTTGAAGTTGGAGATGCTGGTCCGGGCCTTGGTCACCACCGGCTTTTGGCCGGTGATGGTGGAGAGGATCTTCACCGCTTCGGGAATCGCCTCGCGTTCGCGGGCGCTGCCGATACCGGCGTTGATCACGATCTTGACCAGGCGGGGGGCCTGGAGGCGGTTGGTGTAACCGCGGCTGGCCATGAGCTTGGGGAGCACCTGGCTTTGGTAGAATTCCTTGAAGACGCTGGCAGACATCAGTTCTTACCCCCGTTGCTCTGGGCGCCGGCGCGCTTGTTGCGGCGCGCGTCGTACCGTTCCTGGGCCATGACATTGGAGATGTGGAGGGGGCGCTCCTGCTCCACCAGGCCGCCCTGGGGGTGCTTTTGGGAGCGGCGCATGGCTTTCTTGCCGCGGTTGACGCCCTCGATCAGGACGCGGTTCTTCTCCGGGTCCACGCTCAAGACTTTGCCAGTCTTGCCGCGGTGCGCACCGGCGATGACCACCACCTGGGTATCTTTCTTGATCGTCACCGAAGCCATCAGAGCACCTCCGGAGCCAGAGAGACGATTTTCATGAAGTTCTTCTCGCGCAGTTCCCGGGCCACCGGGCCAAAAATGCGCGTGCCGCGGGGGTTGTTCTGGTCGTCGATGATGACGGCGGCGCTGTTGTCAAAGCGCAGGAACGAGCCGTCGGCGCGGCGGATCTTGGCGCCGGTCCGCACGATCACGGCGCGGACCACCTCACCCTTGCGGACGATGCCGCGGGGCTGGGCTTCCTTGACGCTGGCCTTGATAATTTCGCCGATCCGGGCGATGCGCCGGACATGGCCGGCGGCGCGGATCATGACGATCCGGCGGGCACCGGAATTGTCCGCGACCTCCAGGCTGGATTGCATCTGCAACATGGGTAGGGCCTCCTTGCCTTATTCCGTCTTGGCGGCGGCCTGGACGATGGCGGTGAGCCGCCAGCGCTTGAGCTTGCTGTAGGGACGGGTCTCAACGATGGCCACCACATCACCCACCTTGGCCTCGTTATTCTCGTCGTGGGCGTAATATTTCTTGTGCGTGTTCAGCACCTTGCCGTACAGGGGATGGGTCATACGGCGGTTGACGCGGACCACGATGGTCTTGGCCATGCTGTTGCTCAGCACAATGCCTTCGCGGGTCTTGCGGTGGCCGCGTTCCGTTTTTTCGGCGGTATCGCTCATGGCTTATTTCCCGTCCGTTTGGGGTTTCAGCTCGCGGGCCCGCTGTTCCGTCAACAGGCTGGCGATTTCGCGCCGCACGGTGCGCATGCGGGCGGAGTTCTCCAGCTGCCCGGTCTGGGCCTGGAGGCGGAGGTTGAACGCCTCCTGGCGGTGTTCGCGCACCGTCCGGGCCAGTTCTTCGCCCGTCAACTCGCGTATGTTTTTCATCTGCTTCATGCTCAGACCACTCCTAAGGGCACACCATCAGACGAGGGCGTGGCGCGACAGCATCCGGCTGCGCAACGGCATCTTGCTGGCGGCGCGGGCCATGGCGGCCTTGGCGATCGCCTCGGTGCAACCACTGATCTCCAGGATCATGCTGCCCGGCTTGACCACCGCGACCCAGTCCTCGGGATTGCCTTTGCCTTTACCCATGCGGGTTTCCAGCGGCTTCTTGGTGATCGGCTTGTCGGGGAAGATGCGCAGCCACAACTGGCCGCGCCGCTTCAGGTGACGGGTGACCGCCACGCGCGCCGCCTCAATCTGGTGGGAGCTCACATAGCCCCGCTCCAAGACCTGCAGCCCGTACTCGCCGAAATCCAGCTGGTTACTTCGGGTTGCGTTTCCCGCGCGGCAACCTTTTTGCACCTTTCGGTGCTTTACGCGTTTTGGCATCATGCCCATTTTGATCGTCCTCCGTCACTTCAGGCTTGCAAATCCACACTTTGATACCAATGGCACCGGCCACGGTCCGGGCCTCGGTGAAGCCATAGTCGATGTTGGCGCGCAGCGTGTGCAGCGGCACCTTGCCATCGCGGAACTGCTCAGTCCGGGCCAGTTCGGAGCCGCCGAGGCGGCCGGAACAGCGGATCTTAATCCCCAGGGCCCCCAGGTCCATGGCGGTCTGGATGGCCCGCTTCATGGCGCGCCGGAAGCCGATGCGCTTCTCCAGCTGCTGGGCGATGCTCTCCCCCACCAGCTGGGCGTCCACCTCGGGCTGCCCCACTTCCTTAAGCTCCAAATAGATCTCTTTGCCGCCGGTGAGCTTGGCGATCTCGCCGCGGATGCGGTCGATCTCGGTGCCCTTGCGGCCGATCACCAGGCCGGGACGGCCGGAGAAGACGGTGACGCGCAGGCGGTTGGCAAAACGCTCGATCATCACCCGCGAGATGGCGGCTTGGGCGAGTTGCGTTTTGACGTAATCACGGATGCGCAGGTCTTCGTGCAGCAGGTCGCCGAACGCCGCCTTGCGGGCGTACCAGCGGGACTGCCACGCCTTGGTCACCGGAATGCGGAACCCGATTGGATTGACTTTCTGGCCCACGTTAAGCTTCCTTATTTCTTCGCTTCAGCGTCGGTGGCGACCTCGATGCGGATGTTGCTGCTCCGCTTGCGGATGCGGCCGGCTGAGCCGCGGGCTTTGGGGCGGAAGCGGCGCAGGGTCTGCCCCTCGCCCACCTGGGCCACCTTGACCACCAAGTCGGCGGCCTTGACGTTCTCGCCCTTCTCATTGTTCTCGGCGTTGGCGATCGCCGACTTGAGGGTCTCGGCGACCAGGCGGGCCGCCTTGCGCGGCATCAGTTCCACCATGCGCAAGGCTTCCGTCGCGCCCTTGCCCTGGATCAGGCGGGTCACGTGACGGGTTTTGAAGGCCGAGATGCGCGCGTTCTTGGTGATGGCTCGTGCTTCCATAACCTGCTTTTCTTCTGTAAGTGTTACCGGTGCCCAAAACGTGTTCGAAACGCTATCCGTTCGCCGCGGCCCCATGGCCGCCGCGCTCATTCTCCTGCCAGCATCCGCAATCCCGGCGCCACCTCCGCCAACCGGCCTTCGACCGGCACGGCGGCGCTGACCCCCGGACGTGTGTCGACGACCCGTAACCGGGCCACCACACGGTCATCCCGCAACACCCGCCACAGCCCACCGGGACGAATTCCCGCATCGGCTCCGGCGTCCAAGATGACAACGCCCAGGTCCGCATTCACGGACCGCACCCGACAGACCCGCGACCCCGTTTCCTCTACACCGCCTCGCCCAGCGACTATCGGCGGCCTCGCCTCCAAGCGTTCACACGCCCGGACGGCTTCGTCGAAACGGTTGCGCACGTCTTGCCGCAACGCCTCGCTCGCCTTGAGGTTGTCCAGGAGCGCGGTCACGTACCCGCCAAACTCCCGAAACCGGAGACAAGCCGCTCGGTAATCGGCCTGCACCGCCTCCAGACGCGCCAGCGTGTCCTGCCACCCGATCCCCGGCGGAACGCCGGTGTCCGCCGCCAGCAACCAGCCGGCGGTCTGCGCCTGCAGGGCGTCAAACGCCTCCTGCTGGCGGCGGGCCTGGAGTTGCAGCGCGGCATACCGTTGCCGCTCCTTCTCCAGTTCCCGCTCGCCGCGGACCAGTGCCACGCTTAACTCAGCGCACCGCTGTTCCGCGGCCTGCCGGGCCAGTTCCGCCTCGTGCATTTTCAGCGCCGAGTCGTCACCGGCCGCAGCTGGACCGGGCAACACCGCCACGACGGCGATGAAGCACAAAACGAGTACTTTAGCACGGCTTGTCATGTTGTCCAACCCGGGGGCAAACATTTTTCCCGGCCACGGCGCGCCGCCCGCCGGCGCCGGGCCCCAACCGGCCAAACGCCTACTATAATTCTTAAATAGGGACGGCGGGCGCGACCCGTTCGCCCGAGGCCGGGCGGCTCCTTTCAAAAATTCACCAAACCCGCAAAACCATGCGATTCCGATTCCGACCCCGATCCCGAGGGCATTCCGCATCCCCGTCTGCCACGGCACCCTCCTCCACGGGCGGCACGCCCGTGCCTGGAGTTTGGCACAAGTACGGGGTTTGGGGGCGGTTTCGTCCCGGAGGGACTGAATGAAAATAGGCAGGGGCTTCAGCCCCTGTTCCGAAAAATGAAACGATGGCGTGCCGTAGGTACGCCGCGATTCGCCGCGTACCTGACGGCACGCGAAATGGGGGGCGGGCAACACAGGGGCTGAAGCCCCTGCCTATTTCCGCCCCGTCCCGCTGGGACGGGAAAACCGGAATCGTGGAGTTATGCCAAACTCCAGCCACGGGCGGCACGCCCGTGCCTACAGGAAAACCTGACGGAACGGACTCGCGCCCGACCGATCCGCCGGCGCTCCCCGGCGGCTGCCGCCTCGGGACCAGCTTTCCGTGGTGGCTTCATGATTCTGCGGTTCGCCGGCCGTCAGGCTGCGGATCAGCCGTGCAGGCGGCGGGCGGCGGCGATCCAGTGCGGCCAGCTGGCCAGCGGCTGGTGCATCAGAAGGTTGCACATTTTTCCGATCCGGGAAAAACGGGGGCTGATTTTCAGCAGGCCGCGGGCGATCCAGTTGCCGCCGGCCGGCCGCCACTGTTCGGCGGCCTCTTTTTCCCGAATCACCAAGGGCGAAAAGACGCAGACATTATGGACCGCATACCGGTTCAGGGCAAAGCCCGCGAGTTCTGCGGCGACTCCTGCCGCCATGGCCGGTGAAGCTCCCGACAGGATGACCGTCGTCTGCGGGTGGCAATGGCGTTTGAGCGACTCGGGATTGGGCAACGTGCCGTTGATCACGATGAGGTCAAAGGTTTCCGTTTCGCTCAGCGAACGGGTCGGGACATAATGGACGCTCCCGACATGATGCAGCCCGGCCAGCAGGACATCCCACCGCCAAAACAGGTCCAGGTTGTTGGCGGCGTCTTCGGCGACGGTCAATTCGGTCAGCGGGGTGGCCAGGCTTAGGGCGGCGGCGACGGAAGTGTCGGAAACCCCGTAAACCAAGGCGCGGTTCAACACGGTTTTGAGTCCCGCCCAGCCGGCGGCCATGGCGGCGGCCGAAATGGGCAGGGCCTGCCAAAACGGGAACCGCGTCATGTTGCAGGCAAGCCAATCCCGGCCGGTCATTCCCGGGGCCACGACGGGGGTTGCCCGGTCCTGGTCCGTCGTGGCGGCCGGGGACGCGTGTGTCTCCTTGAACGGCATCCCGGCCAGCCCCCACCCCTCGTCGTTTTCGGCGGTGCCGGGGCGAATGGGATGGACTTTGCTCTGGCGGTCGCTCTTTTGCCGGAGCATGGGGGCGTTTGCCTCAAAATCATAACAGGAGACGCCGTAGCCGCTGAGATTGACCAGGCGGGCCCGGTCAGCGGCCCGCAGGGCCAGGTCGATGTCATTGTATCCCCAGCCGTCAATCCGCTCATCAACGCCCCGGAGCCCATGGATCAACTGGCGGGGAAGGATGAAAACGCCGTATCCCCCCATCAGTCCCCGTGCCACATTGTCGGGCTTCAAATAAAAATCGCCGGCCAGCAGGTAGTGCTCAATGTGTTCCGGCCGGGTGAAAAACGCCCCTTCATTTGCGTACCAGGGGAGCATTTTTCTGGGCACCCCCAGGAGAGTCTTTTCCACGTCAAACGGAACCGCATAGGTGCCGTCGAGGATGCCGGCCAGGGATCGCATGGCGTGGGCGGTGATCAGGATGTCGGCGGGCATGACGCCGATGAATTTCCCCCGAGCCCGCCGGATGGCGACATTGAACGCCTTGGACTGGTGGAAGGGGGAGAAGGACGGATTATGGCGTTCCGCCGTTTCCGGCGGCACTTCAATGAAGCGCACCAGGCGCGCGGCGTCTTCGGAAAGCGAAAGGTTGCCGGCCAACGGCGGCCGGGAGTTCCAGTCCGTGAAGACCACCTCGATCCGATCCAGAACGCCGGCCTTTCCGGCGCTCCAGGCCAGGAAGTTCATGGCCGTGGCGAAGCGGCGCTTGAAGTCAAACCCATAATTATCGTTCCGGCCGGACAGGCACAATGACAACACTATTTCACACATCGTGCATTGCTCTCCTGCTCGGGAGGGGCGGGCCGGCAGCCACCCGCGTGGCTGCCACGAACGTCACGTGATAGGATATACCCGGTTGACCGGTTTGCCCAAGCAGGTTCACCGTGTGATGGCGGGATCAGGCCAGCGCCTGGAGCACGAAGCGGAAGGTGACCGGGCCTTCCGGCTTGAGCAGGTACTTCGCCTGGGGCGCCGGGCCGCAGCTGTTGCTGCCCAGCCCCATCTGCACCTTGTCCAGGCTGAGCACGGTGGCGCCGGCGCGTTCCAATTCATGGCAATGGCGCTTGGCGGTGAGTTCCTCGGCGGTGTAGGGCAGGGCGCTGAACAGGAACGGCTCGTCGACCATGGCGACGGCCAGCCCCGCGCCTTGGTCATCGGAGAGGACGACCCAGCGGGTGTCGAGGCGCGCACCGTTCTCCTGCGGCTTGACGTAGGGCACGAACAGCTCGTCCACGGTGGCGGAATAGGTGCCGAGGCGCACGCTTTCACGGCGGTCGCTGTAGGCCTCGTGCGGGCCGAGCCCGAGCCAGTCCACGTGGCTGAAACGTTCCGGCAGCAGCAGGCGCACGCCGAGGCGCGGCAGCTCGGGGGTGGGAACGCGCGGGGTGAAGGTCACCGTGACCCCGATCTCGTCGGCCGCCCCGACTTCATAGCGGTAGGTCACATCCAGCACCGGCCGGTGCATGATGGCGGCCAGCGTGGTTTCGACCTCGAACACGGCGGGCCGGTCCTTGCCGCCGGGGATGAATTCCGCGCGGTTGACGCGTTCCAGCAGCCGGTCCAGGCCGTGCTGGGCGCGCCAGCGGCTGGCCATGCCCGTCCAGCCGATGTCGTTGTCCGTGGGCGCCCGCCAGATTTGGGCGGCCAGGGCCCCCTGGAGCAGTTCCCGCCCGCCGACCGTCCAGGCGGCCAGGCGGCCCTTGCGGCGGTCAAAGACGATCTGGTTCTTCTTGTCGCCCAGCCGCACCAGCCGGCCGTCGTCGGCCGTTTTCAGGGCGGCGGGCTTGGCGTGGGAATGGTCGTGGCCGCACCCGCAGGCGTCTTCTTCTTCGCAGGTGCAGTCGTCGCCGCAGCCGTGGTCGCCGCAGGCGCACGCCGCCGCGTCCGCTTCCGGCATCGGCACCTGGCCCCAAGCGACCTCATGTCCGGCCTTGGCCCAGGCGGTGTCGTGTTTCAGGCGGAAGCTCACGGTGAAGCAGTTCTCGGCGTCGGCCACGATCTCAAAGGCCGCGTCCGGCAAGTCGATCTCGGCATGGGCCAGGGGGGCCACTTTCGGCAGTTTCAGCCGGCCTTCCGCGATCCGTTCGCCTTCCGCCTCGACGCTCCACACCGCCTCCAGGTGGTCCAGGCCGGTGAAGCAGTTGCGGTTCCAAATCTTGAGCACGCCGTGCTCCCAGTCCACGCCCTCGACGCGCACCGGCTCGTAAATCTTCTTCAGTTCAAGCAGTCCCGTGTGCGGCACGCGGTCCGGGAACACCAGGCCATCGACGCAGAAATTGCCGTCATTGGGGAAGTCGCCGAAATCGCCGCCATAGGTGAAGTAGTCCCTGCCCTGCTTGTCCTTCTGCCGGATGCTGTGGTCGGTCCACTCCCACACGCAGCCGCCGATCAGCCGCGGGTAGCGCCAGATGACCTCCCAGTATTCCTTCAGGCTGCCGGGGCCGTTGCCCATGGCGTGCGCATATTCGCAGAGGAAGAACGGCCGCGGATCGGGATCCGCCAGGTTGTCGCCCAGGTTGTTGAGCCGGTCGACGTTGGTGTACATCTCGCTGATCACGTCGACGCAGGCGTGGCGGTCCGCCGGGTGGTAGTGCACCGGCCGCGACCGGTCCATGTCCTTGATCCGCTCCGCCATGGCGACGTGGTTCGGGCCGAACCCGGACTCGTTGCCCAGCGACCAGAAGATGACGCAGGGCTGGTTGCGGTCGCGCGCCACCATGCGCTCGGCGCGGTCGACGAAGGCCGCCTGCCACGCGGGGTTCTTGGACAGCTCGCTCCAGTCGCCGTTGATTCCCAGGCCGTGCGACTCCAGGTCGGTTTCGTCCATGATGAACAGGCCGTAGCGGTTGGCCAGCTCGTACCAGGCCGGGTCGTTGGGGTAGTGCGAGGTCCGCACGGTGTTGATGTTGTGCTGTTTCATCAGCTGCACGTCGCGTTCCATGTGCTCGCGGCTGACGTAGTGGCCGGTGTCCGGGCTGGAATCGTGGCGGTTCACGCCGCGGATTTTGAGGCTCTGGCCGTTGACCCACAGCTGGCCGTCGCGGATCTCGACCCTGCGGAAACCGATGTCGAAGGCCAGCGCCTCCAGCGTTTGGCCGGCGGTTTCCAGGGTCACCACCAGGCGGTAAAGATTGGGCGCCTCCGCACTCCACAGCGCCGGCTTCTTCACCGGCAGCGCGGCGGTGACCACGGTCTCCTCGCCGGCGGCCGGGCTCTTGAGTTCGGTTTTGAGCCCCTGCACCCGCTTGCCGGCCGCGTCGTACAGGGCGGCGGCGATGGTGGCCTTCTTCGTCTTGGCGTCGCCGTAATTGGCCAGGAAGAAGGCGAGGTCGAGCACGGCCTCGGTGTTGGTT
>JBAZJM010000105.1:0-13677 GCA_041651315.1 Lentisphaeria bacterium | reverse complement strand
CGACCGCAACAATCCCGACGCCCTGGCCAACCTGCCGCTCATTCGGCAGCGGGTGCTTGACGGGCGGATCGCGGAGGCGGAGGCGCTGGCGCTGGATGCCTTGAGCGGCATTCCCGAAGCCATGCGCCATTACCTGCCGATGGGCGACCTGCTGATCGCCTTCTCTTATCATCCCGCAGCGTTCATCGCGCCGCACTCCATTTTCTTCCCCGGCGAGGAGGCCGGACTGCATGGGGCGGAGCAGTATGTCCGCGAGTTGGACCTGGAAACGGCGATGGCCCGCGTGTCGTTCACCCTGGAGGGCGTCACTTACACGCGGGAATGCCTGGCCAGCAAGGTGGATCAGGTGATCGCCCTGCGCGTGACCGCGGACCGTCCCGGCATGATCGGGTTCCGGGCGCGCCTGGAAAACGGAATGCACGACAACTATGCCAGCCGCTTTTATGACACGATGGCCGGTGAGGACGGATGCGCGCTGGTGGCGCAGGGCGCGGCCGGCGGCGGCGGCGTGCGTTTTGCCACCGGCCTGCGGGCGGTGGCGGCCGGCGGTTCGATTCGCACCCTCGGGGAAACGCTGGTGGTGGAAGGGGCGGATGCCGTCGTGTTGCTGCTGACCGGAGCCACGACCTTTCGCGAAGCGGATCCGGCCGCCGCCTGCCGGGAGCACACCCGGCGCGCAGCGGCACGCCCGTGGGACGCCATGGTCACTGACCATCTGCAAGAATATCAGCCCTATTTCCGGCGCGTGGCGCTCGAACTGCCCACCCCGCCCGCCGTGGCGGCGCTCCCCACCGATGCCCGGTTGGCGCGCGTGCAGCAAGGGGAGGCCGATCCCGGCCTGGCGGCGCTTTATTTCCATTATGGGCGTTACCTGTTGACCGCCTGCAGCCGGCCGGACAGCCTGGCGGCCAATCTGCAAGGCATTTGGAACGCGGACGTCCTGCCGCCGTGGGGCTGCAAATACACCATCAACATCAATATCCAGATGAATTACTGGCCGGCGGAAGTCTGCAACCTCAGTGAACTGCATCAGCCGCTCTTCGACCTGCTCGAACGCATGCGGGAGACCGGCCGGCAAACCGCGCGGGTCATGTATGGCTGCCGCGGCTTCGTGGCGCACCACAATACCGATCTGTGGGCCGACTGCACCCCGACGGACCGCGCCGCCGTCTCCTCGTTCTGGTCGATGGGGGGGGCGTGGCTGAGCCTGCATCTATGGGAGCATTATGCCTTTAGCGGGGATGTGGCGTTTTTGCGCCAGGCCTATGCGACGTTGCGGGAAGCCGCGCTCTTCTTTGTCGATTTTCTCATCCAGGACCGCCAGGGCCGGTTGGTCACCTGTCCCTCCACGTCGCCGGAAAATGTGTATCTGCTGCCGCACGGGGAACGCGGCTCGCTTTGCGCCGGGCCGAGCATGGACAACCAGATCATCGACCAACTCTTCCGCCGCGTCATCGCCGCCGCCAAGATCCTGGAGACGGATGCGGAGTTCGCCGCCGAGCTGGAAGGGCTCCGCCGCCGTCTGCCGCCACCCGCCGTCGGCCGCCATGGACAGTTGATGGAATGGCCGGACGATTTCGACGAGCGCGAGGTGGGGCATCGCCACATCTCGCACCTGTTTGCCGTCTTCCCCGGCGACGCCATCACCCCGCGCGCCACGCCGGCGCTGGCGCAGGCCGCGCAGACGACCTTGCAGCGCCGCCTGTCACAAGGCGGCGGGCACACCGGCTGGAGCCGGGCGTGGATCATCAACCTTTATGCCCGTTTGCTGGAAGGCAATACGGCGCATCAGCATCTGCAGGCGCTCTTCGCGAAATCAACCTATCCCAATCTTTTCGACGCCCATCCGCCGTTCCAGATCGACGGCAACTTGGGCGCCACCGCCGCCATTGCTGAAATGCTGTTGCAAAGCGCCCACGGCGAAGTGGCCCTGTTGCCGGCCCTGCCCGAGGCCTGGCCGCAAGGCGCCGTGCGCGGCCTGCGGGCCCGCGGCGGTTTTGAGGTCGACCTCCAGTGGTCGGCGGGCCGCCTGCGGCAGGCGGTCATCCGTTCCCTGCGCGGCGCCCCGTGCCGCTTGCGGTACGGCGAGACAACCATCGACCTCGCAACGGCAGCGGGGACCGCGTATCAGTGGGATGGGGCGGGAGATCCCCGCCGGTTGTAGCCGCCGGGCTCCTGTTCACCCCATTGGGGGCATTGCCGCACTCCAAAACGGTGAGACCGGTCTGGTCGCGGCCACCCGCGATAGGATCTGAATTCGGGGCTATATTCATCCCTAAAACCAGGGAGGCGAGAGATGAATGTCGCAACAGCCATCGAGCCGATCACGGTGCTGAAAGCCAACAGCGCCCGGCTGATCAAGCGGGTGCAAGTTTCGGGACAACCCATTGTGATTACGCAGAACGGACAGGCCACCGCCGTGCTGCAGGACGTGAAAACCTACGAGGAACAGCGCCGCACGCTCCACCTGCTGAAATTTCTCGTGCAAGGGGACCAGGAACTGAAGCGTGGCGCCGGCATTTCCCAGGCCAGCGCTCAAAAACACTTCGCGGAGACGCTGAAGGGCCTGACCAATGCCTGAGCACTACGGCATTGAATGGGCGCCGGTCGCGCAGGGCGACCTGGATGAGATATTGAAGTACATCGCCGCCAGGGATGGCGTGACGGCCGCGGTCGCGATCTACGGCAAGATCATGCACCGGATCGAGACTCTCACCGCACATCCCGCCCGTTGCCGCATCCCGCCTGAACTGGAAGAAGTGGGCGTCACCGAATTCCGGGAGCTGATCGAGACCCCATACAGCGTCTTTTTCCACATCCGCGGGGCAAGGCTGGGCATTGTCGGCGTTCTGGACCGCCGGCGGGATCTGGGGGAACTCCTCCTGCAACGCGTGCTGCGCACGCCGGTTGCCTGACTGATCGGAATTTACCCCATGCAGAACGCAACCCCTTTCATCCCCCGGTTTGGCGATGGCCGTGACCCGTTTTTCCGCCACCGGTTCGGGCTGTTTGTTCATTGGGGGCTGTACGCCATTCCCGCCTGGCATGAGCAGCACCAGTTCCGGTGCGGCACGCCGCGGGCCGAGTACGCCCGGCTGCTGGAACAGTTCAATCCCGCCCGCTTCGACCCGGACGCCTGGCTCAATGCCGCGGTCGCCGCGGGCATGGAATACCTGACCTTCACCGCCAAGCACCAGGACGGCTTCTGCTTGTGGGACAGCGCCGAAACCGAGTTCAAGGTCACCCGCTCCCCCTATGGCCGGGACATCCTGGCTGCGGTGGCGGAGGCCTGTCACCGCCGCCACTTTCCGCTGCACGTCTATTACTCGATCGTGGACAACCGCCATCCCAACTATCCCAACCAGGGACGCTGGCACGAACTGCCGGCCCCCGAGCCGGGCGATCGTCCGGACATCCCCGCGTATGTCGAGTTCGTCCGCCGGCAGGTGCGCGAACTGTGCACCGGCTACGGCCCGCTGGCGGGGTTCTGGTGGGACTCGAACGACATGAAGCACGACGACCCGTCGATGAACGCCCTGATCCGTGAGTTGCAGCCGGGCATCCTCATCAACAACCGCGGGTTCGGCCCCGGCGACTACACCACCCCGGAGCGCGACTGGGATGACTCGGTGAACCACGGTGCCGCCTTCACCAAGCCGGTGGAGGCCTGTCAGTCGGTGGGGGTGGAAAGCTGGGGGTTCCGCGCCGACGAGGACTATTACAGCGAGCGTCACCTGCTGGCCAGTCTGGCCAAGATTTGGGCCAGGGGCGGCAATTTCCTGCTCAATGCCGGGCCGATGGGCGACGGCCGGTTCCCTGAACGCTCCCTGGCGCTGCTGAACACCGTTGGCGGCTGGCTGGGCCGGGTCCGTGAAAGCTATGATGGCACCGCCCCGGCTTCGCAATTCACCAGCAACCCCGACATCCTGCTGACCCGCCGGGACAACACGCTCTACGTGCATCTGATCACGCCGCCGGCCAGCGACCGGGTGCTGCTGCCTCCCCTGGCTGCCCTGCCGTGGCGCGCCGTCCTGCTCAACACCGGCGAACCGGTGGCCGCCAGCCTTGACCGGCTGCCGAGCCTGTTCCGGGAGCCCCGGCCCGTCCTGCGTCTGAAAAACCTGCCGGTGGACGCACTCGCCAGCCGCGTCCCCGTCATCCGCCTCGACTTCGACGACCTGAACGACATCCTGGCCAACGTCAATACGGCTTGTTGACCAGCCAGACGGCCCGTCACGCGCCGCGGCAACGGTGTGGCAAGCGCGCCAGTTCGCGATATTCGCGGTTCAGGGGGATCAGTACGGCCACCCCGAGCAGAAAGTGAAGCAGTGCCGCCGCCAAGACCAGCGCTGGGGACACCACCGAACCTGAATCGGGCGCCAGCAGGCTCAATGATCCGAATGGGCTGAAGACAACCAAGCTTTTGCTGCCCAAAACGCCCCCCAAGAGCAACGGTAGCGCACTCTGGATCGCGACCAAAACGGTGAACAACCCCGTTAGTTTCGGGTTGCGTTCGGCACAGAGGATGTGCAGTTCTATCAGCCCCGCCCAAAACAGGAAGCTGGCGCCCGTGACGGCACAAACCAGCAGCAGGGGAACCCCGAAACGCCCCTGCTGGCCGGTCACCCCAAAGGCGACAAACGCGCCCGCCCAAATGGCGAAACAGCCGAGCCAAAATCCGACATTCGAGCGGCTCCAGACCCAGGCAAGCGTCACCGGTTCCAGCTCACCGGCCAAAATATCCGTGTAGTCTTGGCGCGACAGACTGGCGTCGGCCAGCAGAATCAGCAGGGGAAAACACGAAACGACGACATAACCGGCCAGGATACTGCCGGCGTCCTGCGGACAGGCATCATGAAACGATGACCAAAACAGCCCCGCACAGATCATCAAACACCCCAACAGGAAGGCGATGGCCCCCGGCCGGGTAAACAACGGTCCGGTTTCGACGCGGAATGAGCGCAGGACCCCCGTCATGCTCCAGGCGGCGGCGAACAGGAAAAGGCCGGCAAGGACGAGCAGCCACGGCAGCTCCAACGCATAAAAATGGAACCGGATGCGGGCCGCATTTTGGTTGATGGCAAAAACGCAGGCCGCACAGATGGCGATCACCGACGCGAGCACGATGACGGACAGCAAAGAGTTCACCTGATTCGCCTTCATCGGGCCACGCGGGAGCCGTTGCCGTTGCGAGATCAGAAGTGCGGCCAGGTTTGCCGCGGCGGTAGCGCTGCCCAGCGCAACCAGCACCTGGACCTGAAATAAGCCGGCGATGCCGCCCACACATCCAGAAGCCACCATCAGCAGCGTGGTGAGGCCGGCGAATGGCAGCATGGCGAGGTTGCGACCGATGAGAATTCCAACTGCCCGATCAGCGGGACTGAGCGGCAACAGACGGAAGAAATCGTATGACCGCTCGGCCTGCTCGACCTGCAGGGCATTGCCGGTGTTGACCGGGCCAATGACGAGAAGCAGAATGGCGAGCAGGATCAAGAACTGCACATAGATGGCGGCACCAAGTTCATGGGCATTGGCATAGGTGGTCGTCGTGCAACCATACAGCAGACCATTCAACAGCAGGATCGCACCCGCGACCAGGCCATACACGAGAGCGTTAACCCAGAACTGACCGGGGCGCAGAAGGCTGCAACGGTAACGCAGCAGCAGCGGATTGGCGGACAGGTTCATCGTTCGCCCTCCTGGCCCGAAATCTGCATGAACAGCTCCTCCAGTGTAGCGGTGTCTTCGCTTAGGCCGACCACCGCAATGCCACGGCTGACGAGCCGTGCATTCAGCTCGGCCAAAGACTCCACTCCCCGCTTGGTTTCCGCCACCAAGGCCCCAGGCTTGACGTCCACGACGCGGAAACCGGCCACCTCCTCGGCTACAGCGGAAGCCGCCCGTGGGTCGCCGAGGATTCGCACCGTCACCCGCCGCACTCCCGCGAGCCGTTGCTGCACCTCGTCCACCCGGCCGAACAAACGCAGCCGACCAGCCGCCAGGATCGCCACATGGGAGCAGAAGTCGGCCAATTCGGGCAGGATGTGGGAAGAGATGACAATAGTTTTCCCTTCCAGGCTGAGTCGCTTCAGCAGCCCGCGGAGTTGGAGTCGTGCTTTGGGGTCGAGCCCGGAGGCGGGTTCATCCAGCAGGAGAAGGCCGGGATCGTGGACCAGTTGTACGGCCAGCCCGAGACGCTGGACCATGCCACGGGAGAGATGGCGGATCAGGACGTCGCCCTTGTCCGTGAGGTCGACAAAGGCCAGCATGTCCGCAACCCGGGCCGTCACCGTTGTCTCGGGCAGACCATAGGCGCGCCCAAAAAATGTCAGGCATTCCCGTAACGTCAGATCGGTATACAGATTGAAGAAGTCGGGCAGGTAACCGACGGCACGCCGGATCGCAAGATTGCCCCAGCCAAGCTCGTTCCCCAGGATCGCCGCCCGGCCCGACGTGGGCCGCAACAGAGTTGCCAGCATGCGCAAGAGAGTGGTTTTTCCCGCCCCGTTGGGACCGATCAGCCCCACCACCTCGCCACGCCGGACCGAAAATGACACGTCATTGATGGCGACCAAACTGCCGAACGCCTTGCGGAGTCCGCAAACCTCCAGCACCGGCGGGGCGGCAACGGCAGAAACATCCATCGGAACATCCATGTGGATAACGTAATGGCCCGGCTGCCGCGGGGCAAGGCCAGCGTCGCCACCCCGTGAGAAGTGGAGACTGTTAGATGTGCGTTTAGAAGCGGGGACGTACGCGGCACAGTTATGGGGTGCGACGGCCGATGACGGCAGTAAAGTACCCGCATGCCATCCCGTGTCCGCCATCACTTCGGGCTGCGCTGCCTGGCCTGGGGCGTCGCAGGGCTTGTCCTGATCCTGGCGGGATGCGCGGCCTATGCCCGCTGGATTGAACCGCATTGGCTGAAGATTCGGACCGTGCGGGTTGGGCCGGGGGCGGCCCATCGGCGTGTCTGCCACATTTCCGACCTTCATTACACGGCCGCGGACCGGGCCTATTTGGAACGGATCGGCCGCGCCATCCGTGCGCTTAAACCGGACCTGGTGTGTTTCACCGGCGACCTGGCCGATTCCACCGAACGGGTCCGGGAAGCCGCGGAATTTCTCACCCGGCTCGGCTGTCCGGTCTACGGCGTTCCCGGAAACCACGACATTTTTGACCGCGCCTTGTATGAGCGTGCGTGCGCCGCCACGGGCGGCCGGTGGCTGGAGGATGCGGTCGTTTCATTGCCCGGCGGGCGTGGCACGATAGTCGGACAGGGTGAACGGCAAACCGGCACCCTTTCGGTTGCCGGACCGCGGCCATGGATTTTACTGGTGCATGCTCCGCAGGCGGCCATCGACGGCAGCCATGGGCAACCGTTGGACCTGATCCTGGCCGGGCATTCGCACGGCGGCCAGATCCGGCTGCCGTTCTTGGGAGCGCTGATCGTGCCGTACGGCGTGGGCACGTATGAGGTGGGGATGTATCAGACGTCGGCCGGACCACTGCATGTGAGTCCGGGACTCGGGACCTTTTTCATTCCGGCACGTTTCGGCTGCCGTCCGGAAATCACCCTGTTGGAGCTTTGAGACGTTTCACCGGGATGATTCCGGTCGCGAGTGGGGTTACAGTATCTGTTTGGTGATGGTTTTGAATGCGTAAGCGGCACGAGGCGACTGGCAATCATGATGAGCGTTTCCTTTCCCACGGTGGTGTTTCTGTTTTCGTTGTGGCTGCCGGTCTGGGAGCAGCGGCCGCTGACTGAGGCCGACCTGCGCCCGGGGCCGTATCCGCTGATGTTGCCGGCCGGCGGCGCGGCCGCGGTGCGTGCGGGCTTTGCCAATGGCGACGCCGAATGGCGCGGCCGCCTGGCCGTGCAGCTTGGCCGCACCCAGGATCCGCGGGCCTTTGAGTTGCTGGCCACCCAGCTGCCGCGGGAAGACCAGCCGGTGCAGCAGGCCACCCTGTTGCAGCAGCTGGCCAACGCCGCGTCGCTGCCGGCGGGGCTGGCCGCCGCGCTGCCGCGCTATGGCACGTCGGCCGATCCGGCGGTGCGCGCCGCGGCCCTGGCCCTGCTGCCGGCCCCGGCGGCGCTGCCGCCGCCCGAGGCGCTGCTGGCCGCCACCCGTGATGCGGATCCCGGGGTGCGCGCCGCGGCGTGGGGGCGGTTGCGTTCCCTGGCCGGCGTTGTGCCGCCGGCGTTTCTTGCCAAGGCGCTGGCGGACACCGATCCGGACTGCCGTGCCGCCGCCGCCACCTGCGCCTTGAACAGCCCCGGCGCCGCGGTGCTGGCTTCCTCCCTGAATGCCCTGGCAAAGGATGCTGATCCCCGGGTGCGCACCGCTTTGGCCGGCGGCCTGGCCGCCGCGCCGGCCGGGCTGGCGGCGCAACTGTTTCCGGTGCTGGCCGCCGACCCCCATCCGACGGTGCGGGCCAAAACCGCCGAAGCACTGGCCGCCACTCCCGGTACCGCCGCCCTGGAAGCGGTGGCCGTCCGGTTGACCGGCGATCCGGCCGCCGAGGTGCGCCGGGTGGCCACCGGCACCCTGGCCCACTTTGCGTCACCGGCCAGCCGGGATGCCGCCCTGGCCCGGCTCGGCGACGCCGCCTCGCTGGTCCGCCAGGCCGCCGAGGACACCCTGGTGGCGCTCAATCAGGCCCGGATACCGGCAGTGCCCGCCATCATTCCCTTTCTCAACGACGCCAAGCCGGCCTGTCGCGCCCGGGCGGTCCGGGTGTTGGGCCGGATCGGCTGGCCCCGGCCCGGTGGTGCGCCTGGGGATGCGGCCGTGCTGACCGCCCTCAAGGCCCGGGTCGCCAAGGAAAAGGATCCCGAGGCGTTGGCGGCGGTGATCTTCTGTCTGGGCCGGGTGGAGGCGCGCCAGGCCGCTCCGGCCATTGCCAAACTGGCGCGTCATCCCGCGCCTGAGGTGCGGTTGGAAGTCGCCACCACCCTGGCGGCGTTGAAAGACCCGGCCACCTATCCCGCCTTGGATAAGCTGGTGTTTGACGAGGCGGCGCCCGTGCGCGCGGCCGCCCTTCTCGGCATCGGCCGCAACGGCGATCCGGCGCTGGCCCCCATCCTGACCCGCGTTCTGGAGGCGGTTGCCGCCGCCGCCGACTCCAAGATCACCGCGGTTGACCGGGCCAGTGCCGCCTGGGCCGCCGGCCACCTGCGCCAAGCCGATCCGGCGTTGGTCAAGCGGCTGCTGGCGCAGGCCAGCACGCCGGTGGTTCCCACCATGATGGGCATGGTTTTTGACGCCGATGTCGTGCTGGCCAATGCCGCCTGGGCGCTGGCCCGGACCGCCCTCCGCAGCCCGGCCGTCAAACCGCAGGTGCAGCCGGTGCTGCAGTTCCTGCAGACCCGGCCCGATTCCCAGGGCACCATGACGGCCATGTCGTTCCTGCCGTCGGCGGAAGTGGTGGAGGCGGCCCGTCAGGCGGCGGCGGCCCTCGACCGCCGCCCCGTCACGGTCCGCCCGCGCCCCACCCAGGATCTGCCCCTGCCCTGCCGGCCGGTCCGCGAGGTGGCGCCATAGCCGTATAGCCGTTCCTGCCGCTTTCCCTTGCGGCGTTCACGGGGTATAGTACCTTTCCTCTTTTTCACCCTCATCTCATCTCAATCATGCGCAAACCCTCGGAACGCATTGTCATTACCGGAGTGGGACTTGCCGCCCCCAACGGCGATTCCTTGGCGGCGTTCCGCGCCAGCCTGCTGCACGGCGTTTCCGGGGTCGAACGCTACACCATCCGCTATTTCGGGGAAACCCTGGCGGGGGTCTGTCATTTCGACCCGCTGCGCTATCAGAAACGCAAGGACCTGCGTTGCGGCACCCGGGCCGGCTCCATTGCCATCTACGCCGCCAATGAGGCGGTGCGCGACGCGCGCCTGGACTGGGCCGCGGTGGCCAAGCCCCGGGTCGGTGTCTACTTGGGCATCACCGAGCACGGCACCGTCGAAACCGAGCACGAGATCTACGAGATCAGCAAGTACAACTACGACATCAAATACTGGTCGCACTATCACAATCCGCGGACGGTGGCCAACAATCCGGCCGGCGAGGTGACGCTGAACTTGGGCATTACCGGCCCCCACTACACCTTGGGCGGCGCCTGCGCCGCGGGCAACCTGGGCTGCATCCAGGGCTACCAGCAGCTGCTGCTCGGCGAGGTTGATGTGGCGTTGGCCGGCGGCGTTTCCGAGAGCATCCAGTCGTTCGGCATCTTTGCCGGGTTTAAGAGCCAGGGCGCGCTGGCCGAGCATGCGGACCCCGCCAAGGCCAGCCGTCCCTTTGACCTCAAGCGCAACGGCATTGTCATCGCCGAAGGCGGCGCCGTGTTTGTCATGGAACGTCTTTCCGACGCCCTGGCCCGCGGCGCCACCATCGTCGCCGAAATCGCCGGGTATGCGGTCAATTCCGACGCCACCGACTTTGTCCTGCCCAACTCTGAACGCCAGGGCGAGTGCATTGCCAGCGCCATTGCCCGGGCCGGGCTGGAGCCGAAGGACATCCATCTGGTCAACACCCATGCCACCGGCACCCGGATGGGGGACATCCAGGAATGCCAGGCGTTGCGCCGCGTTTTCGGCCCCGGCTGCCGCGACACCTACTTCAACAACACCAAGAGCTTCATCGGCCACGCCATGGGTGCCGCCGGCGTCTTGGAATTGGCCGGCAACCTGCCCGCCCTGCAGGATCGGGTGGTGCATCCCACCATCAATGTTGACGAGTTGGACCCGGAATGCGCGCTGCCCAACCTGGTGCTCAACCAGCCCGCGGCGGCGCCCCGGCTCGACACCATCCTCAACACCTCTTTCGGCATGGTCGGCATCAATTCCGTGCTCATTGTCAAACGCTACCAACCCTGAGCAACTGCGGGACATAAAGCATCATGACGCGTGACGAACTGAAGCAGGCGATCCTCGGCATCATCCAGGACATCCTCCCGGATGAGAATTTTGCCACCCTCAATCCCGATGCCAAGCTGCGCGACCAGATCGGCCTGGACTCGATGGACTTCCTGGACATCGTCATGGAGCTGCGCAAGCGTTATGGCGTGGAAGTCCCGGAAACGGATTATCCGCAACTGGCTACGCTCAACAGCTGCCTGGACTACTTGGAGCCGCGGCTGAAAAAGGGTTGACCGTGGGCCGGTCCGGGCCGGTTCGCCGTGGCCCCCGTTCCGGTTCCGCCGCCTCATGAAGCCATCGCCGTTCATCTCGGTGATCATGCCGATCCGCAATGAGGCGGATTTTATTGCCCGCAGCCTGGGCGCGGTGTTGCAGCAGAACTATCCGCCGGACCGCCTGGAAGTGCTGGTGATCGACGGCATGAGCGACGACGGCACCCGGGAGAAGGTGCTGGCCATGGCGGCCTCGCCGGCCGTGGCCGGGCGCCGGCCGGAGATCCGCCTGCTCGACAACCCGGCCCGCATTGTGCCGCCGGCGATGAACATCGGCCTGCGCGCCGCGCGCGGCGACATCATCATCCGCGTCGACGGCCACTGCGAGATCGCCCCGGATTACTTCTGCCGGTGCGTCGCCATCCTCAAGCGCACCGGCGCCGACTGCGTGGGCGGCCCCATGGAAACGGTGGGCGAGACCCCCATGGCCCGCGCCATCGCGACCGCCCAAAGCGCCGTGTTCGGGGTCGGCGGCGTCGCCTTCCGCACCGGCCGGGCCACCCCGGGGTTTGTCGACACCGTGGCCTTTGGTGCCTATCGCCGCGATGTCTTTTCCCGCATCGGCCTGTTTGACGAGGAACTCAAGCGCAACCAGGACGACGAATTCAACTTCCGCCTCATCCAGGCGGGCGGCCGGATCTGGCTGGACCCGGCCATCAGTTCGCGCTATTTCAGCCGGGCGGACCTGGGCGGCCTGTGGAGCCAGTACTATCAGTACGGGTTCTACAAGGTCCGGGTCATTCAGAAGCGCGGTGCCATCGCCTCCTGGCGCCACTTGGTGCCGGCGGCGTTTGTGCTGGCCCTGCTGGGGTCGCTCATCCTGGCGCTGGCCTTGCATGACTGGCGCTGGGGCTTGCTGGTGGTGTTCCCCTATGGGGTGGCCAGCCTGGCCTTCAGCATCCTCACGGCGCGGCGCGAGCCGCGGGTGTTGCCGCTGCTGCCGCTGCTGCCCGTGGTCTTTGCCACGCTCCATCTCTCCTACGGCGCGGGCTTTCTGTGGGGCATGTGGAAGTGGTGGTTCCGGGGGAAGGGGTCCGTCCCCGCCGACAAGGCGGCGGCCGCCGCCGCCCGCGACCGCCGGTTCCTCATCCTCAGCCAGTATTATCCGCCGGAGATCGGCGCCCCCCAGGCGCGGCTGTCGCAAACCGCCCGGCGGCTGCGCCGGGCCGGCTATGAGGTCACCGTCCTCACCGCCATGCCCAACTATCCGCTCGGCCACTACTATCCCGGTTACGGCGGCTGGTTCCGCCGCGAACAGCGGGACGGCATCGAGGTGCTGCGGGTGCCCATCTACCCGACCAAAAAAGTGCAGATGATGCCCCGTCTCTCCAACTATTTCTCCTTCATCATCACGTCCGTTTTTTGGGGGGTGCTCAAACTGCCGCGCGCCGGCTACCTGATGGTGGAAAGCCCGCCGCTGTTTTCCGGAGTGGCCGGCCTGCTGCTGGCCCGGATCAAGGGCGCCCGGCTGATCTTCAACGTCTCCGACCTGTGGCCCGACAGCCCGGTGCGCCTGGGGGTGTTGCACCCGGGGCCCACCCTGGCGGCCGCCCGCTGGCTCGAACGGCTGTTCTACCGCTGTTCCTGGCTGGTCACCGTGCAGAGCGGGGAGACCCTAGCCGACATCCGCCAGCGGTTTCCCACGGTGCAGTTGCATCACCTGTCCAATGGTGTGGACACCCGGGTGTTCAGTCCGGCCCGCCGGACGGTGGTGGCCCGCTCCCGCCTGGCCGGCAGCGATCCCGATGCCGTGGTCGCCATTTACACCGGCCTGCACGGCCTGGCCCAGGGGTTGGACCAGCTGCTGCTGGCCGCCGCCCACCTTCGCGACCTGGCCCGCTTCCGCCTGGTCTTCGTGGGCGACGGTCCGGAAAAGGAAAAGCTGGTGGCCATGAAGCAGCACCTTGGCCTCGAGAACGTCTGGTTTTTCGATCCCGTCCCCCAGGGCGAGGTGCCGGCGCTCACCGCCTCGGCGGACATTGCCGTCATCCCCCTGCGCATCCGCCTGCCGGGCGCCGTGCCGTCCAAGCTCTATGAGGCCATGGCTTGCGGCCTGCCGACCCTGGTGGTCGCTCAGGGGGAACCGGCCCAGATCGTCGAAGAAATGCAATGCGGCGTGGCGGTGGCGTCGGGGGATGGCGCGGGGCTCGAAAGCGCCCTGCGGCGGCTGGTTGCGGATCGCGCCCTGCGCGCCGCCTTGGGGGCCAACGGCCGGCGCGCCGTCGACATCCATTTCAACCGCGACACCATTGTCGGCCAATTCATCCGCCGCCTGCGCGAAGCAGAGCCGGGCCCTGGTGCCGCTTCCGGCCCGGCCGTGGCGCCGCCCCCGGTGCCGTGAGCGGCGGCCGCCCGGTTTCCTCCCCGCCGGGAATGCCCCGGTGAAAACGGCCGGTATTTTTTGCATTTTCGGCATTTTCCGCTAAGTTGGCATCGTTTTTAGTGGGTGAACCCAATGCCAACGCGGCCCCCCCCAATGGGCGGCCC
>JBAZJM010000104.1:0-13687 GCA_041651315.1 Lentisphaeria bacterium | reverse complement strand
GGCGGCCGCGGCCCCGGTGTTGGCGCTGGTGAACGAACAGGCCCCGCTGCTGGTGCGCACGCAGCCGGGCCGGCCGGAACTGCTGGAGAACCGGCTGCAGGTGCTGGCCCGCAAGCTGCTGTCCGAGAAACCGGCGGCGGCCGGCGATGCCGAGCGGCGGCGGGCGCTGGCCGAAGGCCTGCTGGCGCGCCAGGCGCAGCGGGCGCTGCTGGCGCAACGCCAGGCGGTTGCGGAGCTTTGGCTGGCGGCCAACCGGGACGCCCAAAAGACGTTGCAGGCCGCCGGGGCGCGGGTGTTGTGGGAACAGCGCGATGCCCGCCTCGACGGCCGCAGCCTGACGGAGCTGCTGGCGGTGGTGCCGGCGGCCTGGGACGACCTGCGCCTGGCCGTTGACGCCGGCAGCCTGGGGCTCATGCGCGCCGCCGGTTATGCGACGCCGGGGCAGCTGCTGACCGGAGGGCTGTTTTGGCTGGTCCTGCTGGCGGCGGGAATCTGGGGGACGCGCCGGCTGGCGGCCGCTGACGCCGGCGGGGCAGGGGGGGGCGCCGCCCCGGCCCGCTGGCGCTGGCTGACGGTGCGCCTGCTGCCGGTGCTGCCGGCGGCGGCCGCCGGCGGGGGCTTGCTGCTCCAGGCGTTGCCGGGCAACCGGCTGGCGCTGCTGCTGGGCTGGGGCCTGCTGGGATTGGGCGCCTGGTGGCTGTGCCGCACGCTGCTGCTGGCGGGGTGTCCCGGGCACCGCTTTCCGCCGCGGGCGACGCTGGCGGGCGGCATCCTGCTGGCGGTGCGGCTGACGCTGGGGGCCGGCATCCTGCTGGCGGTCTGGGGCGGGGCGGCCTCCGGCGGCATCCTGGCCGGACCGCGGCTGGTCCTGTTCTGTCTGTTCCTGCTGGTGTTTTGGCTGGCGCTGGTCCGGCTGGCCCTGCACCCGCTGCTGCTCGGACGCTTTCTCAGCCGCCGTTCCGAACACCTTGGCCTGCGGCTGTTCGGCAGCCTGGCGGCCGGTGGCGGCATCCTGGCGGTGATGCTGACGGTCGTGCCGTTCCTGTTCACCCTCGACAACCTGGGCCGCATGATTTTGCAGGTGACGGTGGCCACCGGCCTGGCGGCGGCGCTGGCCGCGCTCCTCTGCCATGCCTGCAACTGGCTCGGCGGCTTGGCCGGCCCCGCCGTTCCCCGGACGGAACCGGCAACGGCGCCTGAACCGGCGCTGCCGGCGGCGGAGGAGACGCCGGCGGCCGCGGCGGGCAGGGCGCTGCTCAAAGGCTTGGCGCAGACGGCCATTGCCGGCGGCGCCACGCTGCTGATCCTCTTCGGCTGGTGGCGGCTGCTGGAGATGCTGTTGCTGGCCCCCGACGCGCCGCCGGCGGTGCGCCAGGTGGCGGCGCTGGGGGCGGCGTATGGCCGTACGGCGCTGACCTGGTGGAATTATCCGCTGGCCGACCGCGTCACGGTGCGCAGCCTGGCCGAAGGGGTGGGGGTGTTCGCGCTGTTCATCTGGCTGTCGCGGGTGGCCCGTCACGTCTTTCTCCGGCAGGTCCTGGTGCGCACCCACATGGACGAGGCCACCCGCAACACCCTGGTCACCGTGCTCGGCTACCTGGTGGTGGTGCTGGGCTTCCTGGTCGGCCTGAACGTGGCGGGGTCCTCGCTGCAGAACCTGGCGCTGCTGGCCGGTGCGATCACGGTCGGGCTGGGCTTCGGCCTGCAGAACGTGGTCAACAACTTCGTCAGCAGCCTGCTCATCCATTTCAGCCGCACCGTGCGGGCAGGGGATTATATCGACGTCGGCGGCTCCCGGGGCACGGTGCGCGAGATCGGCTTCCGCTGCACCACCATCGTCACCGACGACGGAGTCACCGTGCTGGTGCCCAACGGCAGCTTCATTGCCGGCAACATCGTCAACTGGACCAACCCCAATCCGGCCACCCGCCTGCACCTGCCGCTGACCGTCAGCCGCGGGGCCGACCTGGCGGAGGCCACGCGCCGGCTGACCGCGCTGGCGGCCGGACATGCGCTGATCCTGCGCCAGCCGGCTCCCAGCCTCGAAGTGCGCGCCGTCGCCACCGGCGCGATCACTGTCGACCTGTTGGTCTGGACCAACCAGCCGGACCGCCAGGCGGCCATTCTCAGCGACCTCACCCTGGCCTGCGACCAGGAGCTGCGCGCCCGCAACTGGGCGGCCGGCTGATCCCCGGCCGCGGCCGACGGCGGGGCTGACAGGGCGCGGGACTCCCGGGACTTGAGAGACTTGAGGGACCGGAGCGGCAAAAAAGCAAGGGAATGTGGAAGGGGTGTCAGCCGACCAGCGGGCGCAGCTTCCACATCAGGGCGGGCTCGGCGGTCAGCGCCTGCCAAAACAGGCGGAACGGCGTCCGCCTGGCCGCGGGCAGCGCGGTCAGCCGGCGGGCCAGCCGGTCGAGCACGGCGTCGGGAATGGCCTGCACGACGGGCTTGACCCGCGCCAGCCGCTCATGGCGCCGTCCCCGCGCCTGCATCCAGGCATCGCGCAGGTCGCGTTCCACCTGCGGCCGGCGCTCCGGCGGCGCGGCCAGCCAGCATGCGGCCGCCTCGCCCGCCAGCCGGCCCGACGCCATGGCCTCGGTGATTCCCGAACGGCTGACCGGGTTCACGCAACTGGCGGCATCGCCGGCCTTGAACACGCCGTCCAGCGCCAGCGGCCGCCCTGACTGGCCGCAGGGGATCGGGCCGCCGAACCAGCCGTGGCAGACGGCGTCGGGCCAGCGCTCGCGCAGCCACCGGGCCAGCCGCTCGCGCAGGGACGGCCCCGCCGCCCCCCGCCAGTCCCGTCCCACTCCCAAGCCGACATTCACGGTGGTGCCGTCGCGGGGGAAGACCCAGCCATAACCCCCGGGAAAATGTTCCCGGCTGAAGTGCAGCTCGATGGTGTCGGGCCGGTGGGGAATGCCTTCCGCCAGGGTGAACACCGCCGATTCCAAGTCGAACCGTCCGTCCCCCAGCGTGGCCAAACCGGGCAGGTGCCGGGTCAGCCGGCCGCCGGGCCCGGTGGCGTCGATCACCGCCCGGGCGGCCAGGAGGCGTTCGGCGCCGTCCTGCCGCACCCGCACCGTCCAGCCCCCGTCCGCCGCACGCTCCAAGCCCCGCACCTCGCAGGCAAAATGGCAGTGCACCCCGCGGGCCCGGTTGAACTCGGCCAGGCGCCGGTGCAGCAGGGCGCGGTTGAGCAGCAGCCCCGCTCCCGGCTGCCGGTACTCGAGCCGCGTGCCGTCCGGCGACACCAGGCACAGGCCGGAAAGGGTCTGGCGGACCCAGGCCGGATCGACGGGGAGTTGGGCGGCCAGCGGCGCGGCCGCCACCGCTTCGGCGCAGCACACCGGCTCGCGCCAGGGCGCCTGCCGGTCCAGCAGGGCCACGCTCAGTTCCGGACTGGCGAGGGCCAGGGTGCGGGCGGCCAGCAGCCCGGCCGGGCCGGCCCCGCAGACGACCACGTCGTAGGCAGTGTTCAAGGCGTCCTGCATGGCGGAGAATATACCTGTGCCGGAGCGTCCGGCCGGGCCGCCGGGGCTTCCCCTCCGCCGGGCCCGGCCGGACGCCCGCATCACATGACATTTTTGTTGGTTGGCACCTTGCCAGAAAAATCGGTTGCCAGGCGGGCATGGAATACGAACCGGCCGCAGCGATCCCGATTCCAGCAGGTAACCCACAACGTTCGTGAACAACTCGGTCGTGCCCTCGGCCAATGACTCCTCCGGCGGTTCTCGGGGTCGGAATCGGTATCGGTATCGTATGGAAACCTATAGATCAATAATCACGCGGGAAATCTCCGGGAAACCGGATCAACCAACCGTTAGGTCATACACCCCCACGTGCCGGCCGTTTGCCAAAGCGGTGGCGTTGGGCTATGGTGTATCGTATATAAGAACGCTGTTTTGCAGAACGATACAATCATGATTCACTCCGTTGACAAGGCGCTCACCCTGCTCAAGGCCGTGGCCGGCCAGGACGACTGGATCGGCGTCCGCGAACTGGCGCGGCTGACCGGCCTCAAGGCGCCCACCGCCCAGCAGCTGCTCAAGACCCTCCAGGCCCGGCAGTTCCTGGAATTCGACGCGGCCACGCGGCGCTACCGCCTCGGCCTGGCCGCGGCGCTGCTCGGCCGGACAACCGACCTGGTGGCGCGCCTGGACGGCTTTGCCCGCCCCCGCGTGCAGGCGCTCTTCCGCGAGTTTGGCGAGACCACCGTGGCCCTGGCCTGCGACCGCGGGGCGTTCCAGTGCGTCTGCGCCTGCCCGTGCGACAAGGAACTCGCCACCTCCGTGCCGTCATCGGCCGACCTCGCCAGCCCGCACCTCATGGCCTCCGGCCTGGCGCTGCTGGCCTGGCAGGACGCGCCGTTCCTGGACGTCTACCGCACGGCGCACGGCCTGGCGAACGCCGCCTTTGCCAAACGCCTGGACACCGTCCGCAAGGCCGGGTTTGCTGAGGCGCTCGACGACCACCGTAGCGGCGTGGCCGCCTACGGGGCGCCGGTGGTCGACGCCGCGGGCCGCGCCATCCTCTCCCTCGGCCTCAGCGTGCCGCTGCCCCGCTTCAAGGCCGCCCTTGGCAAACAGATCGCCGCCCGGATCGTGGATGCCGCGCAGGCCATGAGCCGCACCCTCCAGGAGTCCGCCCCATGAAACTGGCCAACGTGACGCTGGAGATGAGCCTCAAGCCGTTCCGGGACAACGGAATGGAAACCATGGACCGCGTCCTGGCCACGCTCTTCCGCCAGTGGCGCGACCTGACCGCCCGCGCGGAGGCCGTCTCGGTCCTGCTGTGGGTCGCCGACGGTTCGGAAATCCTGGACTACGCCGGCGACCCCGGCGCCACCTTCGAATGGGCCAAATGGATCGGCGTCGCCAACCCGCGCTGGAGCGGCCGGGACCGCCATGACCCGGAGGGCATTTCCATCCACAAGCAGCCCGCCCTGTACATGGCCGACCCGCCGGAATTCACCTACCGTTGGCTGCACACGCTGGTGGCGCGGATCAAGGCAAAAGCCGGTGAACTCGGCAAACCGGTCCGCGTCATCGCCACCTTCGACCCCGGCCCCGAATTCGCCAAGTCTTCGTTCAAATACGAACGCCACGAGGAGATCTGCCTGTGTCGCTGGGGCGGCGCGCCAAGTTTCGTCTGCTGCTACGGCACGCTCAAGGGCGATGCCCGCCGCTATGCCGCCTACCCGGACGGCATCCCGGACGGCGAGCCGTTCGGCCGCTTCCTCGGGCGCCAGGCACAGTGTTTCCTCACGGACTTGGGATTCGACGCGCTCTGGCTCTCCAACGGCTTCGGGTTCGGCCTGGAAACCTGGGCCCATACCGGCGCCCTCTTTGACGGCAAAAGCTTCTCCGGCGCCCGGGCGCCGGAAACCCGGGAGCGCATCCTCGGCTTCTGGCGCGAGTTCACCGCCGCCTGCACCTTCCCCATCCAAGTCCGGGGCAGCAACTTCCCGACCGGGGTGGACGTCGCCTCCGACGCGGTTCCCATCCGCGAGATCTACCAGACCTACCGGCCGCTGCCGCCGCCCAACTCCCCCTGGGCCGCGCTCAACGGCGACTTCGGCATTGAACTCGGCGGCTGGATGGCGCATGTCGCCGACCTTCCCAGTGCTTCCTATCTGTTCCGCTATTACATCCACGACCCCTGGTTCAAAAACAGCCCCTGGCTCGACCGCTATGGCCGCGAAAGCCACGACATCTTCCTGCCCCTGGCCGTTTCCCGGATCGATCCGGCCGGGGGCACCGCCACCGCCGACCACCTGTCGCTGCTTTCCGTCGACAACTCCTTTGGCGACCTGCCGGACCAGGTGCCACTGGAAGTCGTGCCCAAGCTCCTGGAGGCCATGAGTGACGCGCCTGATGCGCCCGGGCCGCTGGTTTGGGGGTATCCCTTTGACGAGATCCACGACCGGGTCGCCGCCGGGCGCGACCTCGACGTGATCTTCTTCGGCGACTGGTTCGCCTGCGGCGCCATCAACCACGGCCTGCCGCTCAACACCGTCGTCAGCACGGGCAATCTCGCCCGGCTGCTCAGCACCCGGCCGGAGTTGTTCAAGGCCTCCATTCTCTTCATCCCCTGCGGCACTCTTGCCGACGCCTGCGCCGAAACGGTCGCCGCCTGGGTCCGCAACGGCGGCCGCGCCCTGTTCTACGGCCCCGTCACCGGTGCGCCGGCCTGCATCAGGGAACTGCTGGGGCTGGCGGCGGCGCCGCCGCTGTCCGGAGATTTCACCGTGGAAACCAATGGCTTGGAACTGGACTCCTGCGCCGCCGGACCGGTGCCGGCGGTCTTCCGGCACGACCCCCTGGTCGGCAGCGGCGGCCTGGATGCCGTGGCCGTCCCGGGCGGCGGTGCCGTCGTGCGGGCCACCGCCGTGCGGGAAACGGAGCGGCGCGCGCTGGCGGTCGTCCGTGCCGAAACGGCGTGGCACGGCGGGCGCGCGGCCTGGGGCCGCGGCAGCGTGTCGGGCACGGCCGGCGGCGGCCAGCTGCTCACCCCGCTTGATCCCGCAGCCAACTTCAATCCGGAACGCCTGCCCGGCCTGCTCCTCGCCGAGTTCGGCTGGACCCTCCGCTTCACCAAGCGCGCCTGGGGCGCCCGCTGCCCGATCACCCTGGTCGCGCGCCACGACAACGCCCTGTTCTTTTCCGGTTACACCCCGGACCTCACCGGCGGCCTGACCCTCGCAACCCCCTTGGGGGCACCGCTGTTCACCGGCACGGAAACCCTGCTCACCGGCGGCGCCGCCACCTATCGCATGCCCCGGAGCTGGCACAAGGAATGCCGCGTCTTTGTGGTTCAGAAGGAGGGCTTTGTCGCCTGTGCCGAGCACATTGCCATCGAGATGAGCCAGCGTCGGAACCTGCTGGTCAGCGGACTCCGCAACGCCACCGTCCGCTTCCTGCCGGAAGCCGGCGGAGCGGACCAGGTCCGCTTTCTGCTCAACCCGCAGGAACCGTTCCTCGGCGGCGACTGGCTTTCCGCAACCCCGGTTTCCGACGCCGGCGGCGATTGCCTGGAACTCCACGGCGTCACCGGCACCCTGATGATCCAACTGCCTTAGGCTGAAGCTGTTTAGGCTGTAGGCTGAAGGTAATTACAAAACCGCTCACAAAAACATGGGTTTCCCCGTCCCCATCTTCCACGGCAGCCCCTGTCACGGGCGAGATGCCCATAGCCATCAGGTTAAGCCTGTTTTTGAGCGCCAACGGCGCGCCTTCATTCCGGCCTGGGCAACGCCCCAGAAATGGCGACATATAACGGTTGAGCCTTGAAGGGGCGTTTCATGGAGCGGGCCTTCAGCCCTTTATTTCTCCTTACTCGCAAACCTGGGGCGTTGCCCCAGGCTATTATAAAATCGGGCCTTTGGCCCTGCCTGAACACCGGTCAATGCACGCTTGAAAACCTTAACCTGATGGCGATGGGATTGCCCCAGCAGCCGAGTGCATCTTCGATTTGTCTTCGTGCCCTTCGTGGCTTCGTGGTGAATCCGAACGTTAACCTGTTTACAAGGAACTTTTTTCCATGCCCGTGCAACGCCGCCAGCCGCTCGCCGCCCAGGTCGCCGTCTTCGGCGTCGGGCTCGACACCTATTGGGCACAGTTTCCTGGCCTGCTCGATGAGCTGACGGGCAAGCTCGGCGTCTTCATGGACAAGCTCGCCCCCCTGGGGGTCCACGCCAAGAACTTCGGCATGATCGACAACGCGCGGGCGGCCTACGCCGCGCTGCCGAAGATCAAGGCGTTCGACCCCGACCTGCTGTTCGTGGACATGCTCACCTACGCCACCTCCGCGACCTTTGCCGCCATTGTCCGCGACCTGACCGTGCCGGTCGTCCTGGTCGCGCTCCAGCCGCTCCCGGCCATGGACTATCCCCGTGCCAAAACCTACGTCCAGCTCTGCAACGACGATTTTTGTGCCGTGCCCGAATTCACCGGCGTGGCCATCCGCATGGGCCGGCCGGCCCCGGCGGTCATTCTCGGCACCCTGCTCGACGATCCGCGGGCCGAGGCCGAGATTGCCGACTGGTGCGCCGTCGCCCGGGCCGTCCATGCCCTGCGCCATGCCCGCCTCGGCCATTTGGGGCACGTCCTCGAAGCCATGCTCGACATGCAGACCGACCCCACCGCCGTCACCGCCGCCTTTGGCGCCCATGTCGTCCAGTGCGAGCCCGACCAGATCATGAAGCATTACCGGGACGTCCCCGCCGCCGCCATCGCCGCCAAGAGCCGGGAAATCCTGGACTTCTTCGCCACCCCCGACCCGGTCTCCGACCCCCTCACTGCCAAGCTCATCGACACCGACCTGGCCACCGCTGCGCGCGCCGCCTTGCCTTTCGTTTCGCCCTCCGGTAGAGTGGCGGATTAACCACGGAAGCAGCATCTCAAATCAAAGCCACTAAAATGCCGCGGGAAGCGGGCATTGGGGACAGAAAATGAAGATTCGTTATAATCTCACCCGTTGGGACTTGTTCACGGGACATTGGCAGGCGATGAGGTTCAGTCGTGCGTTACACTGCGTTTTAGCCATTCTTGGATTGTTTATCATCTATTCCGGTTTTACCGATTCACAGGTTTCAGAAAGTTCCTTTTTAGGCAGACTGTGTTACACTGTGTATTGGTTGTTTCTGGCGTTCGGTTTCGGCTTTCTTTGCGCCCTCGCCGCTTCCGCCCTGAACATCCTGTTGGGCTCGGGCAAGGGACTGGTTGGTGAACATCAGTTAGCGCTCACCGATGAAGGGCTTGAAGAGAGTACCGAGTTCAACCGGTCATTGCACACTTGGGCGGGTCTTCGAAGCCTCAAGGAAACCCGTTTTTTCTATTTTTTGTTTGTCACTGAAAATCTCGCCCACATGATTCCCAAAAAGAAGCCACTACTGGAAGGCGACCTGACCTCATTTATCGAAGAGTTTAAGGCGAAAATGAAAGTGGCGAAATCCGCCGTATCCCCCTGTAACTAGGGGTAACTAGGGTGAATTGTGCACCCGGCTCAGGCCGCGCGCCTCCGGTCTCTCCAGTTCCTCCCCGGTCACGGGAGTCACAGTTCACCGTCCCGATGCTGTCTGCCGCCTTCGGCGTTGAGTGCGCCGTCATCCCCGGCTTGGGGGTGTGTCATAGTGACTGAATGAAGGCGCGGACGTGTAGGATGCGCTGGCTGCTCTCACGATGGAACAGCAGGTGCGCGAAGTCCTTCTGCTTCTGCGTCAGATCCACCGACTGCAACGACTTCTCGACCGCCGCCTTCAATTCCGGCAAGTCGTGAATGCCGCAGCGGGCCGCCAGAAACGGGTAGTCCGGCGGCGTCTGCGCCAGCAGAAACATGACATCGTAATAATCCCTGCCCTTGCCCCGGTTGAGCATGGCGGCGATCTTCATGGCGCACAGCACCCCGTCGGGCGGAACCGGGAAGGGAAAGAAAAAGCCGCAGCCCTTGATGAATCCCAGGGTCGGCGTATACGGCACCCCCTGATCCTGGGACTCCAGTTTCAGCATGAAGCGTTCGTCCCGGTGCCCGGACAACCCCAGTTCAAATAGCAACTCGGGAAAATGGATGCTGCGGCGGAAAGCCGTCAGCCGGCTCTTGTCCTTGTCCCTGGCCTCCGCCTTGAACCCATTGCGTTGAAGGAAGACCAGGACCGCGTCGGACATCCCGGCAAACTCCTCCTCGGAAAGGTTCTTGCAATCGAAATCCAAATCTTCGGAAAACCGGTCAATCCCTTTGACCAAGCGCAGGTTCGTGCCTCCGATGAAGGTCATCTTCCGCACATAAGGAGTCGCGGAGAGATAGTCGAGCACCAGCAACTGGACATACTCGGCGAGGATATGCTTCAAAAACCGCGCATCTCCGCCCATGGCGGCGGGGTAGAAATTCCGAATCTGGTCCATGGAGATCATAAGCCATACACCTTGGATAAGAGTCGCACGCGCTTTTCGAGTGCCGCGCAGTGGAAACGCGCCGTCAAGGCCCCCCATTCGGCGCGATTCAAGTCCGCGCGCAAAACCTCCCCGTCAAGCCGGAGATCGGCCAGGGCCTGCTCCGTGTTGTAGAACGGATACAGGTAGAGCAAGTCCAGCAACGCCTTTTCACGGGTGGCATACGCGGTCGCGCGGTCCTCCGCCCACGGCCGCAACACATAGCCAAACATCAGGTCATTCCGGACGCTCTGATACGAGTACTCGCCAAAGTCGTTCTTGAACACCGCCGTCTTGAGCGAGGTCACGCTGGTAATTTGGAGAACCGTCTCGGGAATCAATCCGTAGAACGCCAGCGCCGAATGCAGGCTGATGTACGATGGATTGTAGATTTTTCCCGCAAAATACGCCGCAAACTCCGGCTTGCCCCGGTACTCGGGAAAGGCGTAGAGTCCCTGCCGCAACCGAACCAGATAGCCGTTGCGCACCCACCGGACAAAGTTGTTGCGGTCAAACCCCGGTTGCCAGGCATAGATCTGATGAATGCTGAAACAGCCGAGGTCGAACGTCTTCTTCCTGAAGGCGGTCCAATTCATAATCTATTTCCAAAACGCAGTAAATATAATGCGTAATAGAAATAAAAACAAAAGTTGGGTTCCGGCTCCCGTTGAAGCGTCGCGGCTGCGCCAGGCTGGTAGCAAACCTGGAGGTGTTGACGTTCGGCGACCAAGTCCATTTCCCAGACCCCCTGCTTCCCAACGGTGACGCTCCACCCGCGCCGGGCCGTGCTTCATCATGGCCGGTTCAGCGGGAAGCGGCGGTTTCCAGGCAGCGGAGGACCAGGGCGGTCCAGCCGGTCTGGTGGCTGGCGCCCAGGCCGCGGCCGGTGTCGCCGTCGAAATATTCGTGGAACAGGACGTGCTCGGGGGCGGGCTGGCCGGGCGGCGCGGCGCCGTCGCAGGGGCGGCGGCCGCCCGGGCCGGGCAGGAACAGGCCGGCCAGACGCCGGCACAATTCGCCGGCCACCTGCTGCAAATTAAGGCGGTGGCCCGAACCGGTCGGACACTCGACGGTCAGGGCGTCGCCGTAATAATGGTGATACCGCTCCAGCGCCTCAATGAGCAGGTAATTGACCGGAAACCACACCGGGCCGCGCCAGTTGGAGTTGCCGCCGAACAGGGTGGAGTCGCTCTCGCCGGGGAGATAGGCGACCCGGAACTCCTGCCCGCCGGCGGCGAACACATACGGTTGCGCCGCATGATGCTTCGATAATGAGCGGAGGCCGTATGGCGACAGGAACTCGTTTTCGTCCAGCAGGTAATGCAACACGCGGACCAGCTTGTCCCGCGACGGCACCGCCAACAACCAGCGGTGGTGCCCGGGGCAGCAGTCGGCCGCGGTCCAGGTAATGTGCCGCGCCAGGTCGCCGCGGTTCTTCAAAAACCAGTCAAAGCGTTTGCGGAACCCTGGCACGCGGTCCACCCGCTTCTGTTCCAGCACCGCGCAGGCAATGAGCGGCAACAGGCCGACCATGGAGCGGATCTTCAGCCGCTGCGGCGGGCCGCCGTCGATGGCGATCTGGTCGTAATAGAAACCGTCGCCGTCGTCCCACAGCCCGCTGCCGCCCAAGGAATTGATGGCGTCGACGATCTGGATGAAATGCTCGAAAAATTTGGAGGCCAGGTCGCCGTAGGCCGGGTGCGCCACCGCACCGTCGCAGGCCAGTTCCATGGCCATTTCCATCATGGTCAGGCAATAGAAGGCCATCCAGGCCGTGCCGTCCGCCTGCTGCAGGCGGCCGCCGGTCGGCAGCGGCCGGGAGCGGTCGAAGACGCCGATATTGTCCAGGCCGAGAAAGCCGCCGGCAAACAGGCTGCGCCCGTCCTGGTCTGTGCGGTTGACCCACCAGGTGAAATTGAGCAGCAGTTTTTGGAACACCCGCTCCAGGAAATCGCGGTCCCGCCCGCCCCGCGGGGCGGCGATCTTGTAGACCCGCCAGGACGCCCAGGCATGCACCGGCGGATTGACCTCGCCAAAGGCAAACTCGCAGGCCGGGATCTGGCCGTTGGGATGCATGTACCATTCCCGCAGCAACAAGAGCAACTGTTCCTTGGCGAACACCGGATCGAGCCGGACGAAGGGCAGCATGTGAAACCCCAGGTCCCAGGCCGCAAACCAGGGATATTCCCACTTGTCGGGCATAGACAACACGTCGCGGGCGAACAGATGATCCCAGGCCGCGTTGCGCCCAGCCAGCCGCGACGCCGGGGGAACGGGCATTTCCGGATCCCCCCGCAGCCAGTCCTGGACGACGTAGTGATAGAACTGCTTGCTCCACAACAGCCCGGCGCAGGCTTGCCGGGCCACCACGCGCGCTTCCGGGGCTAGTTGCGGCGGCAGCACGGCGGCATAAAACGCCTCCGCCTCCTCCCGGCGCTGGTCAAACAGGGCCGCAAAGCCGGGCGCGGTGACCGGTTCGGTCGCGGCGTGCCCCGCCGTCAGGCGCAGCCGCACCTCCCACAACTCGCCCGGCGCCAGTTCCTTCACATAGTGCGCCGCCGCCTTGGTGCCATGCTCCCGGGGGTTGACGGCGTCCGCCCGGGCGTCGACCACGCAGGCATGGAAGGCGTCCTTGGCATAGGGCGAGGCATTGGGCGTCTGGCACAGCCGTTGGTGGTTGGTCTCGTTCTCGGTGAACAGCAGCGGCGGCGGCGTGCCATCCGCCTGGGGTGCGAAACGCAGCGAAAAGTCACCGAGGGTTTCATGGGTCATCAGCAGCCGGTCGCCATTGCGGACGATGCGCGGTTTGAGCGTGCATCCCTCATGCCGGCACCCCCAGGACCAGGTGTTGCGGAACCACACCGTCGGCAACAGGTGGAGGACGGCGGCCAGCGGCCCGCAGTTGCGGACGGTGAGGCGGATCAGCAGGTCGTCGGGGGCCGCCTTGGCGTACTCGGCCGTAACCGCGAAATAGCGGCCGCCGTCCAGCACGCCGGTGTCGGCCAGTTCAAACTCGGGCTCCAGCCGGCCGCGCCGCCGGTTTTCCTCGACCAGCCGGGCGTACGGAAACGCGGCCTGCGGATAGTGGTAGCACCCCCGCAAATAAGAATGCGTCGGCGTCGAGTCCAGATAAAAATACTCCTCCTTGACGTCCTCGCCGTGGTTGCCCTCCGCTCCGGTCAGGCCGAACAGCCGTTCCTTGAGCATGGCGTCGCGTCCATTCCACAGGGCCGGGGCGAAGCACAGCCGGCATTCGCGATCGGTGATCCCCAGCAACCCGTCCTCGCCCCAGCGGTAGGCGCGGCTGCGGGCCTGGTCGTGGGGAAAATAGTCCCAGCAGGCGCCGTCCGGCGAGTAATCCTCGCGCACCGTGGCCCACTGCCGCTCGGACAGATAGGGGCCCCAGCGCTTCCAGTTCAAGCTCCGCGCCGCATCCTCGGCCAGCCGCCGGTGTTCCGCCTCCGCCATGTCCATCGCGCGCCTCCTCCGGCCGCCGCCGGCGGGTCTATGGCCTCACCACACCATGTTCACGATGCATGACTATACACCGGTGGACCCGCTTCATGAGCCCGGACCATCTCATCCATGACTACGTCGGGCTCAACGGCGAGGTCTCGCTGCCGACCCCCGACGGGTGCCGGGACAACCAGCCCAACGCCCTCGGCTGGTGGTCTCCGATTGAGGGCGGCGCGTTCTTCACGGGCTGCTATCTGTTCGGCCAGTGCGGCTGGAACCAGCGGGCCCCGACGGAGCAG
>JBAZJM010000103.1:0-13826 GCA_041651315.1 Lentisphaeria bacterium | reverse complement strand
TCCGGCTGGAAAGTGGTGCTGAACATGCCGAACCGCATCGTCTCCGGCCCCGTCCGCGAGCTGACCCTGCACGTCGCCTCGCTCGCCCTGGCGGGCGGGCTGCTCAGCTGCCTGTTGCTGGTGCTGATCGCCCGCGGCATCAGCCGGCCCATCGTCCGCCTGACCGCCATTGCCCAGCAGGTGGCGGAGGGCAACCTCCACGGCGCCACCCGCGCCCTGGAGGTCTTCGGCCAGGCCGGCCTCACCACGGGCGGCACGCCCGCCGGCGAAACCGGGCGCCTGTTCCACGCCATCCGCACCATGACCGGCAACCTCAGCACCCTGCTCAGCCAGGTCCAGCGCTCCAGCGTCCAGGTCATGTCCACCGCCACCCAGATCAGCGCCACCGCCAAACAGCAGGAAGACACGGTCAACGCGTTCGGCGGCTCCACCACCCAGATCACGGCCAGCACCAAGGAGATTTCCGCCACCAGCCAGGGGTTGCTGGGCACCATGGACGCCGTCAGCAAGGTGGCCGCCCACACCGCCGGCATGGCCGCCGACGGCCGTACCCTGCTGCAGAGCCGGCAGGAGACCTTGAACCAGTTGCTCGCGGCCACCAGCTCCATCTCCGGCAAGCTGGCGGTGATCAGCCAGCGGGCGGGCGACATCAACCTGGTGGTGACCACCATCACCAAGGTCGCCGACCAGACCAACCTGCTCTCCATCAATGCCGCCATCGAGGCGGAGAAGGCGGGGGAGTCCGGCCTGGGCTTCCTGGTGGTTGCCCGCGAGATCCGCCGCCTCGCCGACCAGACCGCCGCCGCCTCCCTCGACATCGAACACATGGTCAAGGAGATGCAGGCCTCCGTCTCCAGCGGGGTCATCGAGATGGACAAGTTCAGCCAGGGAGTGGGCCGGGCGGTGGAGGAGATGGGCGGGCTCACCGGCCGGCTCGACCAGATCATCCAGCAGGTCCAGGGGCTGACGGCACGCTTCGAGGAGGTCAATGTCGGCATGCACGCCCAATCCGAGGGTGCCCAGCAGATCAGCGAGGCCATGGTCCACCTCAACGACGCCGCCCGCCAAACCGCCGCCGCCCTCACCGAGTTCAACAACGCCACCCGCAACCTGGGCGACGCCGCGCTCGGCCTGAAGAACCAGGTGTCCCGCTTCCGCATCGACACCTGAGCGGATTCGCCGAACCGGCGGAACCACGCTATAGTACTGGGTTCGTTTTTTGATGTGTCGTTGTTCAACGGACGCCCGTGCCGGCCGCGCCAGCCGCAAAGCTGACCGGGCGCCGGAGTTTTTTTTATGGCTGACTTTGATCTTGAAACCCGGCGCCACGGCGCCGCCCACCTGATGGCGGCGGCGGTGCGCAAGCTGTATCCCGACGTCAAGCTGGACATCGGCCCGGCCACCGCGGACGGCTTCTATTACGACTTCGACCTGGAGCACCGCTTCGTCCCCGAGGACCTGGCGGCGATCGAGGAAGCCATCACAGAACTGATCCGGCAGAAGCTGCCCTTCGAGCGGTTCGAGCTGGACCGCGCCGCCGCCGAAACCCTGCTGCGCGAGGCCGGCCAGACCTACAAGCTGGAGCGGCTGTCCGACATCCCGGCCGGCGACCCCATCAGCTTCTACCGGTGCGGCGACTTCGTGGACCTCTGCCGCGGCCCGCACGTGGAGCACTCCGGACAGGTGGGCGCGGTCAAGCTGACGGCCATCGCCGGCTCCTATTTCCGCGGCAAGGAAACCAACCCCATGCTGCAGCGGCTCTACGGCACCGCGTTCGCGACGCCGAAGGAGCTGAATGTCTATCTGCAGGGGATCGAGGAGGCCAAGAAGCGCGACCACCGCAAGCTGGGCAAAGAACTCGACCTGTTCAGCGTCAGCGAAGACGTCGGCCCCGGCCTGATCCTGTGGCATCCCAAGGGCGGCCGCATCCGCAACACCATCGAGACGTTCTGGCGCGACGCCCATTACGCCAACGGCTACGAGATCCTCTACACCCCGCACATCGGCCGCGCCCAGCTGTGGCAGACCAGCGGGCACCTCGACTTCTACCGCTCCGCCATGTACGCGCCGATGGACATCGAGGGCAGCCCCTACTACGTCAAGCCGATGAACTGCCCGTTCCACATCCAGGTTTACCAGAGCACCAGCCGGTCGTACCGCGACCTGCCGTTGCGCTGGGCCGAGCTGGGCACCGTCTACCGCTTTGAGAAGGGCGGCGTGCTGCACGGCCTGCTGCGCGTCCGCGGCTTCACCCAGGACGACGCCCACATCATCTGCACCCCGGAGCAGATCGAGGAGGAGATCGCCGAAGTGCTGCGCTTCAGCATGTACATGTGGAAGGCGTTCGGCTTCAAGGAAATCAAGGCCTACCTGGCCACCCGCCCCGAAAAGGCCGTGGGCGCCCCGGAACGCTGGGAGCAGGCCCAGCAGTCGCTGCTCAAGGCGATTGCCAAGGAGGGGCTGGCTGTCGAGGTCGACGAGGGCGGCGGCGCCTTCTACGGCCCCAAGATCGACCTCAAGATCAAGGACGCCCTTGGCCGCGAGTGGCAAACCTCGACCATCCAGTTCGACTTCAACCTGCCCGAACGTTTTGACATGACCTACGTCGGCGCCGACGGCCAGCGGCACCAGCCGTACATGGTGCACCGCGCCCTGCTCGGCTCCCTGGAACGCTTCTTCGGCATCCTCGTCGAACACTACGCCGGCGCCTTCCCGACCTGGCTGGCCCCCGAGCAGGCCCGCATCCTGCCGATCGGCGACGATTTCCAGCCGTACGCCCGCGAAGTCGCCGCCGCCTTGCAGGCCGCCGGCATCCGGGCTATGGTGGATGTTGCATCGGAACCGATTGGCGCCAAGATCCGCCGGGCGCGCCACGACCGCCTGCCGTACATGCTGGTGGTCGGCGCCCGCGAAGCCGCCGCCCGCCAGGTGGCGGTGCGCCACCGGACCGAGGGCGAACTCGGCGCCTGCACCGTCGACGCCGTGATTGAACGCATCCGCCAGGAGATTCAGGAGAAGCGCTGACCCCCGCCGTCCCGGCTTCCATGCGGAAGCCGGCGGGAACACGTGCCCCAAGGCTAGGAGGATCCTGCCATCGCTCGCATCGTCCGCCCCAACGACCGGTACCTGCTGGGCAAGCAGGTGCGCCTCATCGACCAGAACCAGCAGCAGCTAGGCGTCGTCCCGTTCGAGGACGCCGTGGCCCGCGCCCGCGCGGCCGGCCTGGACTTGATGGAAGTGGCCGGCCAAGCCGCGCCGCCCGTCTGCCGCATCCTCGACTTCGGCAAATTCAAGTACGAGGAAAGCCGCAAGCAGCGCGACGCCAAGAAGAAACAGGTGCATGTCAAGCTCAAGGAAGTCAAGTTCCACCCCAACATCAACGAGAACGACTATTCGGTCAAGAAGGAACACATCCTTGACTTCTTGGGAAAAGGGCATAAAGTAAAGGTTTCCATGTTTTTCAGAGGCCGGGAAAACGCCCATGCCGACATCGGCATGAAGGTGGTCGAACGGCTGCTCCAGGATATTGCCAGCGTGGGGCGGGCCGAATCGCCGCCGCGCCGGATGGGCTCGCAGGTGGCCACGGTGCTGACGCCGGAGCTCAAGAAATCGTGACGGCCGGATTCAATTTATTCATCAGGAAAGAGATACGACCATGCCAAAAATGAAGACCCGCAAATCCGCCGCCAAGCGGTTTAAGATCACCGGTACCGGCAAATACATGCGCAAGCAGGCCGGCCTCCGCCACTTGGCGTCCAGCAAGAACGCCAAGCGCAAGCGCCGCCTGGGCAAGGACCAGCCGGTCCAGCCCGCGGACGTCGACCGCCTGAAACTGAGCCTGCCCTACGGCCTCTGAGCCGCCGGCCGGTCCGCCCCCCTCCCCCTTTCATTAGGAGCATCACCCCATGCGAGTTACCAACGCCCCCGCCTCGCGCGAACGCCGCCGGCGGGTATTAAAGCTGGCCAAGGGCTACTTCGGTCCGCGCGGCAACACCATTCGCCAGGCCTACAATGCCGTGGACCGTTCCATGGCCATGGCCTATGCGGACCGCAAGCGCAAGAAGCGGCTCTACCGAAGCCTGTGGACGGTGCGCATCAACGCCGCCTGCCGCGCCGCCGGCATGACCTACAGCCAGCTCATCGACGGCCTGAAAAAAGCCAACGTCGCCCTGGACCGCAAGGCGCTGGCCGACATCGCCGTCCGTGACGCCGCCGCCTTCACCCAGTTGATGGACAAGGCCAAGGCCGCCCGCGCCTGACCTGACGCCGGCGCCGCGGCGCCGTTCCACTTCAAAACGGGACATGCCCCTGCGGCGTGTCCCGTTTTTTTCGTTATATTGCCCCCCGGACCCCAGGAGTTCGCATGCCGCTCCCGCTCGGTTATCCGCAGCCGTTGGAAGAGCTGATCAGCCAGTTGCGCCGGCTGCCGGGCATCGGCGCGCGCACGGCGGAACGGCTGGCGCTGGCCTTGCTGGAGTGGCCCGAGGCCGACGCCCAGGCGCTCGCCCAGACGCTGGCCACCCTGCACGCCCGGCTGCATCCCTGCCAGCAGTGCGGCAACCTGGCCGACGCCCCCCTCTGCCGCATCTGCGCCGACCCCCGGCGCCAGCCCGCGCTGGTCTGCGTGGTCGAAACCGCCGCCCAGATTCCCGTCATCGAGCGCTGCGGCTCCTTCCGCGGCCTCTACCATGTCCTCGGCGGCCGGCTGGCGCCGCTGGACCGCCGCGGCCCCGAGCAGCTCCGCCTGGCCGAATTGCGCCAGCGCCTCGAGTCCGGCGCGATCCGAGAACTGATCCTGGCCACCAGTTCCGATGTCGAAGGCGAGGCCACCGCCGCCTACCTGGCCCTGGAGTTCAAACGCCCCGGCCTGGTCATCAGCCGCATCGCCGCCGGCGTCCCGGTCGGCGCCGACCTCGGCTTTGCCGACCCGGCCACCATCGCCATCGCCCTCAGCGCCCGCCGCACCCTGGAGTGACCGGCACCCCCGAACAAGAACAACGCCGGTTTTTGAACAGAAGGAAGCAAGGGAACAACGCCGACCATGCCCGCGCCCGCCGACCATGCCGTTCCCGCCCCGCCGCCGCGCCGTTCGCGGTGGCGGCGCCTGGCCCTGGGGGCCGGCCTGCTGGTGCTGTGCGGGTTGGCCGTTGTCGCCTGGGAGCTGTTCCGGCATGCGCCCTTCGCCATCCCCAGGGCCGCCCCGGCGGCTCCAGACACCCCCGTGGCCTGGTGGGAACAGCCGGCACCGCTGACTGCCGACGAAGCGGCCGGCCTGCAGTGGCTGGCCGAGGTCACCTGCCGCCTGCCGGAGGCCCGGCGGGATGAGGTGTGGAAGGTCGGCGGCGACCAGTACGGCGTCTATTCCATCCGCTACCAGGCGGCGTTTGCCGGTTACGCCGCGGCGGCCCTCGGTATGCGCACCCCGGCCTATCCCGGCCTGACTGCCGCCATTCTCCGCGACACCACCGGGCGCCTGATCGACCGCCGCGCCTGGAGCTATATCCAGGGTTATTGGGGCAAGAAACCGTGGTTCCCCGACCCGTGCCGCCGCGAGAACGTCATGTACTCCGGCCACCTGCTCCAGCTCGCCGCCCTCTATGAGGCCGCCAGCGGCGACCCCTGCTTCCGCACCGCCGGCTTCGACCTGGTGTGGGACGGCGCCCGCCGCACCCATTACACCACCCTCTCCCTCGCCGAAGCCATTGCGGCCCAGATCCGGGCCAATCCCGGCGGCGGCGTCACCTGCGAGCCGGGCCTGGTCTTCTTTCCCTGCAACAACCATCCGCACGTCGCGTTCCGCCTGCTGGAAGGCATGGGGCTGGGCAACTGGGCGCCCGAGCGCGCCAAATGGGAACCGTGGGCGCTGGCTACCTATCAGGCCACCGCCGGGGGGGGCGCCGTCCGCATCCTTTACCACGCCCCCACCGGCGCCTCGGTGCCGCGCGGCAACAACGGCCTGGACGGCTGGTCCCTGCTCTGGTATGCGCCATGGGCCGCCGACCCGGCCACCCCCGCCGCGCTGTGGCCCCTGGTCCGCGACCGGATTGCCTGGGGCGAGTTTGGCGACACCCCGTGCGACCGGCCCATGCCCCTGGTGCATGCCAATTGCTGCCGGCCGGTCCAGGTTCCGCCCGCCCCCACCGCCAGTTTCCTCGCCGCCGCCGCCCGCGCCTGCGGCGACCCCGCCACCGCCGGCCGGCTCGAGGCCTGGCTCGACCGCCATTTTGCCCGCCGTCAGGGCGGCCGGTTCTGGCTCGACACCCACCCCGAATGGCGGGTCGGCACCACCGCCAACCGCCTGCTGGCCCTGGCCCAGGCGAACGGCTCGGACCTGCGCGCGCTCGCGCTCCGCCCCCTGCCCCGGGACTATTTCCGCGGCCTGCTGCTCGATCAGGTCGTGCCCGACACCACGCCGGTCTTCGCCGCCTACCGGGACGGCACCGGCCTGGTGCTGGAGCTCGACGCCCAGGGCCGCGCCGCCGTCCTCGGGCTGCGCAACGCCCCCGCCCGCCTCGCGGTCAGCGGGCTGCCGGCCGGAAGCTGGCACTGGGATGCCGCCGCCGGCCACCTGACCCTGCCGCCCGCCCACCGCCTCCGCCTGCACCTCACCCCGCTCCCCCCGGACCCCACCCCATGACCACCTGCGTCACGCCTCCCCCCAACCACCACCGCCTGATCCGAACCTCCATCCGGGTGACCGTGTGGTGCGGCGTCCTGGCCGTCGGCGGTATTCTGCTGGCCCTGGCCTTGTATTGCGCGGGCATCCCGGCGGGGCCGGCCGCCGGCCGCCCCTATTCGTTCTGCAACAGTTACCTGAGCATTCTCGGGCATGTGCGCGGCCCCGAAGGCCTCTCCAACCTGCCCGCCTGCATCGCCTTCAACGGCGCCCTCGTCGGCGCCGGCCTGCTGTACGTCTGGTTCTGGCGCGGCCGCCGCCAGTTCGTGTCCAGCCCCCGCCTGCGCCGCTTTGTCCTCGTCTGCGGCTGCCTCATGGGCGCCGGCCTGGCCGGCATCGGCCTGATTCCGGAAGACCTCAATCCCCATCTGCACGAGCTCATGACCCTGCCGCCAGTCGGTTTCGGCGCCGCCGCCATTCTGGCCAGCATCCTGGGCACCCCCGCGGCCTTTGACGGGCGCGGCATGCACCGCCTGACCCTGGTGGGCATGGTGGGGGTCGCCCTGGCCGCCGTGGCGGTCAAACTGCTGGCCGAAACCGGCCAGATCGGCCATCGCCCGGCATTTCCCACCATGCAGAAAGTGATGGTCATCGTCATGGTCTCCTGGACCTTCTGGCAGGCCTGGCGCATGCACCGGGCTCTCCCGGCCGCCTCTTGACACGATGCCGCCAGCTGGATATACTGGTGGCAACGGCGTTCGTCTCTTCCCCGGCCGGGGAAGTGGGAGGGATCATGTCCAAGCTCGTGTGCATTGCCGGCATGAACAAGGGTGACGAATTCCCCCTGCACGAGGGAATGAACACCATTGGCCGCGCCAATGACAACACCGTCGTCCTGTTCGACAAAAAATGCTCGCGGCTGCATGCCCAGGTCATCAAAAAAGGCACCTATTACACCGTCGAGGACCAGGGCAGCCGCAACAGCACCGCCGTCAACGGCAAGATCATCACCCAGAAAACCTCACTGCGGGAGGGTGATCATCTCCACGTCGGCAAGACCATTCTGGTGCTCAGCGAGAAGTCGCTGGGCGGGATCATCGAACAGACCATTGTCGACGCGGCGGCGGATTTGCAGAACCAGAACTACGACGCCCTGGTCGGCGCCGCCGCCTCCAAGGTCGCCCACGGCCACCCCGCCGTCCGAATCTCCACCAGCAGCGGCATTTCCAGATTCTTCCACCGTCTTTTTCACCGGCGTTCCCCCCTTTGACCATGATTGCCGGCAAACCGCAGCACCAGAAGGTGACCTTCCTGGCTGCCGTCCTGCTGGCGGTGGTGACGGGGGGCTGCCTGACTCCGCCCGCCTTTGAGGGAACCGGTGGAACGGAGCAGCCGGTGATCGTCCTCTCCGCCGCCGGGGATGCCTCGCCCGCCGCCCGCGAGGCGTATGCGGGAATTGGCCGACGCTGCCATGCGCGCTTCCCCGCCAATGACATCCGCTGGGCCTTCGCCAGCGAAGCGGCCGTGACGGAACTGAACCGGCAGGGACTGCCCTGCCAGACGCCGCGGGAAACCGCCAAGACCCTCGCGGCCAAGGGCTATAAGGCCGTGGCCTGGCAGTCGCTTTACGTGATGCCCGGCGAGGGAATGTCCCTCCTCGCCGCCCTCGGCTTTTCCGGGATGGCGGTCACCGGCGGCGCGGCGCTGCTCGATTCCGACCGCGACTATTACCGCGTCATCGAGGCCATTGCCCCGCACATCGTTCCCGGCATCCCCAACCTGCTGGTCTTCCACGGCGAGACCAGCCGCGGCGGCACCAACCGGGAAATTATCATCCTGGCCGGGATGTTGAAAAAACTTCATCCGGAGATCATCGTGGCCACCTGGGCCGGCCGGCCCGGCTCCGACGCTCCGCTGGCCCTGGCCCGCCAGCGGGCGCAGCAGGCCGGCGCCGTCCACATCCTGCCGATGATGCTCGCGCCCCACCGCGTCTTCAACGACGATGTCCTGGGGGACCGCCCCACGTCGTGGAAGAACCGCCTCGGCGCCGTCCGGGTCACCTGCGCCCCCCCGCTGGGCGGCGACCCGCGCATCCAGGCCATCTACCTGCAACACCTCGAAGAGGCGCTCCACAACCTGGAAGAGAACGAATGACCGGCCGCCCTTCCGGTCACCCCGGGGCCGCCGGCGGGGCCGGCGGGCGGAGGACGGGGCGGACGAATTGGAAGAGCCCGACCTGGGAGACGCCGACGATCAGCGCGGTCATGACCAGGCGGTCGAGCAGCGAGGCGGCCACCGACAACGACGGGTCGCAAAAACTGTACATCACATAGCCGATGGCCGCCTCGCGGAACCCCAGGGCACCGGGGGTGATGCTGATGAACAGCATGAACTGCGAACAGATCGAGGCCACCAGCAGGATCGGGAAGTTCCACCCCACGCCGACGGCGCAGAAGGCAAGTTGCAGGCGCAGCGCCCGCAGCAGCACCACCGCCAGCTGGATGGCCAGCAAGCGGCCGGTCAGCCGCGGATCCGCACGGAAAAAGCTCCAGGTCCTGGAGAACCGGCGCAGCAGGTTGGCCGCGCGGTTGTCCCACCGGTCCGGCACCGGCAGCGGAAATACGCACAGGCCGATGCTGCCGGCCAGCACGGCGGCGAACAGCAGGAACAGCGGCACGGCGCCGGCCAGGCTGTACCCGTGTCCGCACGTCACCAGCCAGCCCATGGCCGCCAGCCCGCAGGCGCCGGCACAGATCAGCTGCAGGGCGAAGGTGGGCATGACCAGGGCGACATAGTCGGCATAGGCCACGCCGTATTTCTTGTTCAGGTACATGGCCGGCGGCCCCATGCCGGCATGGGGCACGAGCAGGTTGGTGTAGCTCATGACCATGTTCAGCATGAAGGCTTCATAGCCGCGGATGGCGCATCCCAGCCGGTTCAGGGCCAGCCGCAGCACCTCGCCGTTGCCATACCGGGTCAGCAGGTAGACGGCGGCGTTGGCCAGCACCCACGCCGGCGGCACGTCGCGCAGACGCCCGAGCCCGGTCAGGTATTTGCGGCCGGCATAGCAGAACAGGGCCGTGATGCCCAGCCCCAGCCCCCAGCGCAGCAGACGGGCCGCCGCCGGCTTCATGTCGCCTCCGCCACGGCTTCGGCCGCCACATGCGCGGCGATGTCGCCGCTCCAGGCGCGGCCCAGCTCCAGGCGCCAGGCCGGCAGCCGGGCGAAGCCGGGCGGCACCGGCGCGGCTTCCGGCCCCAGCAGGGCGGCAAAGATCCGGCTGCCGGGAAAGGCGTATTCATAAGCCATCAGGAGGCGGGAAAAATTGCCCAGCTGGCGGTGCCGCCGCTGATTCTTGACCAGTTCCAGCTCCTCCAACCGCAGCAGGTTGTGCCACAGCGTCGCCGGCGCCGCCGGCAGCAGCCGGTGCGAGGCGGCGGCCCCGGGGGTCGACTCGACCAGCAGCAGCCCCCGCAGCGGGGTCGCGGCGCCGAAGCGCAGCCCCGGCGGAAAAACCGGCGCCTTCCCGGCCCACAGGCGGCCAAGCAGGCGCAGCCGGTTCTGGCCCGGCGCGCGTCCGGCGGCCACGTCGGCGGCGCGCAGGCTGAGCACCATCGGATGCTCGGCCAGCGGCAGCACCGTCCCGTCATCGCGGAGCACCACCAGGTCGTCGCCAAGAAAGACGCCGCCGTGGCGCAGGCACCACTCCAGGATCAACCGGGTCTTGCCGGCCCCATTGGTCCCGCAGACCAGCACGGCCCCCGCCGGGGTGGCCACGGCGCCGGCGTGCAGCAGCCGCGCGCCCCGCTGCCGCAGCCACCAGTCCAGCATCGGCTCCAGATACAGGTTGACTCCGCGCAGTCCGCGGGCCGGCCAGCCGGCGGGGGATTCCCCATAGGGCAGGTGGCGGAGGCGGACGGGGCCGCCGTCGAGCCCGCTGATCTCGGTGGCGCCCCGGCCATGCTCGCCGCGGAACCAGAGATAGTTGGGGGCGACCCAGAAATCCTTGTCGATCACCCGGCAGTCCGGCGGCAGGCCGGGGGTGAACGGCCCGATGGTCATCTCCACGTCCGGCGCCTGGCCGGGCGGCAGGGGCGCCGCCAGGGCGGCAAACTTGCTGTTGACCAGGGCGGCGCGCAGCCGCCCGGCACCGGCCAGGCGGAGGCGGAAGCGCGCCAGGCCGGGAATGGCATAGTCCAAAATCGTTTCGGCGTTCATGCGGAGACTCCGTCCTGCGTCAGGAAGCGGTGGATTTCATCGACCATGGCCGGGGTGATGCGCCGTTCCACGACCACGTCCTGGAAGGTGGCCTCGGCGGGGAACGCCCGGTCGAGGTTCTCACCCAGCCGGCGCCAGTGGGCGGCGACCAGCCCTTCCGGAAAGACGGCGGCGTAAGCCTGCATGTAACGGTAATAGGCCTCGCGGTCCATCATGTCGTTGGCCACCAGGCGCCGGATGGCCGTGGCGCGCGCCAGCGGCCGGATGGCAAACCGCGGCCCCTGGGAAAAGGTCAGCACATGGCGCAACGGGGCGTGCTCGGCAATGATCTCCGGAAAGTGATGGCGCAGCTGGATCGGCGTGCTCTTCTTGAGATACCCCAGCGACAGGCGGCGCAGGAACGCCTTGCCCCACATGTCGAAGCGGTGGCCGGCCGGCATGCGCTCGTAAATGTTGGGGGCGACGTTGTAGTCGTGGACGCTGACCGGGGTGTGGAAGCTCCAGGCCTGGCCGGCGTTGACGCCCACCCAGTTGTCGCCGAGCAGGGACGCGCCCCGCCCGACCATCCGCATGGCCAGCGTGCTCTTGCCGACCCCGCTGCGCCCGCTCAGCAGGCTGGCCCGGCCGTCAATGACCACGCCGCAACAGTGGACGACGGGCGCCCCCTTGAGCGCCAGCAGGTAACGGATGGTGCAGTCGATCAGCCGGGAGCCAAGCGCCACCGTGCCCAAGTCCCCGGCCTCGACCCGCAGCCGCACCCGCCCCGTGTCCCAGCCGCGGATCTCCATCTTCCAGGACAGCACCTTGTAGGTGTCCGCGCACCCGAAATAATCCGGGGCCACCCAAAACTGGCGGTTGACCCGGCGGGCATCGGCGGGCGGGTCCAGTTTGAACGGCCCCACCTCGACGTCCAGGTCCAGCGTGTCCAGCGGCAGGGACGGCACCTGGTAATGGAGGTAGCCGCGCAACGGCTCGACCAGCAGCCGTTCCCGGAGGCCGATGGTGTCGCGGAGCCGCAGCGTCAGAAAGTCGTGAAAACGGAAGAAATGGTCGGTCTTCATCGGCGTTTTTCCTGGAGGAGGAAGTCGGCAAGGGCGGTGGTGAACGGCTCCTGTGACCAGTGGTCCCGGAAGTGGGCGTTGGCCTGCCGGCCCTGGGCGTGGCAGGCGGGCAGGTCGGCCAGCAGGCGCTGCAGGGCGGCGGCCAGCGCCGCCTCGTCGCCCGGCGGCACTAGGGCGCCGGTGGCCCCCGGCCGCACCAGTTCCCCGATGCCGCCGACGTCCGTGGTCACCACCGCGGTTGACGCGGCATAGCTCTCCAACAACACCAGCGGCGGATGATGGATGCTGGCCGACGGATAGGGCAGCACCACGGCGTCGCAGGCGGCCAGGAACACGGCGGGGTCGGTCACCCCCACTTCGCGCACCCGGCCGCTGGCGCGCAGGGTGTCCAGCAGGGCGGCGTCGGCGCGGCCGAGCCGGCCGCCGCCGCTGTGGGCCAGGGCCAGCACGGGCGCGGCATCCGCCGCCATCAGGCGGGCAAAGGCGTGCAGCAGGGCGGGCACCCCCTTGGCGGGGGTGAAATGCCCCAGATACCCCGCCACCGGCCGGTCGTCCCAGCCCAGCCGCCGGCGCGCCTCCCCGCGCGCGGTTGAGCCGTAATCGGCCGGCAGCGGCACCGCCGGGTTCACCGTCACGGCGGCGGGGTGAAACCCCTCCAGCTGCCGGGCCTGGTGCCGGGTGGCGACCATGCAGCGGCGGCGGCGCCAGCCCTGGAGCCGGCTCCACAGCGGCAGCTTGGTCAGCGTATGGAAGACCGCCTGCCGGGTCCAGCCGAGGGTGGGCAGCAGCCCCAGGGGCTGGAGCGGCGTGTAGAAATACCAGCCCCCGCGCGCCGGCCCCAAGGCCAGGGCGCCCAGCCAGGCCAGGTTCGGATTGTTCTCCACCCACAGCACCGTCTCACCCGGCCGGGTGTGCCGCCGCAGGGCGCGGACATAGGAGAGCCAGCCGGCGGCCCCGCCCCGGTAGAACAGCACGCCGTCCAGCCCCCGGCAGGAATCGGGAATCCGCGTTTCCGCCGGCACCAGCAGGCGCACCTGCCAGCCCGCCGCCATCAGGCAGCGGGCCAGGCCGAACAGCAGCGTCCCCACCCCTTCCAAGTTCAGGGGCAGCGGGAAATAGGCGCTGACCAGCACCCGCCGCGGCGGCGGCGGCGCGGAAACCCTGGCCTGGTGCGTGGAAGTGGCGGACATGAGCGGGTTGGACGATCCGTTTTGAGGTGATGGTTGCGGCGGTCACTGATCACTGATGACGGGTCACCGGTTTTCCTGGTCTCTGATTTTGGGGCAGGCAGGGGCGCCTGCCCCTACTTCTGATCACGGTCACCGGTTGCCGCCCCCGCGGCGGACTCCGCCGCAACGGCCGCCGCCGGCAGCGCCGCGCGCCGGATCCGGTAGAGGGTCAGCTCCTGGAACGGCACATTGGGAACCTTTTCCACCCAGGGTTCACGGCCGGTAAACCCGGGGCAGGCCCGATGGAAATCCGCATCGGCAACCAACAGCTGGGACCGGTGCCGCCGGATCAGGGCGCCCAGCCGTTCCGGGGAGATGACATAATTGCCCTGCAGCCGGTGGTAGTCGGCCGCCGCCCAAAAGGCGTACTGCGGGGTGGTCGCGGCCAGGACCGGGAGGCGGCCGTCCTGGATCTCCTTGATGCGGAAGTCGGCGGCCCGCGGCTCGCTGCCGGGGGGGGTCAGCCAGTCGCGGTTGGCGGCGATCCACTGCCCCACATCATAGGGAAAAAGCATGGGCTGGGGGTGAACATAACGGATCAGCCGCAACCCGTTGAGGTAATTCCCGGCGCAGAATGCCACGGCCAGGACCGGAAACAGCCAGGGCCGCAGCCGGTCCAGCACGGCCACCTTGAGGAAATAAACGCCCATCACCATCCACGGCAGCAGCAGCGGAAGGGTTGGCGCGACATAGCGTTTGATG
>JBAZJM010000102.1:0-13883 GCA_041651315.1 Lentisphaeria bacterium | reverse complement strand
AAAATCAACCGACAGGAGCATGCCCCATGGGTACGCCCCCATGATCCTGCATATGGTACAAAAGCTTCGACATCATGAAAGGAGGTTGTGTAAAAGCCGCAACGGTCCACGAGCCAATCGCAACTTTCCCCCCCCCAGAGAACAGTGATACTGTTTTTTTGCCTGATGCCGCCGTGCCTCCCCACCCGAAAGGCCCCCCGCCATGCCCCACCAGCCAGCCGCCACCATCCTCCGTTCCCGCCGGCACCAGGTCGCCCTGGCCGCCCTCGCCAGCCTCCTTGCCGTCACCGTCCCCGCCCCCGGCGCCGGCCTGTGGCTGTACGAGCGCGGCACCCCCGACAACGGCATGTCGGCCGCCGGCCGCGCCGCCTCGGCGCTGGACGCCTCCACCGCCGGCGGCAATCCCGCCGGCATGACCCGCCTCACCCAGCCCGAGCTGCTGCTCGGCCTCCAGCCGATGTACGTGGACGCCCGCTTCGGCGCCAACGGCAGCACCAACGTGGCAGGTGACAACGGCGGCAACGCCGGCGGCTTCATCCCCGCCGGCGGCTTCAATTATGTGCAACCGCTGTCCGAAAACTGGCGGTTCGGCTTGAGCGCCGGCTCCTATTTCGGCCTCGGGGAAGACTTCGGCGACACCTGGGTCGGGCGTTACTATCTGCAGGACGCCTCCCTGACCACCTTCTCGTTGTCACCGGTCGCCGCCTACAAGGTGAACGACTGGCTGTCCATCGGTGGCGGCCCCGTCTTGATGCTTGGACAACTGAGCCAGCACGCGGCCTTGCGCCGACCAGGAGCCGGCGACGGCCAGCTGGTCATCAAGAGTGAAACCCTTGGCGTCGGCGGTGGCGCCGGTGTCTTGGTGGAACCGGTGCAAGGCACCCGTTTCGGCCTGACGTACATGTCTCCCATTGACCTCAATTTCAACGATGTCATCGACTCGTCGGATCCCAGCTCCATCGCCGCCAACAACAATTTGGATCTCGACATGACCATCCCCCAGGCCGTCATGTTCAGCGTCTACCAAGACATCACCAAGCGCTGGGCCGTCATGGGTAACCTTGGCTGGCAGGACTGGAGCGAGTTCGGCAACACCGACTTCAGTGTCGCCGGCCGAATCGACAAAAGCGGCACGGTCGACCTCAACTACGATGACACCTATCATGTTGCCCTCGGCACCAAGTACGCCTTCACCGATGAGTGGGCCGGCATGTGCGGCATCGCCTACGACACCTCGCCCGTGGATGATGAGAATCGCACCCTGGCCCTGCCGCTCAGCTATGAAATCCGTTATTCGGTCGGCCTCGAATACAAGTTCACGGCAAACCAAACCATCGGCCTCGCCTATACCTTGGTTGACTGTGGCACCCCCAGCGTCACCCAATCCGACCCCGTGAGAGGCACCGTGTCCGGCGAATTCGGCTCGAGTTACCTGCATATCGCCACTCTCACCTACGACATTCGCTTCTGACCCCCGCCGCCCCCCCACAACCGAAAGTGACCTCGCCATGTTCATCCGCCAAACCATCCTCAAGGCCGGCGCCGCCGTCCTCGTCACCGGTCTGCTCGCCGGTTGCGAGGGCACCCACCAGGCCCGCAGCGTTGACCCCTCCGGCTTCCTCACAAACTACCAGCAACTGAAGGAAGGCAAGGACGACCAGGCGCTGCGGGTCTACATCAATCCCAAGGCCAAGTTTGCCCAGTATAAAAGCATCCTGCTGGAGCCCGTCAAACTCTATGCCGCCCAGGGCAGTGCGTTCATGGACGCCTCCCCGGAAACCCGCCAGTGCCTGGTCAATTATCTGGATGCCGAAATCCGGGATGAGCTGAAGGGGTCCTTCACGTTTGTCAACAAGCCGGGTCCGGGCGTCATGCGCTTCCGCGGCGCCATCACCGATGCCCAGGGCAGCATGGTGCTCATGGATACCGTCTCGTCGGTGGTGCCCCTCGGGGTGGCCGTCAGCATCCTGAAGTCAGGCCTTACCGGTGCGCATTCGGGCGTCGGCTCGTGCACCATTGAATTCGAAGCCGTGGACGCCATGACCGGCGTGCGTCTGGCCGCCGCCGTCGACAAGCGGGTGGGCGACAAGTTCACCGGCAATTTCGACAAGTTCGACCAGTGGCATGCCGTCAAGTCCGCGTTTGACTACTGGGCGGTCCGGCTGAAAACCCGCCTGCTCGAACTCCAGGCCGGCATCCATCCCTAATCCCCCCTAATACAAGTGCCCCGCCCAAGTCCGGAAGTCCCAGGACCACGCGCAATTCCTGGCGCGGTTTGGCGACTTGCAGCGCCAATTCCAGCAGCGCGGCGCCGATTTCAAATTTGCCTTCGGCGTTCACCGCGAATTGTCGAACTAGCTGATTCAGCATATCCTGGGGGTTGACATCCAGCGGCGGGATGTGGCAAAAAAATGACCGGTCGGGCCGGCAGAACCATCCACCGGACAGGATCGCAAGGGGCAAGATCATGAACCAACGCCAGGCACCCCAAGCGTCAACACCGTCCCGGCCGCCGGCGGCCGGTGACGGTTTTCCCGCCGAGCCCCAAGACTTCTCGCTCGTTTTGGGCGGCCCCCTGTACCAGCTGCTGGTGCGGTCGCACCTCGCCACCCCGGCGCTCGAACTCATCACCCGGCGGATCGTCTTCATCAGCCTGATTGCCTGGCTGCCGCTCCTGTTCCTTGCCCTGGCCGATGGCAAAGCTTGGGGCGGCGGCTTGCCGTTCCTGTATGATTTCGAGATGCAGGCCCGTTTTCTGTTGCTGTTCTTTGCGCCCTGCCTGATGCGCGCCAAACGAATCGGCTTGCGGGAGTACGGCATGCTGGCCAGCCGGTGTGTCCGGGACTTCGACCGCAAATGGGTGCGCGGCGGCGCAAGCGCAGAAGAACCGCTTCTGGGCAGTGGCGACCTCCAGTCGCTGGCCGACCTGGGAAACAGCTTCCAGGTGATCCGTGAGATCAAGCCCTTCCCGTTCGGCAAGGACACGGTCATCCAGCTGGTCGTCCTGACCCTGATCCCCGTCCTGCCGCTGGTGCTGACCATGATCCCGCTGGAGGAGCTGACCACCAAGCTTGTCGGGGCCGTTTTTTAATGTCGCGGCGACGGCGGGACGAGAGGCGTCGGCCGCCAAACCGAAACGAACCGGATTCTGAACCCGCATCCAACCCTCAGCACAAGGAAACGCCAATGCACGCCACACTGGAAACCCTGCCCCGGAATCTTCCCAGAAAAGTGGACCGGTCAAACCGCTGGCTGACCCGGCTGGGATTGGCGGGCGGAATCGCGCTCGCCGCCCCCTCCCTGCCCGCCTGGGCCGGGCAGACCACGGGGGTGCCGGGGGCGGCAAACGCCACCACCACCATTGACGGCCGGCAACTGCCGGCGCCCGCCCCGGCGTTCGGCGGGGTGATCAAGGACAGCGCCTTGCAATCCAAGGCGTGGTGGGCGCCGCGCATCGTGCCGCCCAAGGGCGCCCCCAATGTGTTGCTGATCATAACCGATGACTCGGGCTACGGCGTGCCGAGCACCTTTGGCGGGGTGATTCCGACACCGGCGCTCGACCGGGTTGCCCAGGACGGCCTGCGGTTCACGCAGTTCCACTCGACGGCCCTGTCGTCGCCGAGCCGCGCCGCCCTGATCACCGGGCGCAACCATCACTCGGTCGGCTTTGGCGTGATCTCCGAGCAGTCCACGGGATTCCCCGGCTACAACAGCATCATCACCAAGGACAAGGCCACCATCGGCCGGATCCTTTTGGACCACGGCTATTCCACCAGCTGGTTCGGCAAGGACCACAACACGCCGGCGTTTGCCGCCAGCCAGGTCGGACCGTTTGACCTGTGGCCGACCGGCATGGGTTTTGAGTATTTCTACGGGTTTGTCGGCGGCGACGCCAACCAGTGGGAGCCCAACCTGTTCCGCAACACCACCCAGATCTACCCGTTTGCCGGCAAGCCCGGCTGGAATCTGACCACCGCGATGGCCGATGAAGCCATCGACTGGATGAACCGGATCAAACAGACGGACCCGGGCAAACCCTTCTTTGTCTACTATGCCCCCGGCGGCACGCACGCCCCCCACCATCCGACCCAGGAGTGGGTGGACAAGATCCACGCCATGCACCTGTTCGACGGCGGCTGGAACAAGTTGCGCGAGACCATCTTCGCCAACCAGAAGAAGGTGGGGGTGATCCCGCCGGAGGCCAAGCTCACGCCCTGGCCCAAAGAGCTGCTGAAAGAGTGGGACCAATGCACACCGGAGGAAAAAAAGCTGTTTATCCGGCAGGTTGAAGTCTTCGCCGCCTATACGGCATATACCGACCATGAGATCGGCCGCGTGATCCAGGCCGTCGAGGACATGGGGCAGCTGGAGAACACTCTGATCATCTATATCAACGGTGACAATGGCACCAGCGCCGAGGGCGGGTTCGTCGGCACCCCCAACGAAGTCGCCTTCTTCAACGGCGTGGAGATTCCGGTCGATGTCCAGCTGGCGAAGTATTACGATGCCTGGGGCACCGAACGAACCTACAACCACATGTCGGCGCACTGGGCCTGGGCCTTTGACACGCCGTTCCCCTGGTTCAAACAGATCGCCTCACACCTGGGGGGGGTCCGCCAGGGCATGGCCGTCTCCTGGCCTGGCCACATCACGGATGCCGGCGGCATCCGCACCCAGTTCCATCACATCATTGACGTGGTGCCGACCATTCTTGAGGTCAGTGGGATCCAGCAGCCCGACTCTGTCGACGGCATCAAGCAGAGCCCGGTCGAGGGCGTAAGTTTCGCCTACACCTTTGACGCCGCCAACGCGAACGCTCCCTCCAAGCACACAACGCAATATTTCGAAATGATGGGCGACCATGCCATCTACGACCACGGCTGGCTGCTCAGCACCAAGGTGATCCGTCCGCCCTGGGAGGCGTTCGGCGCGGCCAATCCGGATCCCGTCAACAATGTCACGTGGGAACTGTACGACCTGACCAAGGACTACTCCCAGTGCGACGATGTGGCGGCGCAATACCCGGAGAAGGTCAAGGAGCTGAAGGCGATCTTCCTAGAGGAAGCCAGGAAGTACCAGGTGCTGCCGCTGGATGCGTCGGTGGCGGCCCGCATTGTCGCGCCGCGCCCCAACATCACCGCCGGACGTGACGAATTTGTCTACACCCGGCCGATGGTCGGCACACCCCAGGGTGATTCGCCAATGATTCTTGACTGCTCGTATAGGGTCACCGCCGACCTCGTGGTGCCGCCGGGCGGCGCCGAGGGCATGATCCTGACTTCCGGCGGCCGTTTCGCCGGGTATGGCTTCTACCTGCTCAAGGGCAAGCCGGTATGGACCTGGAACATGCTTGACCTGAAACGGATCCGCTGGGAAGGCCCGGAGGCGCTGGCGCCCGGCCGGCATCTTCTTGAGTTCGAGTTCACCTATGACGGCCTCGGCGTGGGCACGCTGGCGTTCAACAACTTGAGCGGCCTGGGCCGCGGCGGCACCGGCGTGCTGAAGGTCGACGGCAAGGCCGTCGCCACGCAAAAAATGGAGCACACCCTGCCCATGATCCTGCAATGGGACGAAAGCTTCGACATCGGCTCCGACACCCTGACCGGAGTGGATGACGCGGACTACCGGCCGCCGTTCCCCCTGACCGCCAAGCTCAACAAGCTGACCATCAAGGTGAACCGCCCGCAACTGAGCCCCGAGGACATCAAAAAGCTTGAAAACGGCATGAAGACAGTCGCTGCGGGCAAGGAATAATCCGGGGCGCGTTGAAGCAACCCTCCGGCCACTCCACCAAGGGCGGCCGGTTCCTCATGCATCAACCACCTTTTTGGAGAAGAAAAAACCATGAAAATTTCCCACGTAGTCGGAAGCAGCTGCCTCGCCGCGATGATCGTCGGCGGCTGCGTGTCAAATCCGACCGCTCCATCGGCCGGACCGTACAAAATGACCACGCCAACCCCGCCGGGCATTGCCTGTCCGGACCAGGTGGAGACGCGGCTGGGAACGCTCCGATTCTTTGACGGCTTCCCGGACCAGGCCACCGCGGACAAGCTCAACGACAATCTCGATTTCCAGCGCGCGGTGCAGGCGTATCTGCTGGCCATCCCGGCGGTAAGCCAGGTCGCCGACCGCAATGCGTGCCGCGCCCTCGGCCCGGTGAACGGCGTGGTGCCGATTTGGGAACAACTGGTCGACGCGAAGACCATCGGGCTCACCTTCAACGCCAACACCGTGTACAGCTGGGCCTGGGTCAACCTGGGCAACGGTCCCCTGGTGCTTGAAGTGCCGCCGAAGGTGCTCGGCGCGATCAATGACATCTGGTTCCGCTGGGTCGTTGACATCGGCATCACCGGCCCGGACCAGGGTGCCGGCGGCAAGTACCTGCTGCTGCCTCCGGGCTATGGGGGCGCCGTGCCGACGGGTTATCATGTCGTGCGCTCGCCGACGTTTAACCTTTGGCTGCCGTGGCGCAGTTTCCTCGTGAGCGGCGATCCCAAGCCGGGCGTTGATCTCGTCAAAAAGTTCACGAAGATCTACCCGCTGGCTGATGCAGGCAAGCCGGCACCGCCCTTGAAATACGTCAACGTTTCGGGGCGGCCGTTCATGATCGTCAATCCGGCCGACTACCCGTTTTGGGAATTGCTCAACCAGGCCGTGCAGGAAGAACCCAGCGAGTCGCTCGACCAGGTCCGGCTGGGCTATTTCGCATCCATTGGCATCCAGAAGGGCAAGCCGTTTGCGCCCGATGCGCGGATGCGGAAAATCCTCACCGAGGCCGCGGCGGTGGGCGATGCCACGGCCCGCACCATCGCGTTCCACACCCGTCAACCGGAAGCTTATTACTACCGCGACAGTCACTGGCAGCTGCCGTTCATCGGCGGTTACAAGTTCCAGACCCAGCCCGGCGTGCTGAACCTCGACGGCTACATCTTCTACTATTTCATGGCGACCGGCGTGACGCCGGCCATGGAGGAGAAGATGGTCGGCCGCGGCTCGCAGTACGCCTGGACCGCGCGCGACGCCAAGGGGCTCCCGCTTGATGGCGGCAAGCACTACCGGCTGCATCTGCCCCCCCATATTCCGGTCAAAGACTTTTGGTCGGTCATCCTCTACAGCAACCAGACGCGGTCGATGATCCAAACCGACCAGCGTTTCCCCAGCGTCAGCAGCCAAAACGCCGGCCTGCTCGTCAATGCCGACGGCTCTGTCGATGTCTATTTCGGCCCGGTGGCGCCGGCCGGAAAAGAGAAGAATTGGATCCAAACCGTTCCCGGCACGGGGTGGAACACCATCCTGCGCCTCTATGGCCCGCTTGAACCCTGGTTCAACCAGAGCTGGCGGCCGGGAGGAATTGAACCCCTGAAGTAGCAGGCAGGTTGCCTGCCGCTGTGCACGATCAGAATTTGACGGATGAGGTCCGCACACGCGTCAACCAACGGGCGATCGCAGGCCCCGGTGGACACGAAAAACAGCCAGAACCACACACAACCACCGCCCGCAACCCAAAAAAGAGAGCACCACCATGAAAATCCCCCACCCGCTCCCCCTCGTCGCCGTTGCCCTCATGAGCGCGATGATCCTCGCCTCCTGCTGCAGCAAACCCAAGGGCGAACACCGCCACCAGACCACGATTCAGCCCGGCGTGCCGGGCAAGGTCACGGTGGACACCTACACGCAAACCGCCACGGTCACGGGCATTGACAAGGCCGCCCGCAAGCTGACGCTGGTCGATCCGGATGGCGCCAAAACGACCTTCACCGCCGGCCCGGAGGTGGCCAATTTCGCGCAGATCGAAGTGGGCGACCAGGTCAAGGCCACCATGGCGGAACAGCTCGTCGTCTTCGTGCGCAAGCCCGGGGAAACGTCAGGGAACAGTGCCGCCACCGTGGTGGCCGTGGCGCCACTGGGGGAGAAACCCGGCGTCGTGATGGCCGACACGGAGGAAATCACCGCCAAGGTCAAGTCCATTGACGTGAAACACCAGAAAGCCACCCTCCTGTTTCCCGACGGCACCAGCAAGACCTACAAGGTCCGCAAGGATGCGGACCTGACCAAGCAGACCGTGGGCTCGGAGGTCGTGATTCGCACGACGACGGCCGTGGCCATTTCGGTCGAAAAACCGTAAGCATATTGAGCACCATGAAATTCACGCCCGTAAAAATCGGCAGCAGCCATCCGCTGGGCGCCACCCTGCGGGACGGCGGCGTGAATTTCAGCCTGTACTCCCGCTCCGCCACCCGGATCGAGTTGCTGTTCTTTGACCGGGCGGACACGGGCCGGCCCAGCCGGCGCATCGAACTGGATCCAGCCGTCCGCAACTACCACTACTGGCACGTCTTCGTGCCGGGCGTGAAGGCGGGCCAGCTCTACGGTTACCGCGTGCACGGCCCCGCCGCACCGGCGCCGGGCATGCGCTTCGATCCAGATAAACTGCTGCTGGATCCGTACGGCCGCGGAGTCGCGATGCCTGCGGCCTACAACCGCCAAGCAGCCGCGCAGCCCGGCGACAATGCCGCCACCGCCATGAAAAGCGTGGTGGCGGATCTGGGCGCGTATGACTGGGAAGGCGACATGCGCCTGCACCGGCCCTCGGCCCAGACTGTCATTTACGAAATGCATGTGCGCGGCTTCACCCGCCATCCCAGTTCCGGCGTCGCGGAAGCGCGGCGCGGCACCTACGCCGGTCTGATCGAGAAAATCCCCTATCTCCAGGAGATCGGGATCACCGCGGTCGAACTGCTGCCGGTCTTTCAGTTCGACCCCCAAGATGCACCGCCGGGGCGGGTGAATTACTGGGGCTACACGCCAGTGTCCTTTTTCGCACCGCACCAGGCCTACAGTTCGCGCCAGGACCCGCTGGGGCCGCTGGATGAATTCCGCGACCTGGTCAAGGCACTCCACCGGGCCGGCATTGAGGTCATTCTCGACGTCGTGTTCAATCACACCGCCGAGGGCGCCGAGAACGGGCCGACCCTGTGCTTCCGCGGCCTGGAAAATGACGCCTATTACATGCTGGAGGCGGATCGTTCGCATTGCGCCAACTACAGCGGCACCGGCAACACCCTCAACGCCAACCATCCGATCGTCCGCCGGATGATCTTGGACAGCCTCCGCTACTGGGCCGGGGAGATGCATGTGGACGGCTTCCGCTTCGACCTCGCCTCCATCCTTGCCCGCGACGGCACGGGGCGGGTGCTACCCAACCCGCCGGTGCTGTGGGACATCGAGTCGGACCCGCTGCTGGCCGGCACCAAGCTGATCGCCGAGGCGTGGGATGCCGCCGGCCTCTACCAGGTGGGCAGTTTTGCCGGCGACAGTTGGAAGGAATGGAACGGGTGCTTCCGCGACGACACCCGCGATTTTTTCCGCAACGCCGGCGGCTCGCCCAAACGCTTCGCCGACCGCATGATCGGCAGCCCGGAAATCTACGCCCACAAGGAACGCGAGCCGGAACAAAGCGTCAACTTCGTGACCTGCCATGACGGTTTCACCCTCAACGATCTCGTCTCCTACAACGGCAAGCACAACGACGCCAACGGCGAAGGCAACCGCGACGGTAGCGATGACAACCGGAGCTGGAATTGCGGCGGCGAAGGCCCCAGCGACGATCCCGCCGTGGAACGGCTCCGCAACCGCCAGGTCAAAAATTTCCTGGCCGCCACCCTGCTCTCCCTGGGCGTGCCCATGATCGTGATGGGCGATGAGATCCGCCGCACCCAGGGCGGCAACAACAACGCCTATTGCCAGGACAACGCCACCAGTTGGTTCGACTGGACGCTGCTCACCCGGCATGCCGACGTGCGGCGCTTTTTCACCCTGCTGACCGCCCGCCGGCGCCGGCGCGACACCGAGCACGAACGCCAGCGCCTGAGCCTGAACCGGATCATCCGGGAAACGGACGGCGCCTGGCACGGCGTCCGCCTGCGCCAGCCGGACTGGGGCGAACAGTCGCACAGCCTGGCGTTCTCGGTGCGGATGCCGCGGGAACGATTGATGTTCCACATCATCATGAACGCCTATCGCGAACCGCTGGAGTTCGCGCTACCGCCCACCGGCGGGACCGCCGCGGCACCCTGGCGGCGCTGGATCGACACCGCCCTGGACTCCCCCGACGACATCGTCCCGTGGTGCGACTCCCCGGTCATCCCCGGGCTGGCCTACCGGGCGGAGGCCCATTCGGTCGTCGTCCTGTTGGCACCGCATGGCAGGCTGTTATAATTCCACCTGCGGAACGCATTTTTGTGCTTGTCCACCAATCGGTTTTGCCTTTGCCATCCCGCTTTCCCAAGGCTACACTTCTCTCCCATGAAAACCATGACCATTACGACCCTCGGCGACGCCGCGTTCAACTCCCCGCTGGCGTCAGGCGGCGTTTCCGAGATCCTCGTCCCGGCGGACATCCAGTGGCCGGACGGGACGGTGCCGGCAGAACTTGTGCTGTTTGAGAAAGCCGGACCGCGGGCGAAGCTGTTTTTTGATCCGGCCACGACGCACGCCGCCATCGTGACCTGCGGCGGACTGTGCCCCGGACTCAACAACGTCATCCGCTCGGTGGTACGCGAGTTGACCCGCGGCTACGGCGTGACCTCCGTGCTCGGCATCCGCGGCGGCTACCGCGGGCTCGACCCCGCCCGCGGCAAGGCGCCCATCCCGCTCACGGAGGATCTGGTCGAGGAAATCCACCACAAGGGCGGCACCCTGTTGGGCACCTCGCGCGGACCGGTCGATCCGGCGGTCGCCGTGGATTTCCTCATCGGGCAAAAAGTGAACATCCTCTTCACCATCGGCGGCGACGGCACGCAGCGCGGCGGCAACGCCCTCTACCAGGAGGCGGTGAAACGTGGCCACGCGCTCGCCGTGGTCGGCATTCCCAAGACCATCGACAACGACGTGCGTTTCGTGACCCGCACCTTCGGCTTTGGCACCGCGGTGGACGAGGCGGTGCGGGTGATTGCCAGCGCGCATACCGAGGCGCGCAGCGTCGACAACGGCGTGTCCCTGGTAAAACTGATGGGACGCCACGCCGGCTTCATCGCGGCGGCCGCCACCGTGGCCAGCCAGGACGTGAACTTCTGCCTGGTGCCCGAACAGGCCTTCGCCCTGGACGGGGCGGGCGGCTTGCTGGCCGCCCTGGAACGACGCCTGCAAGACAAAAACCACGCCGTCATCGTGGTGGCGGAGGGCGCCGGGCAGGACCTGCTCGGGAAGAGCCAGGAAAAAGACGCCTCGGGCAATCCAAAACTGGCGGACATCGGCCACTTTTTGCGGGATGCGATCGGTGCGCACTTCAAGGCCCGGAACCTCGAGATGACCATGCGCTACTTCGATCCCAGCTATCAGATTCGCGGTTGCCCCGCCAACACGGAGGATGCCCTGCTGTGCGACCGGATGGGCCGCCACGCCGTCCATGCCGCGATGTCCGGCCGGACCGGCCTGGTGATCAGCTTCCTCAACGGCCAGTTCGTGCATGTGCCGATCGAGGTCATCGCCGCCGGCGGCAAGCGCCTCGACCTGGAGGGCGAACTGTGGCGCGCCGTGCTCTCCTCCACCGGCCAGCCCCCCGCCTTCGGCTAGCCGGCCACCCTTTCCCGTTTCGGTTTGCCCCCGCCCAACCCCAACCCAACCCAGGAGGTCCGCCCCATGATCACCATCACCCGCCAAACTATCCTGAAGGCCGGCGCCGTCGTCCTCGCCGCCGGTCTGCTCACCGGCTGCCAGGGCACCCACCGGGCCCGCTCCGTCGACACCTCCGGCTTCCTCCAAAACTACCCGCAGCTTAAGGAGGGCAAAGAAGGGCAGACCCTGCTGGTCTACATCAATCCCCGGACCAATTTCGCCCGCTACAACGCCATCCAGATGGATCCCATCAAAATCTATGCCGCCCAAGGCAGCGCGTTCATGGACGCTTCCCCGGAAACCCGGCAAAGCTTGGTCAATTATCTCGACGCCAGCATTCGTGATGAGCTCAAGGGTTCTTTCACCTTTGTCAATCAGCCCGGCCCGGGCGTCATGCGCTTCCGCATCGCCATCACCGACGCCCAGGGCAGCATGGTGCTCCTGGACACCGTCTCCTCGGTGGTGCCCATCGGCCTGGCCGTCAGCATCCTCAAGTCGGGCCTCACCGGCGCCGGCACCGGCGTCGGCTCATGCAGCATCGAGTTTGAGGCCCTGGACTCGGTGACCGGCGAGCGCCTGGCCGCCGCCGTCAGCAAACGGGTCGGCGACAAGTTCACCGGCAAGTTCGACAAGTTCGACCAATGGAACGCCGTCAAGAACTCCTTCGACTACTGGTCGGCCCTGCTCAAAACCCGCCTGATGGAACTCCAGGCCGGCATCCGGCCCTGACGCCGGGCCGTCCCCCCCTGTGTCGTGCGGACACGTCATACCGCGGATGGACGACAAACGTCGACCATCCGCGGTTTTGTTTGTGCCTGGAGCTTGCTGGTTGCGGACTCCGCCGACCATTGCCCTCATCGTTTATAGTAGCCGGAAAACTCACGGAGATCACGTTCACGTCAACGTTCGTTTCTCTGTGTCTCCGTGCCTCTGTGAGAAAATGACTTTGCTGAAAACGTGTTCTGACCTGCTGGCGCCGCGGGGGGCGCTTCCGTTATGCCGACGTTGAACTGGATCGGGAAAGAGGCGGTGGTGAACCACCACCTGAAAGTGCCGTTTCATCTGCTGAAGGACGTGCCGGAACTGGCCTGCGGCGAACCGGGCAACGGCAACCTCATCGTCCAGGGCGACAACCTGGTCGCGCTCAAGGCGCTGCTGCCCTATTACGCCGGCCAGGTCAAGTGCATCTACATCGACCCGCCGTACAACACCGGCAACGAGGGCTGGGCGTACAACGACAACGTCAACAGCCCCGTCATCCGGGAATGGCTCGGCAAAACGGTCGGCAAGGAAGGCGAAACCCTCGACCGCCACGACCGCTGGCTCTGCATGATGTACCCGCGATTGGCACTGCTTCGGCAGTTCCTGCGGGGGGATGGGTTGATTTTTGTGAACCTTGATGACACCGAAACAGCTACATGTCGCATGATGATGGACGAGATTTTCGGTGCGCCGAATTGCCTTGCCACAATTGCGTGGGAGAAGCGCTATACACGAAGCAACAATGCCAAGCTTTTCTATTCGGTAAAAGACACAATTCATGTCTACCGAAAAAGTGACGCTGTGTCGTTTCTTCGAGAGGCCCGAACTGCCAAGTCGGATTCAATTTACAAGAATCCCGATAATGATCCGCGAGGGCCTTGGACAAGTGCTTCATATGTAAATCCTGCGACCAAGGCACAGCGCCCCAATTTGGTATATCCAATTCAGAACCCCATTACAGGAAAAACTATAGACCACCCGACTCATGCTTGGAAATTTGAAATCGAGGAGCATAAGCGGCATGTAGCAGAAAACTTTCTTTGGTGGGGTAAGGGTGGTTCTGGAAAATATCCACGACTGAAAATTTTCCCCAAAGTAGATGGTGGTGGTCTTGTGCCTGTCGACATTTGGGATCACCAGGAATCGGGCACCACAGACGAAGGCGGCGCTGAATTAAAAGACCTTTTTGGAGCAGCCATATTTGATAATCCGAAACCGACACGCCTTATCGAAAGAGTAATAAAATTGGCGACACTGCCTGGCGATATAATTATGGATTCCTTTGCCGGATCAGGTTCCACTGGACATACCGTTGTCAAGTTGAATGCCGCGTCTCCAAACGAGCTTGCGCGCCGTTTTATTCTAATCGAGATGGAGCCGAAAGTTTCCCGCGAGATCACCGCCGAGCGGGTGCGGCGGGTGGCGCAGGGGTACACGAACGCGAAAGGCGAGGCGGTTGCGGGACTGGGCGGCGGCTTCCGCTTTTGCGAGCTGGGCGAGCCGTT
>JBAZJM010000101.1:0-13952 GCA_041651315.1 Lentisphaeria bacterium | reverse complement strand
GCGACCAGCTCCGCCAGATTGTTGCCTATGCCGAAGAGAACGGCTGCCGCCGTTCCCATCTCCTGCGCTATTTCGGCGAAACCGGCGCGGCCGCCGCCTGCGACGGCTGCGACAACTGCCTCTCCCCCCGCGAAACCTATGACGGCACCCTGGCCGCCCAGAAACTGCTCTCCTGCGTCTACCGCCTCCGCGAGGCCTCCCCCAACTTCAGCGTCGGCCTCAACCACATTGTCGAAGTGCTCACCGGCGCCGACACCGACAAGATCCGCCGCTGGGGCCACGACCGCCTCTCCACCTACGGCATCGGCGACGACCTGCCCCGCCCCCAGTGGCAGGCCACCGGCCGCGAACTGGTCCGCCTCGGTCTGCTGGAACAGAGCGCCGACGCCTTCGGCACCCTCAGCCTGACCGCCGCCGGCCTGGACACCCTGCGCGAACGCCGCCCGGTCACCCTCACCCGGCCGCTCATCCCCGCCGCCACCGCCGACAGCGGCCGCCGCCACCGGGCCGGCGAAATCGCCTGCGACGAGGCGCTCTTCGACACCCTCCGCACCCTCCGCCGCCAGCTGGCCGACGCCCGCAATGTCCCCGCCTATGTCATCTTTTCCGATGCCACCCTCCGCGAAATGGCCCGCGTCTATCCGCTCACCGACGACGCCTTCGGCCGCATTCCCGGGGTCGGCCGCCAAAAACTCGCGGAGTTCGCCGACCCCTTTACCGCCGCCATTGCGGAGTTTTTGGAAAGCCATCCGCAGCTGGAGTTCCCCACCGCCACCTGGACGCCGCCGCCCCCCGCCACCCCCGCGGACGCCACGCTCAACGACACCGCCGAGGAATCGCTGCGCCTCTTCCGAGACGGCATGGACGTGCCCGCCATCGCCCGCCTCCGCAAGCTCACCCCAAACACCATTTACCAGCACCTGACCCGCGCCGCCATCAACGGCGCCGAGCTGGAACTGGACCGTCTCATCCCCCCGGAACTCGCCGCCCGCCTGGACGCCGCCTTCGCCGACATCCCCGCCGCCGCCGGCCTCAAGGCGGTCAAGGAACGCCTCGGCGACGACGTCGACTACGGCCAACTCCACCTCTGGCGCGCCACCCAAACCGCCACGGTGCCGTGAAGCATGGGGCCACCCTTTTGAAAAAGGGTGATCCCCACACCCCTTCCCAAAACTTTTGTACGTTTTTGCGGATTCCGCAGGCCGCCTGGGGCGACGGGCTTACGATTGGGGCAGTTGGAGCGGCCTGCGGAATCCGCAAAAAGCACAAACAGGTTTGACGGAGGGTTTGGGAACCGCCTTTCCTCAAGAGGTGGGGGTACAGAGCGAGTCCCCGGGCGACCCGGCGGAGCCGGGACTGCGGAACGCGGGAAGAGCACCCTTTCCCTTCACCATGAAAGCACGAAGAACACAGGGCCCGAATGACGGATCTGGTTCAACGTTCGTGCTGCAATTCGTCCCAGGTGAGTTCGCAATCCCGGAGGATCTGGGCCAGAAGGCCACGACCAATGGTCTCACCCCGGTGGACAGGAACAACGGTGCATCACCCATCGGGATGCCGCAGAAAATGGTGGCTGCCCTTGATCCGGATAACATCAAACCCGAGCCGTCGCAACAACTTGACGACTTGGGCACCACTGAGTGCGGGCACCGTGCTCATGCCATGACGGCGACACGTTGGACGCCGATGAACCGGTTGGAAACCGGTTTTTCAACCTCCAAACACAACACGATGGCTTCCTGAATCCGCTTCATCAGGACATCAAGCGACCTGGCCTGCGTATGACACCCGCGCAAGGCCGGCACGGAAGCGACGAAGTAGCCGTCCTCGTCCTGCTCAATTACAACATTAAATTCCCGGGGCATCCGCAACCTCCGTATTAACTTCCCGTATAGTATAGCCGCAACCGGCGGAATCACCGTTCCCAGCCAGCCGGCTGGGTGCATGACAGGTTTGTCGGATGATGTTGGGGCCACCCTTTGGGAAAAGGGGGTTCCCAACATTATCAAGGCGGGGCCGTCCGTGTTGGTCCGTGCCCGTCCGTGTCAGTCCGTGGTTTTCCGCCCCGCCGGCGGGCTCTTTCCGCGGCGACGTTTGGGGTTACATTGCCGAGCATTAGGACGTGTCCCCTCCCCTGGCTGGAAAGGCGGGTGCCGCGAGCATGAAGACCCTGCTCATCGTCGACGACGAACCGAATGTGCGCTTTTCGCTGGACGCGGTGTTCAAGAAGCAGTTCCGGGTCATCCTGGCCGCCGACGGTGCGGCGGGCGCCCAGGCCGCCGAGGAGGAAAGCCCGGACGTGGCCATTGTGGACATGATGCTGCCGGACATGTCCGGGCTCGACCTGCTGCCGCGGCTCAAGGCGGTGGACGCCCAGCTGCCGATCATCGTGCTCAGCGCGGTGCAGGAGATCGGCAAGGTGGTCGAGGCGGTGCAGGGCGGGGCCAGTCATTACCTGACCAAGCCGTTCGACGTCAGCGAGATCAAGATGGCGGTCGAGCGGGTGTTGCACGAGCGCGGCAAGTCCGCGGAACTGAGCGCGCTGTCCAGCGAGATGGACCGCTGGTACGACATCCGGCAGGTGGTCGGGCAGTCGCCGGCGTGGCTGGAGACGCTGGCGCTGGTGCGCCGCGCCGCCGAGGCGCCCGACACCACCGTGATGTTCTACGGCGAGAGCGGCACCGGCAAGGAGCTGCTGGCGCGGCTGCTGCACGCGGTCAGCCCGCGGCGCGAGGGCCCGTTCATCCCGATCCACTGCGCGGCCATTCCCGAGGCGCTGCTGGAGAGCGAGTTGTTCGGCCATGAAAAGGGCAGCTTCACCGGCGCCAGCGAGCGGCGCCACGGCCGGGTCGAGCTGGCCGACGGCGGCACCCTGTTCCTGGACGAGATCGGCGAGATGCCGCCGGCCATGCAGAGCAAGCTGCTGCGTTTTTTGCAGGACCACGAGTACATGCGGGTCGGCGGGCGCACCGTGCTGCACGCCAACGTGCGCATCGCCGGCGCCACCAACCGCGACCTGCAGAAAGGGGTCCGGGAAGGCTGGTTCCGCGAGGACCTCTACTTCCGCATCAACGTGCTGCCGGTGACCATCCCGCCGCTGCGCGAACGCCGGGAGGATGTCGCGCTGCTGGCCGGCCATTACGTGGAGCATTTCCGCCGCGAATGCCGCTCCGGCATCCGCGACCTGCTGCCCGCCACCGTCGGGCTGCTGGAAAGCTATGCCTGGCCGGGCAACGTGCGCGAACTCCGCAACGTCATTGAGCGGGCGATGGTGCTCTACCGGGACGCCTCGCTGCTGTTGCCGGAACATCTGCCGGCCGAGATCCGCGGCGGCAAGGCGGGCCCGGCGGCGGCCGCCGTCCCCCCGCTGCTGGTTGCCGCACCCGCGCCGGCGGCGGAAGCCGCGCCGGCCTTTCCGATCTCCCTGGAAACGGAACTGCGCAAGGTCGAACAGAAGCTCATCCGGCAGGCGGTCGAGGCCAGCAACGGCAACCTGTCCCAGGCCGCCGTGCTGCTGCAGACCACCCGCCGCATCCTCAAGTACAAGGTCGACCAGATGGGGCTGGTGTAGGCCGGCAGAGGCGGCGGCCGCCCCATTTCACCCGCCGCTGGATGATCCTGAGGCGGCAGCCTCCATCGGAGTGCCGGCGGCTTCGACGCCGCCCTGGTAGGAATGACCGCTTACTGACGTGCGCGGCTCGAATGGCGGGGCTTTGGGGGAGCGGCCGTCGCAGCCGGCCGATAGGAGGGCGGCGTGAGCACCCGCCGTCACTCCAAGGCGCCTGCCGGCGCAGGAAACAAAAGCAGTTGAGTTATGCCGCGCCGCTGAGTCCGGTATCGATCAAAACTCCCTGTCCCCTGGCATCTGTCCCCTGGCATCATCAATCCCCAAAGGCCATTCGATCCCGATCCCGATCCCGATACCGATACCGATTCCGATTCCGACATCACGCGTCACGCCTCACGGGTCACGCCTCACGGGTCACGCCAGCACTTCCAGCCCGGCCATGGCGCAGTAGGGTTTGCCGTCGGCGGCGGAGAGGCTGACGAACTTGACGCAGCGTCCCCGCACCGGTTGCGGCAATCGCACGGTCTGCTCAACCGGATTGGCCAGCATGTTGTCAAAGCGGCCGGCGGCGGCCGGGGCGCCCCAGGCCACGCCGTCGGCGCTGACGTAGAACTCCCAGCGGTCGACGGTGCCATGGGAGATGGCTTCGACGCGCGGCCGGTAGATGAAGCCGGCCACTACCGCCTCCCGTCCCAGGTCGACGGCGATCCAGTGCGGGTGGCCGGTGATCGGTCCCTCCCATGGCGTGTGCCAGATGGCGGCGTCGTCGGTGAGGATGTTCTCCGGCGGGCACGGCGGTCCGAAGCTGTCGCAGCCGAGAATGCGCCAGCCGGCCTTGGCCAGGCCGAAGCAGGCCGCGGCTTCGGCGGCGCCGCCCACGAACAGCCCCTCGGGATTGTCCTCCGGCAGAATCGCGGCGCGCACCGTGCCGCCGGCGGGCAGGTCGAGCGGCGCGGCATAGCGTGGCGCGGCCAGGGTGGGCGCGCTGCCGTCGGTGGTGACCCGGACCACCAGGCCGGCCGCCGAAACGGTGACCCGCCCGGCGGCGTCGCGGGCCAGCACCGGATCCTCCACCGGAACCGGCCCGTGATAAAGCCCGAACTCGCGCAGGCACGGGCACGCCTTGGCGTCGGTGATCCGCAGCCGCCAGCGCGCCGCAGTGACGGTGTTGAAGCGTTCGGCCCGTTTGTACCCCGCCGTGGTGCCGCCGGCCACCGCCTGCCAGCCGCCGCCGGCGGTTGCCGCCTCCAGCACCCAGCCGCGCACGCGCTGGCCAAGCTGGATCGCCTCGCCAAACAGCACATGATTGACCGCCTGCGGCGTGGGAAAGGTCACCACCAGTTCTGCCTGGCAGACCCCGTCATCGGCGGCCCAGTACGTCTCCGGATCACCGTCCAGCAGCCGGGCGGGACCGTAGGCGGCGGCATCACCGCCGCGGACATTGGCGGCTTCCAGGACCGCCGCCGCCGCCAGGTTGCGGGCAAAGGTCAGGTCGCGGATTTTTTTGAACGCCAGCAGGTTGGCGGCGTCCGTCTCATGGACCAGTCCGCGCCGGTCCGGCGGCAGATTGAGCAGCAGGGTGGTGCCGCGCCCGACCGACTGCAGCCACAGCTTCATCAGGTTCGCGGGGGAGCGCACCCGCCCGTTTTCCTGCTCATGCCAGAACCAGCCGGGGCGGATGGAGACATCGACCTCCGGCGGCAGCCAGTCGGTGCCGTCCTCATGGCCGCATCCCAGGTCATCGTGCACCGGGCAGCCCGGATAGCGTCCGGCCATCTTGAAGGTGTACCAGGTGGTCTCGGCGGCCTCGCCGCGCTCATTGCCGACCCAGCGCATGTCGGGGCCGGCGTCGCTGAACATCACCGCGTCCGGCTGCAGGTCCCGCACCAGGGCCGTGGTGGCGGGCCAGTCGTAGTAGGTGGCGTTGTCGATCTGGCGCTTCTCGTTGGCGCCGCCGTACCAACCGTCGCCGCCGTTGGCGCCGTCGAACCAGACCTCGAAAATCGGCCCGTACTGGGTCAGCAACTCACGCAACTGATTGCGGTAGTAAGTGATGTATTCCGGCCGGCCGTACTGGGCATGGTTCCGGTCCCAGGGCGAGAGATAGACGCCGAACTTCAGCCCCTCGGCGGCGCAGGCCTCCGCCAGCTCGCGCACCAGGTCGCCGCCGCCGTTTTTCCACGGACTGGCCTTCACGGAATGCGCCGTATGCCGGCTCGGCCACAGGCAGAAGCCGTCGTGGTGCTTGCAGGTGAGGATCAGCCCCCGCATGCCGCCCTCGCGGGCCAGCCGCGCCCACTGCCGCGGATCGCAGGCGGCGGGGTTGAAGATGGCCGGCGATTCGTCGCCCAATCCCCATTCACGCCCGGTGAAGGTGTTGGTGGTGAAATGGATGAAGCCGTAATATTCCAGACGGTGCCAGGCCAGCTGGCGCGGCGACGGCACGGCGCCGAAGGGGGCCGGCGGCGGCACTGGGGAGACGGTGGGGGAGGACATGTGCAACAACCTCTTTGGGGGGACGAGGGGCGGTGATCAGGAGCCAGTCATTTAGTGATCAGTAACCAGTGATCAGTCATCAGGAGCCAGTCATTTAGCCTGAATCATTCATGTACGGTTGCATTTTCCCGGCCTTGTCCCCAACGGGGACTGACCTGTCCAGCCCAGGGTCGAATGACCCTGGGAAAATCGATATTAACAGCATTCGTCCCTGAAGGGGACGCACATCGTTATGCCTTTCACGGTTTACGGGTCACGCCTCACGCATCATGCGTTAGATTATTGCCAACATATCAACCGCCCCGGTATTTTCACGCCCCCCCGCCATGCCCAACCACGCCCCCGATTCCGCCGCCGTCCGGCTTTGGGAACGGTACGCCGCCGTCTATGACCGGCTGACCGAGCATTATCCGCTCTACAACACGCTGATGGACCGGCTGGAGGCGCTGCTCCACGACGGCTTGCCGGCCGGGGCCGCCGTGCTCGATGCCGCCTGCGGCACCGGCAACCTGTCGGTGCGCCTGGCCCCCCGCTACCGGGTCACCGCCCTCGACCGCGCCGGCGCCATGCTTGACCGCGCCGCGGACAAGAGCGGCACCCTGACGCCGCCCGGCTTCCGCATTGTCACCGCCGACCTGGACCGCCCCCTGCCCTTCGCCACCGGCGCCTTTGACGCGGTCGCCTGCATCCATGCCCTGTACGCCGTCGGCAACCCGGCCGCCACCCTGGCCGAATTCCACCGCATCCTCAAGCCCGGCGGCCGGCTGCTGATCGCCAACATGACCCGCGCCATCCCGCTGCGCGAGACCGCGGCGGAGATCCTGCGCCTGCAGGGGCTGTGGCGCGGCCTCCGCACCCTGCGGCACCTGCTGGCGGTCGGCTGGTGGAACGCGCGCCTGGCCCGTTTCCAAAGCGCCGGCACCATGCATTTCTGGCCGGCGGCGGAGTTCAACCGGCTGCTCGCCGACACCGGGTTCACCCCGCTCCGCCAGGAGCTGACCTACACCTGCAACATCGACCTGGTCACCCTCGCCCGGCGCACCCCCTGAGCGGCGCGCGGCTGAAGCGCAGGGGCAACGCCCGCCGGCATCGCCCCCCCAAAAAAAGTTTTGCCCTCACACTTGCGCAGGGGGTGCTTCGCGCTACATTGCTAATATCGATATAGCACCAGCATATAGCATAACTAGAAGTGGAAACATGAAGGCAACCCTAGACGACATCGCAAAAAAGGCGAACGTCAGCCGCAGCACTGCCCAGTGGGTGATGAGTGGACGCGGCGGCGAATTTCGCATCTCCGCCGCCACCCGCCAACGGGTGCTCAAGGCGGGAGAGGAACTTCACTACCATCCGTCCTTCTCGGCGCGCGCCACCCGGCAGGGCAAGACCCAGTCCCTCGGCTTTATCTGCGGAGACATCAATACGCCCTACTACTCGGAGATGGCCGCCGCCATCCTCCACGAGGCCGACGCCAAGGGCTACCACTTGATCATTTCGGTGACCGAATGGGATCTCAAAAAGGAACGCGACGCCATTTCCATGCTCCTGCTCGGCGGCAAAGTCGACGGCGTGATCGTCGCCGCCGGCGGCCTCCTTCCCGGCACCAGCGAGTACGATGCCATCGTTGAGCAGCACAGTCCTTTGGTGTTGCTCAACGTGCATACCCCCGGGCTGTCCTGTATCCGCAGCCGGTGGGAACCGGGCATGGACGAAGCGGTCCGCCACCTCAAAAGCCGAGGCCACGCCGTCATCGCCTACGCTCCCTACAAGACGCCGCCGACCCCCGGCTCCGCCAACCACGACATCAAGCAAGACTATTTTCGCGAAGCCTGTGAACGACATGGCCTCCGCCACCGCATTCTCACCGCCACCCAAAGCCAGGAAGAATTGATCCGCCTGGGCACCCGGACCGCCGCCCGGCCCGATCACCCGTCCGCGATCATTGCCTATTCCGACTATGCCGCCACCCGACTCATTCGCGGCGTGGTTGAAGCCGGCCTCGACGTGCCGCGCGACCTCGCCATCATCGGCATTGACGGCACCGCGTTCGGCGCCTACTACAATCCGCCGCTCACCTCCATCTCATGCGACATCCCTGCCCTCGCACGTCGACCAGGTGATTGGGTTCATCCAGGGACGCCAAACCGACCCCGTCGACATCCAGGTACCAACCAGCCTGACTATCAGGAAAAGTGGTTAACGCTATTCTTTGGCATCATTTTCGGCGGACACGGGCAACCGCCAAGGGAAACACCATAATGCCCGCGCATAACAACCAAAGGAGATGCCCCATGAGCACAGTACAACACAAGTGGATGCGTTCGACCAAAGGAATATCCCTGACGGTGTTGCTGACTTCGGTCCCAGCGTGGGCCGGGTACATGGAAACGGTCGTAGCGGACAACCCCATTGCCTATTATCGCCTGGGGGAGACCACCGGCACGGCGGCGGCAAATCTCGGTTCCACGGCGTCATCCGCGTCCTATGTAAATTCGCCCACCCTGGGCACGGTGGGGGCGATTGTCAGCGATTCGGCTGCCAACCGGGCTGTCACCTTAAATGGCAGCACTCAGGGCATCCGACTAGACAATGCCGGCCAGGGCACCCCATTTGAACCCAACACCAGCAACCTGACGCTGGAGCTGTGGATGAAAACCACCTCCACCACCAATTCGCGCTTGCTGAGCTGGTACGCATATGCTACTGGCGGAGCCGCCAGCGGCGGCCAAGGCTTATACGGCCTTTATTTCTATGACGACGGCAGGGTTTCTTTCGATGTCCGCGGCGACGAAAACAAGTATCGCAGTGTGATCGCTTCGACCGTGAATGTGCGTGACGGTTACTGGCACCAAGTTGTGGGGGTTCTCAATCGCACCGCCAACACGATCAGCATTTATGTGGACGGCCAATTGATAAACACGGGATTCACGACGTCTCCCACCCCCGCGTTAACCACCATCACCTCTTCCAAACTAGACACGCAACTGACCATGGGCTACCAAAATAGCACAAGTCCAATATACTTTTCCGGTTCCCTCGACGAGGTGGCGGTTTATAGGACGGCACTGACGGACGCTGATATTTTGGAACATTATACAGCGGCCATTCCTGAGCCTGCCGCCATAGCATTGTTGCTGTTGGGCGCCGGCCTGCTGGCCGGACAACGATGGCGGCCAAAAGCCTGAAGATACGCGTCCCCCTACGTGTATTGAAACACGTGCCCGCCAAAAAGGATGCGTCCCTAATCCTTTCCTAGTTTACCGATTTGGGGATGACGGCATCAGGCACTGCTGTCTTTCTGACAATCAAAGACGGGGCAATGAAGGTTGATTAGGCCCATGCGAGGAGTCTGCAAATTTACCTTAATAGAGCTTCTGGTGGTTGTGTCCATCATCGCAATTTTGGTGGCGATGCTGCTTCCTGCAATCTCCAGGGCCAGGAAATCGGCCATGGTTATTGCATGCTCGGGAAATATGCGTCAGATCGGACAGTTGATCATCGCATACGCGGACGACTATCAAGGTTATCCACCAAGTAGCGACAGAGGGTTCATCTTCAACTGGGAGTTGCTAAATGCCCAGGCACAGCCTGCAAAGCGCGGAATTTACGTGTGCCCATCCATGAACACTGGAAGCTTCGTTCACGGTAGTGATTTCGCCTATTTTTGGACAAGCTACGTTGAAAGTGCGTCAGACTACCATGATGGAGGCCGTCATGGCGGGATCTTCTACAATGATTTAGTCTCGCCGTATTCATGGCCGGCAAGGCGCTACGACAACCTTCTCCCAAGCTCGGTTACGATCATGGAAATTGGTGGCGGAAGCGATATCTCGATAACGAATCTGGCACTTCGGGGGGTGCCGAGCGGGGCGACATGGCTTTACATCAGTACCCTGATAAGCCCTTGGAGCGCCAACAATACCGCCTCCCGCTTAACTTACATGAACCATGATCTTTGGGGTAATTTTTCGTTTGCCGATGGCCATGTCCAGAAGTTTAACTCTAAAACAGTGTTCACCTCAGAGTGGGTTCCCGGAAGGTGAGATCATTGAATGCCGGTCATGAAAATCCGGTATCAGCAAACTCCCGCTAAAAACAACTTGAGACTGAAAACTAGTTGGGGATAACCGAAAGGTCACTTCATGTTGCCAACGCGCCATTTTTGTGAGGCCATCGCAGCTCTGTCATTACTTCTAAGCGGCCAGAGGGTAACTGCCCTTGACGGAATGGACTTAGCCAGAATAGAACTCCATGGCGATAGCGGCGTCAATTTGACCGTTCTGGAAAATTCCCCCAATAGCGTTGCGGCTTACCAGAATTGGGGTGATCCAGCGACGAGACATCAGCGTCTAGTTGTCGAAAGCCCCACCCATGAGAAAGAGTGGCGAAACGCTTGGGTGAAGTTCGTTTCTTCCAAGGATGGCTATGTGAGTTTGTCCTTACTTGGGCCCTGGCTTAATTTGGGTGGCGGGACACTGGGAAAGGTCCAGGTTCTATACGACTGCGTCTCGCTAGACGGTGCCTCCGTTGCCGACGGAAGTTTTGAGAAGGGCGGAGCTTGGTCCATGGCCCCGGACTGCATTTTGAAGGACCGGTCACTAAGCCTCTCCGGTGAAAATTGCGTGATCGTCTGGCACAACAGCCCCGCCAAACAACGCATCCAAGTAAGCAAAGGCACACCGGTTACTTTGAGCTTCTCCTTCAGGCGTCCACCACCACCGTCTTCCCCAATAACGCGCAGCGACACATTTTGTGATTTTTCAACGTCCGCCAACATGGGATTTAAAGATGATGTGGCAGGCGATGGCAAGGGCGGCTGGTCTGACCAAGGACCAGACAACGACCTAGCTCTCTTCGATGTTGAACATAACTTTTTCGGTGCCGTTCCCTTCAAAATCATCGATCCCGCAAAGAATGAAGGAAAATCTGTTCTGACCTTCGCAAGTCCGAAGATCACCCCTGCAATCAATCTAAAAACGGCCACGATTAAAACGAATGGAGCAATGGCTCGTTATCTCTACATCCTCCATGCCTGTTGCTGGTCAAGGAGTGTTGAAAACGATTTAGTGGGCGAGGTTTCCGTTACATTAAGGAAGGGTGCCTCCATCCGCAAGTTTCCGATTCGCGACAAGCGCGACGTCGGGGATTGGTGGTATCCCGCGAACCTTCCGAACGGGGCTGTCGCATTCACCCAAAGCAATGGCAAATCAGACGTCGGACTCTTTCTCTCGAAGTTCAAGATATCGGACAGTCCTGTCGAAGTGGAATCTGTCACCTTCAAGACTGCAGGCGGCCCCCCGGTCTGGATTGTGGTTGGCGCGACACTTTCAAATGAATCCTACGCACTTCCCATAACCGGACATTTCATTGCCAAGGATTCGCCTGAATGGAAAGCTGCCGACATGTCCACTGTCGTAGTTAAGCCAGGCAGCGCCCTTGACCTCTCCGGCGTGATCCCAACGGAACCAGTCGGAACCTATGGACGCGTCATCGTCAACAAGGAAGGCAACTTCGCCTTTGAGAAAAAGCCCGACGCGAATATCGTTTTCCTGTCCTGCGCTTTCGGAGACCGCGAACTGGTTAAATACAAAACCAAGGGTGAAATACGGGCCATCGTCGAAGCGATACGCCGACAAGGCTACAATATGGTCCGAGGGCACTTTCTCGATTTCTATCTGATGGAGGGAGGGAAGGCAGACTTTGACTTCAATGAGGAGAATCTTGATCGTTTCGACTACTTCGTATCCTGCCTGAAGGAACGCGGCATTTACATGTACTTCGATGCCGTCACTTCGTGGAGCGCGTTCAAGAAGGGCAGCGGCTGGAGCATGCAAGGGGTGGACTTCAAGCGGGACATCATGGCCCTTCCTGAAGCGCGCGAACACTGGCGCCTTGGCGTCACGAAGATTCTGACGCACATGAATCCCTACACCAAAACCAGGCTGGTAGACGATCCGGTCATCGCCATCATGCTCTTCTACAATGAGCTTGAATTCTATTCCTACAAGCCGAGAAATTGGAATGACGGCTTGCATCCGGCGTTAGTTGGCGAATGGCAGGCTTGGCTGAGGCAACACTACAACAATGATGCGTCCGCGCTGGCCAGGGCGTGGGGCGATCCGACCCATTTTACGTCCGAAATGAAGTTTGAGGACATCCCGCTTTTCAGCGGCTCCGCGCAATTGCAGACAACGCCCTACGGTATCGACGCTGGGCTCTTTATGATCGATATAGAGACGAAAATTTCCGCATGGTTTGAAGACACTGTACGTGCCATTGGCTATAAAGGGTTGACCACACTTTGGGACATGTGCAAGCTCTACCGGAACGATGTCTCAAGGGCAGGGATTCAGGTCATCGCCATGCATAATTACCAAGCCCATCCACAAGGGCCTTGGGTTTCCAAAGGGCAGGTCGTCGACCAAAGCAGTTCTTTCGCCACACTCGCCGGCTATTGGAGAGATGTCGCCTCCACCCGTTATGCCAACCGGCCCCTCTTCGTCTCGGAATATGGACATGCCTTCTGGAGTCGCACCCGCTATGAGGAGGGACTTCTCTTCGGCGCCTATTCAGCCTTGCAGGGGTTTCAGGGACTTATGGTCCACGCAGCCCCTGTTTGCCTTGTCGTTAGAAACCCAATCAAGCCCTTCGACGCAGGAAGCGATCCTGTCGAACGCGCAAACCAGGTCATAACCGCATTCCTTTTCGGACGGCAGGACGTTAGTCCTTCCAGGCGTTATATCGAACTTCGGTTTGACGACAAGTTTCTGCTTGAGCACGGCCATCTGAACCAGGCACCAGGCGCTGAAAATCTTTTCGCCCTAATCTGCAAATTCGGCATTTGGTATGACAACGCAAAGACTCGCGGGGGTGGAGTGAAGCCGCGGCCCATTACTGTGATAAACGCCTCCGGTGGTGCGAAAACATCCATGACAGACAACACGATGGATGTCATAGGGAGCGACTCCGCCGGCAAGCAAAAAATTTCCGATATCATTGCGAGGCTTAAACGCCACGGACTTCTCCCCCAGGAAAACCGGAGCGACCCAGCGAGACCGGCGAGATTATACTGGAGGGCAGAGACAACACCATGACCGTCGTCACCCCGCATTTCGAAGGCATTGCCTCAGAACAACTTGTCAGGAGGTCTCTCTCCCGTATAAAAAGCGTCCAGTCGAGCGTCCCGTCTTCAACTGCAGTCATCTCCCTTGACGGCAACCCGTTGACGGAAAGTTCTCGATTGCTCCTGGTCTACAATACCGACGCCTTGAATTCAGGCATGGAACTTTCTGAAGACCGGCGCACGCTTTACTCGCTTGGCAAGGGGCCCACACTCATAAAAACAGGCATCCTCAACCTTGAGCTTTGCAGTGCAAAATCCCCGGCGTTGAAGGTTTGGGCGCTTGGTTTCGACGGAGCAAGGCGTGAGATCGTACCATCGAAATCGAACGGCGGTTTCCTTGCGATAACCATCGACACTTCGAAGCTAAAAGACGGACCGACACCATTCTTTGAAATCGCCTTGCCTTAAAACGAAATCTGGGCGGTAAATGGCCTCATGACGTGCCAATAGCCATAATTTTCCAGCCCCAAGCGTCGCCTGTACGATTTATTCTATCTGCTCCGGCCGCAACGCCAGAAAGACCAAGAACCATTCAGGGAGGGCAGGCGGAGTCACCGGGTTCGCGTGGTTGGCATCGACATCCTTGCGTGTCACACGCTAGTGCCGCCCTGCTTCTGGCGTTCGCGGCGCTGGATTTCGTCGAAGTAGTCGTCGGCTTCCTTGACGCTGGCGAAGATCTCGTTCATCGGCACCATTTGGGCGATCTCGAAGACCTTCTGGACCGATTCCTGCATTTCCATGACCATGAAGGCGGCATTGGCCTTCTTG